>QHRS01000280.1 GCA_003221435.1 Candidatus Rokuibacteriota bacterium
TGATTGGATTACCGGTCGCCGGATCGGCCGGAAACGGCTGGGCCAGCCTCGCAAGCTTGTCCGTTGGGACGAAGAACCCCGAGTCGATCATCTTGAGTGGCACGAACAGACGCTCCTCGAGGAGCCGCCCGAGCGGCATGCCGGAGATTGCCTCGACCACGCGGCCGAGCACGTCTGTGGACAGGCCGTACTCCCACACCGTCCCGGGCTGATGCGCAAGCGGGACTGTCGCGAGCCGCTCGACCTCCTCGGAAGCAATCAAGCATCTGATGTCGAACGGGAGACCGTTCGACGGGGCGAGCCCGGCCTTTACGTAGGCCTCCTTCACCGCGGCGTTCGCCGTCAGTTCGCCGTAGGCGAGGCCCGAGGTGTGCCGGAGGAGGTCCTGGATCGTCATCTCGCGGTCGGCGGGCACCATCGTGTAGGCCACCTTGCCGGAGACGGGCGCGACCTTTTGAAGACTCACCTGAAGCTTGGCGAGCGGCGGGAGAAACTTCGAGACGGGGTCGGTGAGGACGGCCCGGCCGTCCTCCAAGAGGATCATCGCCGCGACCGAGACGAGGGGCTTCGTCATCGAGTAGATACGGAAGATGGCCTCCCTCGTCATCGGGGTCCCGGTCGCGGGGTCCAGCAGGCCGAAGCTCTCGAAGTACGCGATCCGGCCCTTGCGGGCGACCAGCGCGACCGCGCCGGGGAGCTTCCCCTTCTCTATCTCGCTGCGAAGGATCTGGCCGACACGGTCGAGGCGTTCCGAAGAGAGCCCCACCTGCTCTGGCCGAGCGGAGGGCAGCGTCTCCGCCCAGGTAATCGCGGCGGAGAGTGCGACAGCAGCGGACACAACGAGGCTGACTAGCCTTCTCATATGGAGGGCCTCTTTCTCGCCAAAAAAGAGATGGCGGCGGGAATGCTATGCCGCTCCCCGCCGCCTGTCAATTCGGTTCGAGTGGGACGCCCGCGGGCTGGAGTGGACCCTCGTTCACCGCCCGGGTTCGGGGTGAAGGACCGGCGCCGCATCACTGCCGCTCGTGTTCACCTGGACGTTCCGTCTGACGCGCGATTCGTCATCCAGAGTGATGGCGAGACCCGACTGCGCGAGCGAGACGTTGATTCCCTGCATTGTCGAGGTGAGAACCATGCGGACGTCGTTCTGGTTCGTCATGGCCGCCGCGCTGGCGCCGCCTCCGACCGCGAGCCCTGCGACCGCCGCGACGAACCGCCCCGTGAAGTCCTCCACCTTGTGCAGGTTGTAGACCTTGCCCTTCGCGGACGCCTTCGCCACGCCGACGTCCCCGACGCTGAATCCCCTCACTGAGAACCTGTACTGCTTCCCGCGGTACTCGAGGACACCGTCGCCCCACGTGACGCCGAGGCCGAGACCGACGGACGTCGCCTCGATTCTGACCTTCGCCGTCGTATCCTCGCCGGCTCCCGCGGCGCTTCCCGCGACGCGGTCGCCTGGAGACTCGCTCCTGTATTCGGCCGCGCTGAGGGGACGGAGTCCCAACCCCATCCCGAGGATCGCGATCACCATTGCCAGCGAAATCAGATTGCGCTTCATTTCGAACCTCCTCCGCGCCTCGAGGCGTTGGTGAGAGAGTGAGCACGGAGACGATGCTAAGCCTTCTCCCCCGCTTGTCCAAATTTCCGAAAGGCGGATCGGGGCCGGCGAGGTCGAGCTGCTGCGGGATCAGGTGACTGAGGAACCTCCCAGCGGAGCGGCTGCACATCGCCACGGGGCCGGCGTCCTCGCGTACCCGACGCGGGGCAGAACCTCGCGGGCAGTGAGCGCCAAGCCCAAGAGGATGAGGGCCAGGGAGACAACGTGGGCGAAGCCTAGTCGACCCTTCCACGAGCCCAGGGCGGCCCACACGCCGGCCACGATCAGAGTCACGGCCGCGATCAGATACAAGAGGAGCAATCCACCGCAGGCGCGCCCATAAGGCCATTGCGTGAGCGCGACACCAAGGAGGACGCCGAGGCCCACCCGGGCCCAGATCCCTGCCCGCCCCGTCCGCGCAGGCGTAGGGGCCTCAGGCGGGAAAGGCGCTGCGTCACGCGGGGGAGGCGCTGCGTTGACGCGGGGTCGGTCGAAGCGCGGCGCAGCAGCCGCCCCCGCGGGCGTAGGAGCCTTAGGCGGGAGCGGTGCTGCGTCAGGCGGGGGAGGCGCTGCGTCGACGCGGGGTGGATCGAAGCGCGGCGCAGCAGCCGCCTGGGCCGGCGGTCGAGCGGCGCGAAGTGGATTGGCGCGCCGCAACTGCCTGATGAGCCGTTCGACCGTCGCCGCGTCGTCGGGCGTCGCGGGATTACTCTCCTTGTCTTCGTCGGCCAAGCGGCATCTCCGTGCCCGTACACCTATCCTAACGTACCCGTTCCGTCGGGACCGCCTGTCGTGCCGCCCGGCCCGCAGGCCCTCGTGGCTCCGCAGCCCCCTGATTTGGTGGTGCGCCTGGCAGGAGTCGAACCTGCGACCCTCGGATTAGAAGTCCGATGCTCTATCCAGCTGAGCTACAGGCGCGTACTGGAATTCTCACGGCTTACCGAGCGAGCGTCAAGCGAGGACCTGGCCTGCTATGCCCGAAATTATGCCCGTCGGCGTGAGCTGACCTGGCGGCTTTAGAGTCCTCGAGCGCGCACGCGGTAGTCGACGTTGTCCCGTACCCACTTCCATAACTGGTCCTGGCTGACGGGATCGGCATCAGGTCGCACCTGCGCGCGCCAGCCTATCATCACTTCGCGCTCGACAGCCCAGAACCGCACGCGCTGACGCGGGATGAGCCTTCGCCAGTGGTCGCCGACCTTGGGGCTCGCATAGATGAGCCGGGGGCGCCGGGCTTGACGCCGGGAACATCGGGGATGCCATCGCTCACCACCATGATCGTGATCGGGGTGAGGACCAGGTTCCGTTCCTTTGCGATACGCGCGGCCTGGCGGAAGAACGCGTTGAAGTCCGTGAGGGGGTCGGTGGGCGGGAACCACCGTCTCAGGTCCACCTCGATCTGCACGATGTTCTTTCCCGCGAAGTCGTGGATCGGGCGAAACGCCTTCGGCTCATTGCTGTCTTTGCCGCCGATCGCTGCGACGAACAGGTCTCTGGTTCTCGCCAGCCCACCCAGCTCGTTGACATGGCCGTAGAGGTAATACGCCAGGAACGTCATGGCGTCCTCGTACCCGGCATGACGGAACGAACCGCTTGTGTCGACGCCGACGAAGAGGGTGTGGCGCTGCTTACGCTCAGCGGTATCGGCCGCCTGAGCCGGTGCTATCACGACCACGACCCCAGCGGCCGCGAGCGTCACGGCGAAGACTCGCCTTAGAGACGCAACCCTGTCGCGGACCCGGTTAGCCAATCTTCATTCGGGTGCATGTCGGCCTCTACCGCGTCCTTTCGGTAGGGCGCCCCGGTC
>QHRS01000285.1 GCA_003221435.1 Candidatus Rokuibacteriota bacterium
GGAAGATGAAGACGAACGCGCCGAGGATCGGGCCGAAGAAGTTGGCGAAACCGCCCAGGAGCAGCATGAACACCAGGTTGCCGGAATGCGTCCAGTAGGCGAGGAGCGGATCGGCCAGCCCCGTCGGCACCGCGAGCAGCGTGCCGCCGACGGCGCCGAAGACGGCGGCGATCAGGAACGCGTAGAGCCGGTAGCGCCGGACGCTCACGCCGACGCACTCCGCCTTCTCCGGGTTCTCACGGATCGCGCGGAGGCAGAGGCCGAACGGCGAGCGCACGATGCGCCACATCACCGCCGTCGCCACGACGAGCAGCGCGAGCGAGTAGTAATAGTAGGGGCCCGTGAGGAATCCCACCTTGTCGAGATTGCCGAAGGCCGCGCCCAGGAGCTTCGGGCGCAGCATGCGGATTCCCTCGTCGCCCCCGGTCAGGTTGTAGAACTTGTAGAGGAACGAGTAGAAGAGCATTCCGAACGCGAGCGTCAGCATGCCGAAGTAGATGCGGACGTAGCGGACGCAGAGGAGCCCGACCGGGATCGCGGCCAGCAGCGCCACGAGGGCGGAGGCGAGCAGGATCAGCTCGAAGTGAAGGAGGCCGAAGCCGCTGGTGAGCGTGGCCGCGGTGTAGGCCCCGACCGCGACGAAGAGCGCGTGGCCGAACGAGAGGAGCCCCGCGTAGCCGAAGAGGAGGTTCAACCCGAGCAGCGCGATGCCGTAGCCGAAGAAGGGGAGCATCAGCGTTGCGTAGTAGTCGCGCCCGGCGACGGGGACGAGCGCGGCCCGGCCGATCATGCCGTCGCCTTGCCAAGCAATCCCGCCGGTCTCAGGACGAGGACCGCGATCACGATCGCGTAGACGGCGAGCATTTCCAGCTCCGGGTAGGTCGCGATGGCGACGGCCTCGAGCACGCCGACGATGAGCGCGCCGACGAAGGCGCCGCGCATGCTCCCGAGCCCGCCGATCACCACAACCGCGAAGGCCTCCACGATCAACTCGATCCCCATCCCGGTCATCGCCGCGGTGGCGGGGATCACCAGCGCGCCGCCGACCGTGCCGAGCGCGGTGCCGAGCGTGAAGACGCGAGCGTAGACGCGCGCGATGTCGACGCCCAGCGCCTCGCTCATCTCGCGGTTCTCGGCGGTCGCACGAACGATGCGCCCGAAGCGGGTGCGCGCGAGTACCCAGCCCATCAGCGCCGCGACCGCGCCGCCGGCGAGGATGACGATCAGGTTGTAGACGGGGATCGTCAGGCTCCCGAGGTGGACCTGGCCGTAGACGAGGTAGACCCCGCCGAGCTGCTGGGGCGCCGTGCCCCAGAAGAAACGGATGACGTCTTCGAACATCAGGACGAGGGCGAAGGTGAGGAGGAGCTGGAGGCTCTCGTCGCGGCCGTAGATGGTGCGGAGGATCCGCTCGATCAGCGGGCCGATCACCGAGAGCGCGAGGCCGCTGCCGACCAGCACGGCGACGAACAGCGGCGCCGGAACCCCGGCGCCGAGCGCCCACCTGACCGCGGAGACGCCGAAGTACGCGCCGAGCGCGTAGAACGACCCGCACGCGAGGTTCAGGATCTTCTGCACGCCGAAGACGAGCTGGAGCCCCGCGGCGACGAGGAACAGGACGGCGGCGTGGAAGACGCCGCCGAGGACGATCGCGACGCTCTGCTCGATCAGGAGCGCGCGGCCCTCAGACCTTCCAGCCGTTGATCCAGTCGTAGAGGCCGACGCCGGAGGGCTTCTGGATCTCGCGCGTCGACATCACGCTGACGGGATCGATCGTCACGAACGATAGCCCCGCATCCCGGAGAGCGACTCCACCTCAACGCTCTCGAGCGCCTCGATGATCTGCCCGGTCGAGGGCCACCGGCCGCCGATCGCCCTCGCGGCGCGCTCCACCGCCGTCTTGTAGGCGACGATCGTGAAGTAGGCATGGTCGGATTCGTAATTCGGCCACTCCTTGAATGTCTCGTGCTGCCAGCGGACGAACTGGCGGAGGAGCCCGCTCGCGTTCGGCGCGTCGAAGTACATCGAGTTGTAGCCGAGGATCATGCCCTCGGGCGTGAACGCCTTCTTGAGCGACTCGTGCACGCCGCCGGCGGTGGAGAAGACGAGCTTCGTGCCGGCGGTGAGCCCCGCTGCGTGCGCCTGCTTGAGCAGGATGGGCGCGTCGCCGGACCAGAAGGACGAAAAGATCAGGTCCGGCTTGGCCTGCTGGAGCGCCGCGACGTGGGACGTGAAGTCGGTGGTGCCGAGCTTGGGCCACAGCTCCGCGACGGGCGTCACGCCGAGGTTGTGCTTCTTCAGAATTGCGAGGAACGTCGCCCAGCAGTCGCGGCCGTACGAGTAGTCGTTGTTGATGCCGGCGACGGTCCTGAACTTCCCTCTGAAGTGCTTCACCGTGAGGAGCGCCGCCATCACGGCCTCGGCCTCGTTGTCGACGCTCCGGAACGCGTACTTCGGCTTCGGCAGCGTCTCCTCGACGCCCTTCTGCGTCGTCGCGTCCCAGGACAGCCACAGGGCCTGGAGATCTTCGGCGACCGGACCGAGCGCGAGCCCGACCGCGGTGGAGATGCCGCCCGAGATGACGTCGACCCGCTGCTGGAGCGCGAGCTTCTGGAAGCGCTCGACCGTGTCCTTGGGGTTCGATTCTTCCTCGATCACCAGCTCGATCTTTCGCCCGAGGATGCCGCCCGCCGCGTTGATGCGGTTCGCCGCCCAACGGACGCCGCGCTGGCCCGACTCGCCGACCGGCGCCGCGATGCCGCTCGTGATGACGAGCACGCCGATCTTGACGGGCGCCGGCTGGGCGAACGCAGGCGTCGCGCGGAACCGACTCGCGGCGGCCGCGCCGCCCATCAGCGTGAGGAAGCGTCGCCGACCCGCGATCACGTCCCCTCCCGCATCACGCGCGAAGTCACGGTCGAGTCTCAGAACACGAAGACGCCCTTGCCGGTCGTCTGCGTGTCGAAGAGGCGGTATGCCTCCGCGGCCTGATCGAGCGTGAAGCGGTGCGTGAGCAGCCGCGTGAGCGGGATCTTCCGGTCCGCGACGAAGCGCGCGCATTCCCACTGACCGACGGTGCTGAAGGTCCACGAGGCGTGGAGGGTGAGCTGCCGGCGCAGCAGGTCCGGGCTGACGTCGAGGGTCACCGTGCCGCCCTCGCCTACGAAGCACACGCGCCCCCACGTGCACGCGCTTCTGACGGCCGCCACCCGCGCCTCGGGGTTGCCCGTGCAGTCCAGGGCGGCCTCGACACCTTCGCCGCGGGTCAGCTCGCGCAGGGCCGACACGGGATCGACCGCGCGCGGGTCGATCACGGCGTCGGCCCCGAGCTCCGTCGCGAGTTGCCGGCGCTCCGCGGCGAGGTCGACCGCGAGGACGCGCGCGCCCATCGCCTTCCCGAGCATTGTCGCGCTCAGACCGACCGGCCCCTGACCGAAGATCGCGATCGTGTCGCGTCCTGACACGTCGATGCGCTTCAGGGCCCAGTACGCGGTGCCGGTCCCGCACGAGATGGTGGCGCCTTCCTCGAAGCTCAGCTCGTCGGGGAGGGGCACGAGCGTGCTCGCCGGCACCGTCATGAAGGGCGCGTGGCCGCCGTGCCCGGTCACGCCGTAGACGACGATGCCGTGGGGACAGAGCTGCGACCAGCCGACGCGGCAGTGCTTGCAGGATCCGCAGCCGCGGTAGTGATGGTCCATGACGCGCTGGCCGACCCTCGCCTGACTCTCCGGGACGCCCGGCCCGACGGCCGCGACGACCCCGCACGGCTCGTGGCCCGCGATCACGGGGCCGCCGCCGCCCAGACCGAGAGCGGCGGTCGCGTTGCCCGCGGCGCGGTACATATGCAGGTCGCTGCCGCACATGCCCGACGCCCTGATCGCGATGACCACCTCACCGCGCCCCGGCGTCGGGTCGGGGAACTCCCGTAGCTCGAGCTTTCGCGCTCCCAGGAAGACGACTCCGCGCATGCATCCTCCTTGCGGTCACACGGCTCGCCCACCTTATACGCTTTTGGCGCCGGCCGCTCAAAGCGTTTCTCTTCTCACCGCGGGCGGTGCCGAGCGCCTTGATGCCGCACGCAGGCGCTTGTACCGTAGGTCGAGGCGCCGGCCGGCTCACGCGCCCGTTTGCGGACCGCGCCGGATGTCGAGGGCCTGAACCGAGCAGCAACCGACAAGGAGGACTCCTCGTGCCCAAGGCGACTCACCTCGTCCTGAACCTCGAGTCGAAGCCCGGCGTGCTGGCGAAGATTTGTCGCGTGCTGGCCAGCGCCGGCGTGAACATCACCGCCCTTTATGCCGCCGAGACCGCAGGCCGAGGGAAGATCCGGATGCTCGTCAGCGACCGCGCCGGGGCCAGGGGAGCCCTGGAGGCGGCCAAGTATCGGGTCGCGGAGGAGCCAGTGCTGGTTCTGACCCTCGAGAACCGGCCCGGCATGATGGCCGAGGTCGCGGAGAAGCTCGCGCAGGCGAAGATCAATATCAAGTTCGTCTACTCTACGGCGGCGGCCCAGACCGGCGCGACGGTCGTCCTGGCCGTCTCGAACGTCGACAAGGCCGCGGCGTTGCTCGGGGCCTAGATCATCGGGGGGGGCCGCCGAGGCCCCCTCCGAGCCACCCCCGGGACGTACGTCGCGGCGAGGAGCGCCCGGGCCAGCGACGCAGATGGGCTGCACTTGCCGCGCATCCCGCACAGCGAGTACCCGCTCAGTTCCACGGCAACGACGACCGGGTCGACGTCGAGAGCCTCTTCCTCGGCTGAGGGGCAGGGCGTGCTAACTCCGCAGGGCATCAAGGGAATCCGCATCGCTCGCGGTCCCGGTCGAGGTCACCCCGTTGTTCCGCCTCCTCGTCTCCTGCTAAGCTCAAGGGATGAGCGAAGCCGGTCCCGATCCGGAGCTGATTCACGCTGTTCCGCTTGAGCCGCCAAAGAGGCCGCTCTTCGCCGGGATCCTGCCGAAGCTGTCGTGGTTCCGGACGATCGTCGGTATCACGGCCGGGTTGCTCTCCATCAGCGGCGCGCTCTACCCGTTCGTTCGTCCCGTCAAGCCGCTACCCGTCTCGACGGGCGAAATGGTCACGATCGTCCAGGACGCTCGGTCGGCCAAGCCCGTGCCCGACGCCACCATCGAAGTCCTCACGCTCAAGGACGCGCTCGTGACCACCCTCACCCCGCTGGACCAGGGCCGGGCTCGCCAGGCTCTGAAGGAGGGCACCTACAAGCTCCGCGTGAGCCATTCGCAGTTCGCAACCGCGGTCCGCGAGATTCAGGTGATCGCGGGGCAGACCGCGGAGGTACGAGTCCAGCTCGCGCCGCCGTTTCCCGTCACGTCGCCCGTCTCGACGGGCGAAGTGGTCACGATCGTCCAGGACGCTCGGTCCGCCAAGCCCGTGCCTGACGCCACCATCGAAGTCCTCACGCTCAAGGACGCGCTCGTGACCACCCTCACCCCGCTGAACCAGGGCCGGGCTCGCCTGGCTCTGAAGGAGGGCAGCTACAAGCTCCGCGTGAGCCATTCACGTTTCCGAACCGCGCTCCGCGAGATTCAGGTGATCGCGGGGCAGTCTGCGGAGGTACGAGTTCAGCTCGCGCCGCCGGCTCCCGTCACGCCGCCCGTCTCGACGGGCGAAGTGGTCACGATCGTCCAGGACGCTCGGTCGGCCAAGCCTGTGCCCGACGCCACCATCGAGGTCCTCACGCTCAAGAACGCGCTCGTGACCACCCTCATAGCGAGGGATCGGGGCCGGGCTCGCCAGATTCTGAAGGAGGGCAGCTACAAGCTCCGCGTGAGCCACTCGCGATTCAAGACCGCGGTCCGCGAGATTCGGGTGATCGCGGGGCGTACCGCGGAGGTACGAGTCCGGCTCGTGCAGAAGCCGAGCTTCCCGTCGTCTCTGGTCAAGGACGCGACGCACGCGATCAACGAGGGCGTCGACGCGCTCAAGCACACCTTCCGCTAGGAGTTTCTGCATCCCTCCGGCCCCGATTACGAGAAGACGGGCGGATGGTACGTCAGCGTCCGGGCGAGGAGCCACATGAGGAAGAACACGAGCGGGATGTGCACGATGACCTGCAGGATCGAGTAGCCGACCAGTTCCCGGGCCTTGACGCCGAGCACGCCGAGCAGCGGCAGCATCCAGAAGGGGTTCACGAGGTTCGGCAGCGCTTCGGCGGCGTTGTAGATCTGGACCACCCAGCCGAGGTGCACGTGCAGGGTGTTGGCGGCCTGCATCACGTACGGCGCCTCGATGACCCACTTGCCCCCGCCCGACGGCACGAAGAGTCCGAGCACGGCCGAGTACGCCGACACGAGCAGTGGGAACGTCTGCTCGTTGGACACGGTCACGAAGATCCTTGCCAGCCAGTCCGAGAGCGTGACGTCTCCCGGGCCCTTGGCTCCGGTGAGGATCGCCGCGATGCTCGCGTAGAACGGGAACTGGACCAGCACGCCCGCGGTCGAGGGCACGGCCCTCGCCACCGCCTGGAGAAACCGCCTCGGCCGCCAGTGCAGGAGCAAGCCCGCCATCAGGAAGATGAAGTTGTAGGTGTTGAGGTTCGCGATCGCGGTCATCGGTCCCTGGCTCGTGAAGGTGCTCGCGAGCCACCCGGCGGCCGGAATCGCGATCAGGATCGTGAGCAGCGGACTGTACTCCAGCCATTCGCCCGGGCGCTCGCGCGGCTCGAGGTCGTTCCGGATCGGATCGAGCACGACTCCGAAGCTCTCGGCCGGCCGCGCCGCCGCGTCGGACGGTGCCCCGAAGTAGGCGATCGCCACTGAGACCACGAGGAGGACCAGCGCGGTGGCCAGGCCCTGCCAGAGGAAGATCGTCTCCGTGAACGGGATGACGCCGGTGATCTGCAGCAGCGCAGGCGGCAGGCTCGCCTTGTTGGCCTGCAGCTGCGCAGCCGAGGAGGAGAGGCCAAGCGCCCAGATGCTGCCGACCCCGAGGTAGGCGGCTGCACCGGCGGCGCGATAGTCCATGCGCGGTCGTCGGCGCGCGAGCTCCCGGACGAGCAGGCCGCTGAAGATCAGGCTGAAGCCCCAGCTGATCAGCGAGGTCAGCATGCTCAGGAGCCCGATGTACGCGACCGCGCCGCGCCCGGTCCTCGGCACGGCCGCGAGCCGTTCGATCAGGCGGGCGACGGGCGGCGAGCTGGCGACGACGTAGCCGCCGACGATGATGAGCGCCATCTGCATGGTGAAGGGGATCAGGTCCCAGAAGCCCTTGCCGAACTGCAGCATCACGGCCCGGGGCGGCGCGCCGATCGCGAGGGATCCGATGGCGACGACCACGACGGCCAGCATCGCGAAGACGAACGCATCGGGGAACCAGCGCTCGCTCC
>QHRS01000283.1 GCA_003221435.1 Candidatus Rokuibacteriota bacterium
GCCCGACGACCTGATCGAGCTGTACAAGACCTTCCCCGTCGACTTGCCGAAGCACAACGGCGACGACTCGTGGACGCTGCCCATGCCGGCACGCTTCGTAATCGACCGGCAAGGGATCATCCGCTGGCGGGACGTCGATCCAGACTACACGACGCGCCCGGAGCCGGCCGACACGGTGGTGGCCCTGCGGGCCCTGGGGTAGCCGCTGCTCAGCGCTCCGCCAACTAGTCAGAGCGCCGATCGAGCGGGTCTCCAGTTGGAGACGAATTCACCGCCGAGGAGGCGTGTCTCCCGACTTCTATCCGCAGGCGAGGTTCAGAGAAATCGTCGCCTGCGATACCAGCTTTCGGCTAGAGTTTCCGCCGGAAGAGAACGGATGGCCAGGACCGCCGCGCACCGAATTACCAGGGCCGGTGTCGCCGAAGTAGCGGCGTCGGGAGCGACACCGGTGCGGGTCGACCGCGCGTCGCCCGCGGGCGCAGCCATGTTCAACACCCGCTTCGTGGATGGCGCGCCGATCGCGGGGTCGCGCGACGAGCGCCGTCCGTGACGACCGCGGCGCACCGTCATCTCGCGCGCGACCCCGTCATGCGCCGGCTCATCCGCCGCCACGGTCCGTGCGGGATCGCGCCCAGCCGGTCTTCGCCCTACGAGGCGCTGACGCGGGCCGTCGCCCACCAGCAGCTGAACGGCCGCGCCGCCCGGACCATCCTCGCGCGCTTCGTCGCGCTCTTCGGCAGCGGGCGCTTCCCCAAGCCGGCGGCTGTCGTGGCCGCGCACCCAGCCACCTTGCGGCGGGCGGGCTTCTCGCGGGCGAAGGTCCGCTCTCTCAAGGACATCGCGCGGCATGTGCTCGCGGGCACGGTGCCGACACGCCGGGCGGCCGCGCGGTTGGGCGACGAGGAGATCATCGAGCGGCTCGTCACGATCCGCGGCGTCGGCCGGTGGACCGTGGAGATGCTCCTGATCTTCACGCTCGGACGCCCCGACGTGCTGCCGGTGGACGACTTCGGCGTTCGCGAGGGCTATCGCCGCGCCTACGGAAAGCGCGCCCGTCCGACGCCGAAGGCCCTGCGGGCGTATGGCGAGCGCTGGAAGCCGCATCGCTCGGCGGCGGCGTGGTATCTCTGGCGCGCGGCGAACGAACCGCGGAGGAAGCCCGGCTAGGCTCAAACACGCCCGAACTGGCTCAGAAACGCCACCATAATTGGAAGCGCGAAACGCACACGCGGCGAGTGCCGATGTCTGCGCGTTTCGGCCCATCATGATCCGTCTACCCGCGGGGGGGCGCGTCGCGAAGTCCGCAAACGCGATGGTGGCCCCGGCGGGTCCCCTTCGCTATAGGCTCACGGTGCCCTCCGCAGCAGCGCGGAAACCCAGACCGCTTTGACAGCGATGCTCGAGTAGGGCATTGTCCGGGGCGGGCGGCCGGCCCTCAGTCGGACGCCGCGAGTCGACTACCAGACGAGGGAAGCCATGCACTTCGGGATCTTCGTCGAGGAGCGGCGGCCATATCGGTGACCTGCCCTTCCTGCGGACACGAGAACCCAGCCGGGGCGAGGTTCTGCAACGGCTGCGGCGCACGCTTGGCGGTGCCGACGACCACCCCCGAGCCGCGCTCCTACACGCCGCGCCACCTCGTCGAGAAGATCCTCGCCTCCAAGAGCGCGCTCGAGGGCGAGCGCAAGCCGGTCACCGTTCTCTTCGCCGACGTCGCGCGCTCAATGGAGCTCGCCGAGCGCGTCGATCCCGAGGACTGGCATCGCCTGCTCGATCGCCTCTTCCGAATCCTCGCGGACGGCGTCCACCGTTACGAGGGAACCATCAACCAGTACACCGGCGATGGCATCATGGCGCTCTTCGGCGCCCCGATCGCCCACGAGGACCACGCCCAGCGCGCCTGCGCGGCCGCGCTCGAGATGGCGCGCGCGCTCGGGGCGCTCGCCGACGACGTGCGGCGCGAGCGCGGGCTCGATTTCGCGGTCCGGATGGGCCTCAACTCGGGCGAGGTCGTCGTCGGGCGAATCGGCGACGACCTGCGCATGGATTACACGGCGCAGGGGCACGTCGTCGGGCTCGCCGCTCGGGTGCAGCAGCTGGCGCCGCCGGGCGGCATCAGCGTGACGGAGCAGACCGCGCGGCTCGTGTCGGGGTTCTTCGACCTCTTCGATCGCGGGGAGCAGAGTCTCAAGGGCGCGAGCGTTCCCGTGCGGGTGTTCGACCTGCGGGGCCCGGGTCCGATCCGGAGCCGCCTCGAGCGCTCACAGGCGCGTGGCTTCTCGCGCTTCGTCGGCCGCGAGCGCGAACTCGCGCTGCTCGAGCGGGCTCTGCGCGACGCGCAGTCCGGTCGACCGAAGGTCATCCTGATCACCGCGGAGCCGGGCGCGGGAAAGAGCCGTCTCTGTCACGAGTTCGTCGAGCGCTCCCGCGGCGCGGCGCTCCACTACGCCCGCGCGCTCTCCCATGGGCGTACGCTCCCCTTCCACGTGATCGTCGAGCTGGCGCGCGGTCTCTTCGGCGTCGACGAGGGCGCGTCGGCGGCGGACGTCCGAGACGCCGTCGGGCGCGGGCTGGCGGGCGCGCAGGCGCTTGACCCGATCGCTCTGGGCTTCTGGCTCGAGCTTCTCGGGGCGCCCGATCCCGCGCTGGCTCCGTCGGAGCTGGAGCCCGAGGCGCGCTGCGCGCGTCTGTTCCAGTCACTTCGCGATCTGGTTCAGGCTCGCGCTCGACGCGAGCCCACGTTGCTCTGGGTCGAGGACCTGCACTGGCTCGACCTTTTGGCTCCGCAGTCGGCCGGCAGCAGAACGTTGCTGCTCACGACCGCGCGCCCCGAGTATCGACCGGCGTGGTCCGCACGGGTCGAGCGTCTCGCGCTGGCGCCCCTCGCCTCCGAAGACGCCTCAACGTTGCTCGACGACTGGCTCGGGGCCGACCCCGCTCTGGCAACGCTCCGCTCCCGGATCGAAGGGCGTGCCCGCGGCAATCCCCTCTTCGTCGAAGAGATCGTTCGTTCGCTCGTCGAACGTGGCTCGCTGCGCGGCGAACGCGGTGCGTACGTGCCGGCCGCCCCGGTCGAGGAGATCGCGCTGCCGGAGACCGTTCAGGCTGTCCTCGCGTCGCGTATCGATCGGCTCTCGCAGCGCGACAAGGACGTGCTCCAGGCCGCGGCTGTAGTCGGACCAGACGTGCCGACGGAGCTCCTGCGCGATGTGGTCGAACTGCCGGGACCCGAGCTCGCCGCGTCGCTCGAGCGACTCGCGACGGCCGAGCTCCTCGGCCCCGCCGAGGCTTCGGGTGAGCGCGTCTTCCGGCATCCCCTCACGCACGAAGTGGCGTACCGCACGCAGCTCGTGGATCGCCGGCGCAGGACGCACGCGGGCGTCGCGCGAGCGCTGCTCGCGCTCCACGGACCCGCGGCCCCGACGCACGCCGCGCTCCTCGCCCATCACTTCGAGGAGGCAGGCGAGCACCTCGAGGCGGCGCGCTGGCACGAACGCGCGGGCCGGCGCGTCGCGCGCAGGGATCCTGCCGCCGGGGCGAGACACTGCCGTCGGGTCACGGAGCTCCTCGCCGACATTCCGGAGTCCCGCGAGGCCCTGGTGCTCCAGCTCACTTCGCGCATCGCGCTGCTCGAGATCGGCCGCATCGCCGGCATCGAAGAGCGCGAGTCACGGGACCTTTTCCAAGAGGCGCGGGCGGTCGCCGAGCGACTGGAAGATCGGGCCGGTCACGCGTTCTTGCTCGTGTCCTACGGACGCTTGTGCGGACTGGCGGGCGACGTGGCGCAGTACCTCGCGTGCGCGGAGCAAGCCGCGGAGCTCGCGGAGGGGGCCGACGACGCGGGGCTCGCGTTCGAGATGCACGCAGTGCTGGCGCACGCGCACCTCGCGGCCGGCCGCCTCAATCCCGCGCGGGCGATCGCCGAGCGAGCCCTGGCCGAGCTCGCGCGGGACGCCGGGCTGCGGGAGGCGCTCGGGCGTTCCACCGCACCCGCTCTCTGTCGTATCTGGTGGGCGCTGGCAAGCGCCTACCTGGGAAACGCGGAGGAAGCTCAGGTCGGCCTGGAAGCACTCCTTGCCGACGAGGAGGAGGGCGGACTCGAAGCCCTGTACGGGACGCACGGCTTCCTGTGCGAGGTGTTGCGGCTGCGGGGCGATCTCGCCGGCGCGCTCGCTCACGGCCGCCGTGCCGTCGAGATTGCGGAAGAGCGCGGAAGTCCGTTCTCGCGGGTCGAGGCCGCGACGTTTCTCGGCACAGCCGAGCTCGCCGCGGGCGACGTCGCCCGAGCCACGCGCGCGCTCGAGGCCGCGCTCGGGCTCGCGCGCAAGCGGCGGACCGCGCTGTTGTACGAGCCGCGCATCCTGGCGACGCTCGCCGACGCGAAGTTAGCCGCCGACGACCGCTCCGGAGCCCGCGCGCTCCTTGTCGAGGCGCGCGAGTGCGTCGCGCGGGGACGGGGCTGGCGCCTCAGCGCCTGCGACGTCGAGCTGGCGCGGGCCCGCCTGCTTGCCTCAGAGACCGTCCTGGACCGCGCTGCGGTCGAGAGCGCGCTCGAGGCCGTCGATACCCTGGCGGCCGAACTGGGCGCGGCTCCCTACCGGCGGATGGCGGCACTCGAGCGCGCGCGCCTCGCTCAAATGGTCTCCGTCACGCCGCGCTAGCCCAAGTCCTGCCGAGCTATCACGAAGCGGTCGTGACGCCTAAGTACCGAACGGCTCGATGCCCACCTCGCTCAGCGGAGCAACGACGATCGGGCACTGCGTAGATACGGCCCCCCCTCGCCCGTGGTTCAGCGGAGCGCCTGGCGGAGCGAGGCGGCGACGAGAGAGATGGCATGACCCGCGGTGTCGATGAGTCGCCCCATCGGCACGAACCCGTGGATCATCCCGCCGTAGCACACAGAGTCCACGCGCACCCCCGCGTCCCGCAACCTCTCGGCGTAGGCCTCACCCTCGTCGCGCAGCGGATCGAACCCCGCGGTGACGATCAGGGCCGGCGGCAACCCGGCGAGCGACCGCGCCCGAATCGGTGACGCACGCCAATCGGCAGCCTCGTCCCCGGCGTTCAGGTAGTGCGCGATGAACCAGCGCATCCCCTCGCGCGTGAGGAG
>QHRS01000284.1 GCA_003221435.1 Candidatus Rokuibacteriota bacterium
CCATCGAAGGGGGCCGTAACGGCCCCCTCCGAGCCTCCCCCAGCACCGCATTGCGCCGGCAAAGCCGGCGCTGGACCATCGAAGGGGGCCGCAACGGCCCCCTCCGAGCCTCCCCCAGCACCGCATTGCGCCGGCAAAGCCGGCGCTCGAAAGCTGATACGCCGAGGCGCACCTAGGCGTCACGGCAGGCGGTCTCCGATCCGCAGCCCGACGATCACGAGATCTCGCTCGACGCCGTCGAGCTCCGCGACGCGTGGCAGGCAGCCCCATCGCGCGAAGCCCAGTTTCTCGAAGAGCCGCAGACTCGGCTCGTTGTGCGCGAAGATGAAGCCGAGCAACGTCTTGAGGCCGAAATCCCGGCTGCGACGCACCGCCTCCGAGAGCAGCCTCCCTCCCACACCCCGGCCCTGGAGCGTCGGCGCGACGTAGACGCTGATCTCCGCCGTCGCGCGGTAGGCCGGGCGCCCGTAAAACGCCTGGAAGCTCAGCCAGCCGACGACCGTTCCGTCGGACTCCGCCACCCACACGGGCCGCGCCGCCGTGTGGCCGTGAAACCACGGCCGCCGGCTCTCGACCGACACGGGTTCGGTGTCCGCCGTCGCCGTCCGCCCGGGGATGCTCGCGTTGTAGATCTCGACAATCGCCGGGAGGTCCGCCTCGGCCGCGTCGCGCATCCGGATGCTGCCGCCCGGCGACATGCCTCGTCAGAATATCGCCATCGGGTTCACGGGCGAGCCCGTGACGTTGGTCAGCCTGAGCGGCGCGATCGAGAGCATGAACTCCCAGCGCCGGAGCGACGCACACGTTCGCGCCAGGTCCTCGAGGTTGCAGTTGTCGATGAGCCACAGGCCCATGGCGACGAGGCACGCGATGTGCAGGGGATGGCCGATCGCCGGATGGGTCGTCGGGCTTACATCGTTGTGGGTGTCGGTGCCCAGCATCGCGATGCCGCGCTCGCGGAACCACGGCGTGCACGCCACGTGCGCGGCCGGCGAGCCGTCCTTCAGCGGGTGCCGCGGCCCGTGCGCGAGCCGGCGGGCGTAATAGCCCGTGCGGAGCAGAAGCAGGTCGCCGGGCTCGACCCGCACGCCTGCGGCCTTCTCGGCCGCGTCCAGATCCTCCGGCATGATCCCCTCGCCCGACTCGAGCCACCGTCCGCGAACGGCGGCGATGTCGAGCAGCACGCCTCGCGAGACGGCGCCGTCGTGCAGCAGCTCGACGGACTCGACCCGCGCGCCCTCGCGCGAGGTGATCAGGTTACAGGACCGCCCGTTGTAGATCTTGCCCTGCCAGAAGAAGTGTGCCGGCGTGTCCACGTGCGTGATCGTGTAGCCGTGGAAGACCATGCCGATGAACTCGGAGGCGCCGCGCCGCTGCAGCGTGCGCTCGGGCGAGCAGGTGTCGCGCCCCTCCCCGCTGTCCACCATGAAGCGCATCGGCTGAAACGTCGTGTCCGCGGTCACCTCGGTGACGATCGGGCGCGCGCACGTGACCGTCACGCCCTCGCGGACGAGAGCCGCCGCACGCTTGCGCCTCTCCGGCGTGATCAGGTTCAGCGTGCCCAGCTCGTCGTCGGCGCCCCAGCGCCCCCAGTTGCTCAGCTTCTCCATCAACCGCGCGAAATCCGTTTCGGTCACGACGTCTGCCATGCGACCTCTCCGCGTCTCCAGAGTGCAGGACGATCAGCCCGGCGATGATCACCGAGCGCCCGCGGCCCGATCAAACCGGTCCGGCTGCTCGGCGGCGAGGAAGCGACGAGATCGTCGCGCCAGGCGCCCACGCCCGACAGTATACGGGAGGCGGCGGAGTTCCAGCAGGCCGCTCCGAAAGGCCCATCTGCGTCGTTGGCTCGGTCGCTCCTCCCTGCGACGTACAACCGCTGTCACGTCCCAGTCGTCGCTCCTTCGCCGCCTCGCGTCTGGACCTTCTTGAGCGGCCTGCCGGGGCGTTCCGCCCCCTGCGAGGCTAGCAGCCTGTAGGAGAAACCGACTTCGAGCGCCGGCTTTGCCGGCGCAATGCGGTTCTGGGGGAGGCTCGGAGGGGGCCGGCGAGGCCCCCGTCGATGGTCCAGCGCCGGGGGGAAGCGCGCCGACGACGTCGGGACGCGGGCCTTACTTCATCGCCACTGCTTTGACCTGCTTGTACTCCGTGATGCCCCCGAGCGCCTTCAGGATGCCGTCCTGGAGGAGGGTCGTCATGCCGTCGGCGCGCGACGCGGCGGCGATCTCGGCGACCCGGGCTCTCATCTGGATCATCTTCTTGATCGGGTCGGAGGCGATCAGCAGCTCGTGCATGGCCACCCGGCCGCGATAGCCGGTGTTGGTGCAGTCGCCGCACCCCTTGGCGCGGTACAGGATGAACTCCTCGTCGTAGTGAACGTCGAGCTTCTCGAACTCGAGCTCGCCGTAGCCGATCACCAGCTCGACGAACTCGTCGATCTCCGGGTGATAGGGCACCCTGCAGGTCAAGCAGAGCCGCTTGACGAGGCGCTGGGCGAGGATGCCGAGCAAGGCGTCGGCGAAGTTGAACGGGTCGAGGCCCATGTCGAGCAACCGCACCACCGTCTCCGCGGCGCTGTTCGTGTGCAGCGTGCTGAGGACGAGGTGACCGGTGAGCGACGCTTCGATGCCCGTGTGTGCAGTTTCCTCGTCGCGCATCTCACCGATCATGATCACATCGGGGTCGGCTCGCAGGAACGCGCGCATCGCGGCCGCGAAGGTGAAGCCGATCTTCGGCTGCACCTGAACCTGACGCAGGCCGTACTGCGTGATCTCGACCGGGTCTTCCGCCGTCCAGATCTTCCGGTCCGGCTTGTTGATGTACCCCATCGCCGAGTGCAGCGTGGTCGTCTTGCCCGATCCGGTCGGGCCGACACAGAGGATCATCCCGTACGGCTTGGTGACGATGTTGCGGAACTCGCGGAAGTTCCGCTCGGTCATCGCGAGCTTGTCGAGCGGGATCGGCTCGCTCGCGGCCAGGATACGCATGACGACATCTTCGTTCCCGCCGGCGGTGGGAATGATCGCGACGCGGAGCTCGATCTCCTTGTTGTCCGGGAGCTTGACCTTGATCTTACCGTCCTGCGGCCTGCGGTGCTCGGCGATGTCCAGGTTCGCCATGATCTTGACGCGCGCGATGATCGCGCGCCTGAAATTCGGGGGGACCTTCTGGTACTCGATGCAGCTGCCGTCCACGCGGTACCGGATCACGGTGCGATCCGGGCGACGGCGCTGTCGTTGAAGTCGACCTCGCCCGCGGCGCCTTCCTCGGCCTCGTCGACCGGCGCTTCCTCGGCCAGCTCGCCGAGCATCGAGGCGATCGACCCTGTTTCGGCGCTGTCACCGCTGTGGAAGTCGATGAACTGCAGGATGTCGTGCCGGAGCCCGACGAAGAACCGGACCTCGTGGCCTGCGAACAGCCGCTTGACGTTGTCGACCTTCTGCACGTCGTGCGGGTTGTCGATCAACACCTCGACGGTCTTGCCGCGGCGCGCGAGCGGCACCCAGTAGTTCTTCCGAAGATAGTCGACCTTGACGTTGGCCAACAGTTCGGGCGGGACGGTGATCTTTTCGCTGAACTCGATGAACTGACACTTGTAGAACATGCTGAGCGCGACGCCGATGTCTTCCTTGCGGATCCGGTACTTCGTGACCAGCATGCTCTCGACGTCGGTCTGCTGGGTACGCGCATCGGTGATCGCGTTGTTCAGGTCGTAATCGGTGATCAGGTCCTGGATGCGCAGGTAGTCGAACTTGCCGGGCCGCCGCCAGGTCAGGCGCTGCAACGTGTGCAGCGCTGTCGCCAGGGTCTTCGCGACCTCGGCGACGTTGCTCTCGTCCGCTGCCGTGAACTGGTCGCCCGTCTTCTTGTTCAGGAGCTGGATGATCCCCATCATCACCCGGTTCTCGTACATGATGGGGACCGCGAGGATCTGCCGCGTCCGGAATCCGGTCTTCTTGTCCCAGGACGAGTCGAAGGAAAGCGTGTTGTCGATGCGGGCGAGC
>QHRS01000094.1:0-522 GCA_003221435.1 Candidatus Rokuibacteriota bacterium
CAAGTCGGATCGGCGGGTGCGCGCAGCGGTCGTGGGGGCTGGTCACATGGGGCAGTACCACACGCTCGTCTACGCCGAGCTCTGGGACGTGGACCTCGTGGGGGTCGTGGACATCGACTTCGAGCGCGCCCGGCAGGTCGCCGGCCAGTACGACACGCTCGCCTTCGCCGATCACCGCGAGCTGACCGGCCGGGTCGACGTGGTCAGCGTGTCGGTACCGACAGACGCGCACTTCGCGGTCACGCGCGACCTGCTCGAGGCCGGTGTGCACGTGCTGGTCGAAAAGCCCATGACGCCGACCATCGAGGAGGCGCGCGAGCTGTTCCGGATCGCACGGGCCAACGGCGCGGTGCTGCACGTCGGGCACGTCGAGCGCTTCAACGGCGCGGTGCAGGAGCTGCGGCGGATCGTGGACCGCCCGATCCTCGTCGAGTCACGCCGGCTCGGCCCGTTCGTACCGCGTGTCCAGAAGGATACCGTCGTGATGGATCTGATGATCCACGACATCGACATCGTCCTGTG
>QHRS01000094.1:544-35570 GCA_003221435.1 Candidatus Rokuibacteriota bacterium
GTGGCAAACGTGCAGATTCAGTTCGGATCGGGCGCGATCGCGAACATCACGGCCAGCCGGGCGACCGAGCAGAAGATCCGCACGCTCGCGATCACGCAGCCCGATGCCTACATCGTGCTGGACTACGCCGATCAGGACATCCGAATTCACCGGCGGGCCGCGCAGGAGTACACCCTGAACCGCGAGTCCATCCGCTACCGTCAGGCCTCCTTCGTCGAGCACCTGTTCGTGCACAAGGAGAATCCGCTGAAGCTCGAGGTGCTGCACCTGATCCGCGCGGTGCGGCGCACGCGCGAAACGGGGACGGTGGAGCTGCCCGAGAGCGACGACCTCCGGTCGCTCGCGGTGGCGCTCGAAATCGAGCGGATGATCCGCGATGGACAGGGCGAGATCGCCTGGCCGCAGGATCTCCCGTGGAGCGCACGCTCGGTCTGATGTGCGGGGCCGGCGTCCTGCCGGCCCGCGTCGCCCTCGAAGCGAGGCGGCGCGGTTTTCGTGTGATCGCGTTCACCTTCGGCGAGACGCCCGGGCTCGACGGCGCCGTGGACCGCGTCCGCTCCTCGCGCCTGTCCGACATCGCGGCGGTGTTGGAGGGGCTCCAGGCCGAGCGCGTGTCGGCCGCGCTGTTCTGCGGCACGTTCTGGCCCCGCGATCTCCTGGGGACGCACGGCGACGCCGTGAGAGACGCGATCGTGGCCCGCGGCGGCGGCGCGCTCAGCGACACCGCACTGTTCGAGGGCGTGCTCGCGACCCTCGCCGCGCTCGGGATCGAGATCCTCGACCAGCGGCCATTCTTCGGCGACTGGATCACAACGGCCGGTCGGGTTGGCCGGCGGAGCCCGACCGACGAGGAGAGTGCCGACATCGACCACGGGGTGAAAACGGCCCGCCGGCTCGCCGTCGCGGGCGCGGGCCAGACGGTTGTGCTGCGGCGCGGGATCATTGCCGCGCTCGAGGCGTCCGAGGGCACCACCGAGGCGATCCGGCGCGGGCTCTCGCTCGTGGGGCCCGGCGCCGTGGTCGTCAAGGCGGTGGCGCCGGACAACGACTACCGGTTCGACGTGCCCTCCGTCGGTCCGGAGACGCTCGAAGTCATGCGCGCGGGCCGGGCGGCGGCGCTCGCGATCGAAACGGGACGCATCCTCGTGCTCGAACGGGAGCGTACGGTCGAGATCGCGGATCGCGCGCGCATCGCCCTCGTCAGCGTCGACGTCCCGGACGATGGCGAGCGGCCCCTGGGCGCGTCGACCGGATGACCCCCGGCGCAGAGGCCCCCGCCATCATGCTGGTCGCGGGCGAGGCGTCCGGCGACGCGCACGGCGCCGTGCTCTGCCGCGCCCTCGCGGCGCTCGCTCCGGGCTGGCGACTCTTCGGGATGGGCGGGGCGCGGATGGCCGAGGCCGGCATGGATGTGGTCCTCGATCTCACCGCTCACGCCGCCGTCGGCGGGAGCGAAGCGATCGGCCGGGTCCCGATGCTCTACGGGGCGTACCGTCGGCTGGTCGGAATCCTAGGGACACCGCCGCGGCCGCGCGCGCTCGTGCTGATCGACTTCCCCGAGTTCAACCTCCGCCTGGCCCGGGCGGCCCGCCGCGCCGGGGTCCCGGTCGTGTACTTTATTCCGCCGCAGATCTGGGCGTGGCGCGCCGGTCGCATCGGCGCGATCGCGAGGCGCGTCACGCGGGTGCTCGCGGTCTTCCCGTTCGAGGTGCCGCTGTACCGGGACGCCGGGGTGCCCGTCGAGTTCGTCGGCCATCCGTTGGTCGACAGCCTCGCGGAGGCGCCGTCGCGCGCGGAGGCCCGCAAGCGGCTCGAACTGGCCGAGGACGCGCTCGTGCTCGGCCTCCTGCCCGGCAGTCGCGGGCGCGAGATCGAGCGCCTCCTGCCGGCGATGCGCGACGCGGCGATCGAGATCGCGCGCGCCGACCCGGACGTCCAGTTCCTGCTGGCGCTGGCGCCGACCGTGGACCGCGGCATGGTGGAGCGCCGGGTCGCCGGGGGCCCGCGGATCGGGATCGTCGAGCGCGACGCCCATGCGGTGATGGCGGCTGCGGACCTCCTCTTCGCCGCGTCGGGCACGGCCACACTCGAGGCCGCGTTGCTCGGGACCCCGATGATCATCTGCTACCGCGTGTCCCACTTCTCGTACCGGCTGTTCTTGCTGCTCGTCCGCGTGTCGTGGATCGGCCTGCCGAACCTCGCCCTCGGTCGGGGCGCCGTGCCGGAGCTGTATCAGGAGAACGTGACGGGTCCGCGACTGGCGCGCGAGGCGCTGCGCCTGCTGGCGGATCCGGCGGCACTCGCGGCCCAGCGCGCGGCGTTCGCCGAGTTGCAGGGAAGGTTCGGCCCGCCCGGGGTCGGCATCAGGGCGGGCCGCTCGGTGCTGCGCGTGGCCGGTGCGGCGCCGTGAGCGCCTGGGATCGGCTCGTCCTGCTCTGCGTGCCGCCGCTCGGCGCCGCGCTCGTGCGCGCGCTCGGGCGGACGATGCGCATCGCGGTGCTCGGAACGGAGCACGTCGCCCCGTTCTGGGCCTCGTCCCGGCCGGTCGTCTACGCCGTCTGGCACGGCCAGATCCTGATGATCCCGCTCGCCAATGAGCGGCTGCGTCGCACGCACGGGGCGCGGCGCGTGCATGTCATGACCAGTCGCTCGCGCGATGGCGAGCTGCTCGCCCGGTTCGTCCGCCGGTTCGGCTTTGGGATCGTCCGGGGCTCGTCCAGTCGCGGCGGCGCGGGAGCGCTGCGACGGCTGGCCCGGCGGATCCGGGCCGGTCTGGACGTGGCGGTGACTCCGGACGGTCCGCGGGGCCCGTGCGCGCAGGCGCAGCCCGGCGTGATCGCGCTCGCGGAGATGACCGGCGCGCCTCTGGTGCCGGTCGCGTTCGCGGCCAGTCCCTTCTGGCGACTTCACAGCTGGGACGGCTTCGAGATTCCGAGGCCGTTCGGCCGCGGCGCGATCGCATTCGGGCCATCGGTCCCGGTGCAGGGGCTGGACCGGGAGATCGCGCGCAAGGATCTCGAAGCCGCGCTCGAGCAGCTCTCGGACGCGGCACGGGGCGCGGTGACACGCGCGTGAGGCGCGTCGCCTATGCCGCGTACACGGCGGCCCTCTGCCTCTTGCTCGCCGGATACGCGTTCCTGGCGGCGTGGCGCAAGCTGACGCGCGGCACGCGCGTCAACGCGCGCGAGCGGCTGGGATTCTATCGGGGCGCCCACGCCGACCGCCCGGCGGCGTGGGTGCACGCGGTGTCGGTCGGTGAGACGCTCGCCGCGGTGCCGATCGTCGAGGAGCTGCACCGGCTCCACCCCGACCTCGTGATCGTCGTGACCACCGTCACGGAGACGGGCGCCCGGGTGGCGACCGAGCGGCTCGGGAGTGTCGCCACCCATCGCTACTTTCCCCTCGACCTTCCCGGTGCGGTGCGGCGGGCCATCGCGCGTACCCGGCCCCGGTTCCTCGTCGTGCTCGAGACCGAGCTGTGGCCGAACCTGTTTCGGACTCTCGCGGCAGGCGGGGTGCCGATCATGATCGCCAACGGTCGCATCTCGGACCGCTCGTTCCGGCGCTACCGTCTGGTGCGCGGGCTCATGCGGCACCTGTTGCTGACGGTCTCGGTCTTCGGCATGCGCTCGGCCGAGGACGCACGCCGGATCATCGCCCTCGGCGCCCCGCCGGAGCGTGTGTTCGTCACGGGGAATATCAAGAACGATGCCCCGGCGGACGAGTCGGACGCCTCGACGATCTGGCAGCGCCTCCTTGATCTCCCGGCCGCCACCCCGGTATGGATCGCCGGCAGCACGCATCGCGGCGAGGAGCACCTCGTCCTCGAAGTCCAGGCGCGACTGCACGCGCGTTACCCGGACCTCGTCCTGATCCTCGCGCCGCGGCACCCCGAGCGCGTGGAGGAGGTGGTGCACCTCGTCAGGCGCCGGGGCCTGGCGGCAGTGCGGCGCAGCCAGCTGCCGAAGTCGCGGAGGAACGGCGCGGTGATCGTGCTCGATACGGTGGGCGAGCTGGCCCGGCTCTACCAGGTGGCCGACATCGTGTTCGTCGGCGGCAGCCTCGTGCCCTCGGGCGGTCATAATATGGTCGAGGCGGCGCTCCGGCGCAAGCCCGTGGTCTTCGGCCCGCACACGACGAACTTCCGCGAGAGCGCGGAGCTGCTGGTCGGCAGCGGCGGCGGTCTCGTCGTGAATGACGCGACCGAGCTGGAGCGCGCCCTGCTCCAGCTGCTCGGCGATGCGGGGCTCCGGACCAATATGGGTGATGCCGGCTACGAGGCGGTCGCGGCGCGACAGGGCGCGGTTCACGAGACGCTGGAGCTGATCGATCGCTTCCTCTACCCGCGCGAGCCCAACACGTGAGTGGGGTCCTCAAATCCGTCCGCTCCCGCCTGACGCGCCGCTGGGAGGGCCGCGGGTCGCCGGCGGCTGCGCGTGCGCTCGCGGGAGGTTACCGCGGCTTGCTCGAGACGCGCGAGTGGCTCTACAGGCATCGCGTGCTGAAGAGCCGGTCGCTCCCTTGCGTGGTCGTCTCGATCGGCAATCTGACCGTGGGCGGGACCGGAAAGACTCCCGCCGTCGAGCACGCCGTTCGGACGCTCGCCGGTCTGGGCGCTCGCCCGGCGATCGTGAGCCGCGGCTACGGCCGCCAGTCGAAGGGGATTCGCGTCGTGGCGGACGGCGACTCGATCCTGCTCGACGCGCGGGAGGCGGGGGACGAACCGTTCCTCCTCGCACGGCACCTGCCGGGTGTGCCGGTCATCGTCGGCGCCAACCGGTACGAGGCGGCGCGTCTTGCGCTGCGACGGTTCGGCGTGTCGGCGGTCGTGCTCGACGACGGCTTCCAGCACCGGAGCCTCGCCAAGGACGTCGAAATCGTCCTCGTGAGAGCGGCGGCGAACCCGTGGGGCAACGGATGCCTGTTTCCCGCCGGGCCGCTGCGCGAGCCGCTCGAGGCCCTCTCGCGCGCGAACCTGATCATCGCCAGCGGCGGCCCGGAGCGCGAGGCAATCTTAAAGGTGGCGGCCGTCGCGTCCCGGTACGCTCCCGGCGTGCCCGTGCTCGCCGCCGGGTATGAGCCCGTGGACTGCTGGCTCGCCGGAGACATGGCGAGGACACCGGCGAGGAGCCTCGCCGGCAAGCGGCTGGTCGGCTTCGCCGGCATCGCGTGGCCCGAGGGCTTTCGGCGCACGCTCGAAGCTCTCGGCGTCGCGCTCGCGGGCTTCGAGGCGTTCCCCGACCACTTCTGGTATCAGCGCCACGATCTCAACAGGCTCTCGGCGCTCGCGCGGGCGGCCGGCGCGGACGGCCTCGTGACGACCGAAAAAGACTGGGTCCGCCTCCAGGCACTCCCGCTCCCCGTCGCGCCGCTCTACGCGCTCGGCGTCCGGTTCTTGCTGCACTCGGGCGAGGCTGTCTTCCGCGATATCCTGGCCCGCGTGCGCCGATGAATCTGCTCGTTCGGCTTCCAAACTGGCTCGGTGACACGGTCATGGCCGTGCCGACGCTGCAATCGCTCAGCGCCGCGCGCTCGCCCGAGGGTCGGATCGCCGTGGCCGGCCCCTGGGCGAGGCTGCTCGCGGGCCAGGGCCTGGTCGAGCCGTGTGTGACCTATCCCCGATCGTGGACCGGCCGTCTGCGCACCGCCGATTCGGTCGCTCGCCTGCGGGCGGACATTGCACTCGTCCTGCCGAACTCGCTCGAGGCCGCGCTGGCCGCGTGGTACTGGGGCGCGCGCCGGCGAATCGGCTACGATACGGCCGGTCGGGGCGTGCTCTTGACGGATCGCCTGCCGTTGCCGACGCCGCGCCGCCACCAGCTGGACGAGTATCTGGGGCTGCTGGAGCCGCTCGGCATCCCGCCGATCACCCGTGAACCGAGGCTCTCTGTGCCGCACGACGCTGCGTGCGAGGCCGAGGTGAGCGACTTGCTCCCCCGGCGCGCGGCCGGTCGGCCCCTGGTCGGCATCCATCTCGGCGCCGCGTTCGATGCGTCGAAGGTGTGGCCCGCGGATCGCGTCGCGGCGCTGTGCACCCTGCTTCACGACCGGGGCGCGACGCCGCTGCTGCTGGGCCCGCCGGGGGACGCTGCGCTCGACCGACTGGTGCGCGAGCAGGCCGCGATCCCGGTCCCGTCGCTCGTGGGCCGAGATCGGCCGGACCTGCTGCCAACTCTGCTCGCGAAGCTCGACGCCCTTGTCAGCGGCGACACCGGCACCGCGCATTTGGCTGCGGCCCTCGGCACCCGCGTGATCACGCTGTTCGGCCCGACCGACCCCGAACTCACCGCGCCCCGCGGCCCGGCGACGATCATCGTCAAGGGCGCCCCCTGCGCGCCGTGCTTCTACGCGCGGTGTCCCATCGACCACGTCTGCATGCGGGCGATCACGGCCGAGGAGGTCGCCGACGCCGTCACGGCAAGTCTACGGACGAAGGCAGTGTGATGTCCCCGTCGGTCCTGCACATCGAGGCCTCGAAAGGGTGGGGCGGGCAGGAGGTCCGGATCGTCACGGAGGCGACGTGGCTCTGCGAGCGCGGCGTCCGGCTCATGCTGGCAGCCCAGCCCGAGAGCCGCATCCTCGAGGAGGCGAGGCAGGCCGGCCTCGAGACCGTGGAGGTCCGCATGCGGGGCGCGTGGGACGTGCCCGCGGTGCTGCGAATCGCGCGGCTGATCCGTCGCGGACAGATCGACCTCGTCCACACGCACAGCTCGATCGACGCCTGGGTGGGCGGCGCCGCCGCGCGGATCGCGGGCGTGCCCGTCGTGCGCTCGCGGCACGTGTCGATCCGGATCCGCGGGGGACTGAATCCCGTCTACACGCGGCTCGCCGATCGCGTCATCACCAGCGGTGAGGCGATTCGGCGGCTCGTGCTGGCGGGCGGCGTGCGGCCCGAGGCCGTGGTCGCGCTTCCCGCGGGGGTCGACCTCGCGGCGTTTGCTCCGGGCGCGCCGGGTGACGCCGTGCGGGCCGAGTTCCGCGATGGACGCCCGGTGATCGGGTCGATCGCGATGTTCCGTGGATCGAAGGGGCACAAGCATCTTGTCGAGGCGTTCCAGTTGCTGCGCGGCGAGTTCCCGGACGCGCAACTTCTGCTCGTCGGAGACGGGATTCGGCGTCAATGGGTGGAAGAGCTTGCGCGCCAGCGCGGCCTGGGGTCCGCGGTGCGTTTCCCCGGATTCCGGCGCGATGTCGCCGACCTCCTTCGAGTCATGAACTGCTTCGTGCTGGCCTCGACGCGGACGGAAGGCGTCCCCCAGTCGCTCCTGCAGGCCATGGCCGTCGGCGTACCGGTCGTGGCCTCGGCGGTCGGCGGCATCCCCGAAGTCATCGCGGACGGGAAGACCGGGCTGCTCGTGCCGCCCGAAGATCCGGCCGCGCTCGCGAGGGCGATCGCCGAGGTCCTCCGGGCTCCCGCTGCGGCGAGGGAGCGGGCGCTGGCGGCGCGGGCCCTGGTCGAAACCCAGTACTCGCGTGACGTTTGTCTCGATCGCCTGCTCGCCCTCTATGGCCAGTTCGCGTGACGATTCTCCAGGTCGCGGCCAACCGCTGGTGGACCGGGAGCGCCGACTCGATCGTCGCACTGGTGCAGGGTCTCAGGGGCCGCGGCCACCGGGTGTTGCTCGCGTTGATCCGGGGCGACCGCTTCGAGGCGAAGGCGCGCGAGGCGGGAATCGAGCCCGTCGACGGCCTCGCGCTCGACCCCAGGGTATGGCCGGTCGCGATCGCTCGCGATCTCGCGCGGCTCGGGCGGCTCGTTGGCGACGAGGGCGTCGAGGTCGTCCATGCCCATCACTCGCACGACCACTGGCTCGCGGCGCTCGCGCGGCACCGCGCCGCGCTCGTCCGGACGTTTCACAACGCCCGGGCGGTCAAGGCGGGGTTCCCCGGCTCGTGGCTGTATGCGAGGACAAACGCCGCGATCGCGGTGAGCGCGGGGGTCGAGGCGCGATGCGCTGCGGCCGGGATTCCGCGCGACCGCGTGTGGCGGGTGCGTGGGGTGACGGATGTCGCCCGCCTTTCGAGGTCGGCCGGAGGGCAATCGATCCGCGACGAGTTCAAGATCGGCGCGGCGCCGGTGATCGGCTGCGTCGCGCGCCTCGCGCCGGCCCGCGGCCATCGCGAGCTGATCGCCGGATTCCGCGAGCTGCGCAAGCGCATCCCTGACGCGCGGCGAGATGGGGCTCTCCGGGCGGGTGATCTTCACGGGATACCGAGATCGGGATCTCCCCGAGGTGCTCGCGGCCCTGGACTGTTTTGCGCTCATGGCTGCCGGCTCGGACGAATCGTGCCGCGCGGCGCTCGAAGCGATGGCCGCGGGGTGTCCGGTCGTCGCCCGGCGGGTGGGCGCGCTACCGGAGACGATCGTTCACGGCGAGACGGGGCTCCTGCTCGACGACGAACGGCCCGAACACATCGCGGACGCCCTCGAGGCCGTCGTCCGGGATCGGGAGCGTTCGCGCGCGATGGGCGCGGCGGCGCGCCGCCGCGCCGCCGCCGAGTTCAACCCCGAGCGCTACGTGAGCGACGTCGAGCGGATCTATCGGACCCTGCTGGATCGCGACTGACGAGCGCCGATGAGCAAGACGAAAATCTCCATCCTCACGTTCGACCTCGCCGACAACGCGACCGGACGGGCGGATCTCCTGGCCCGGCTGCTGGCGCCGCGCTACGACGTCGAGGTCGTGGGACCGCAGTTCGGGGCCGAGCTGTGGAAGCCGGCGCAGGGCGGGCCGATCGCGCATCGCGGCGTCCGCGGTGCGCGCTACCCCCGGTTCGCCGCGCGCCTTCCCGCGCTCCTCCGGCTGATCGACGGCGGGCTCATCTACGCGTCCAAGCCGCGACCAACGAGCTTTGGCGCCGCGCTGCTCAAGCGGCTGATCGCGCGCCCGCCGGTGTTGCTCGACATCGACGACTGGGAGCTTGGGTTCTTCTACCGGAGTGGAGCGTGGGGCCAGCTTGGCCGGTTTTTGAACCTGTCGAATCCGAACGGGCTTCCCTGGACGTGGCTGATGGAAAAGCTCGTCCCGCTGGCGTCCGGTCTCACTGTCGGGTCCCGGTTCCTCGAGGCCCGGTTCGGCGGGACGCTGATTCCCCACGTCCGTGACACCGACGCGTGGAGGCCCGACCGCTACGATCCCCGGGAGGCGCGGGCTCGGCTCGCGGCGGGAGACCGCCGCATCGTCATGTTCCTCGGAACGCCGCGCGCATACAAGGGCATCGAGGATCTCATCGACGCCGTCGGCCTCCTCGGGCGGTCCGACGTGCTCCTCGCGCTGGTGGGTGTCGGCTCCCGGTACGCCACGGCCCCGTATGTCACGACGACGGAGGAGATCCCGTTCGATGACGTCCCGGGCTACCTCGCCGCCGCCGATGTGGTCGCGGTTCCACAGCGCGTGACGAGCGACACGACCGGGCAGGTGCCGGCGAAGATCTTCGACGCGATGGCGCTCGCCCGCCCGATCGTGTCCACCCGCGTGTCGATGATCCCGGAGATTCTGGACGGGTGCGGCCTGCTCGTCCCGCCCCGTGATCCGAAGGCGTTGGCGGACGCCATCGCCCGTCTTCTGGACGACCCTTCTGAGGCCCGCGAGCTCGGCGCCCGCGGCCGTGCCCGATGCGAAGCCCTCTACAGCTTCACCGCGACCCGCGCCCGGCTGTTTCCGCTGGTGGAGAATGTACTCTCACGTACGAATCGCACGTGACCCAAGACCGGCGTGGACCGCGGCTGGAATGAACCGATCAAGTGGGCGCCGGCGGGGGTCGCGGCGGGGCGCGGGCGGGCGTCCGGGTGGATCGCGGCTCTCGTGAACCGATCAAGTGGCCGCCGACGGGGGTGGCGGCGGGGCGCGGGCGGGCGACAGCCCGGGTGCCCGCGCCCTGATAAATGAAGCTCGCGATCATCTCGCGCCCCTTCGTTTTCCACGGCGGCGTGGAGACGGCTACGGCGGGACTCGTCGGCGCGCTCGTCGGCCGCGGCCACGAGGTCCATCTCTACAGCCCGTTCGGTCAGCTCCCGGTGCCCGGCGCGGTTGTCCACCGCATTCCGCTGCCGCCCCTGCCGTCTCTGGCCCGCGCGCTGTGGCTTCCGATCGCGGCGGCGCGGACGGTACGGGCGAGCGGGTACGAAGTCGTCCAGAGCCACGAGCGGACCCTTTCCCAGGACATCTACCGCGCGGGCGAGGGCTGCCACCGGGCCTACCTCGCCACGAGGCGCGGCCGGACCCGGCCGCTGTATCACCGTGTCCTCCAGGCGCTGGAGGCGAGGATCTTCCGGACCACTCCCCGAATCGTCGCCATCGCGCGTCGTGGCCTGGACGAGATCGAGCGGCTGTACAGCGTGCCACCTGCCCGCCTGCGCGTAGTGTACAACGGTGTCGACCTCGAGCGCTTCCGTCCAGACAACCGCGCGCGCTACCGCGCGCGTGTCCTCGAGAGCGTCGGGGCGCCGGCGGACGCGTGGGTCGTCCTGTTCGCCGGCAGCGGCTTTGAACGGAAGGGGCTCGCATTCCTCATCGAGGGATTCAGTCGGTTCCGCGATCGGTCGAGCCGGCTCGTCGTGCTCGGCAAGGGCGACGCTCGCCCCTACCGCGCGCTGGCCGAGCGGCTCGGGATCGCCGCCCGCGTGATCTGGCAGGGCCCGCGCGCCGACATCGAGCGCTGGTACGCGGCGTCAGACGTCGTCGCACTGCCATCGCTCTACGAGCCGTTCGGCAACGTCCATCTCGAGGCGCTCGCGTCAGGTGTGCCCGTCCTGGCGAGCACCGCCGCCGGCGGAGGGGAGCTGATCGAGATCGGTCGGAACGGGATGCTCGTCGCTCCCGCCGATGTCGAGGCGATCGCCCAGGCGCTCGAACGACTGCGGGGAGAGCCGTGGGGGAAGCTGGCGGAAGCGGCGCGGCGGAGCGCCGAGCCGTTCACGTATGCCGCCCAGGCGGCTGGCTTCGAGCGGATTTACGCCGAAATACCCATCGCAAGAGGCGATTTTCGTTGAAGAATCGGTTCCGGCAGATTACACTCACGGAAAGTGGCGACGCCGGGCGTGTTCATCGATCGCGACGGCACCCTCACCGACGAGGTGGGGTACGTGAACCATCCAAGCCGGCTTCGCCTCCTCCCCAGAACCGCCGAGGCAATCCGACGTCTGAATCGCGCCGGGATTCCCGCCGTGGTGATCACCAACCAAAGCGGCGTGGCGCGCGGATATTTCAGTGAAGAGGTGCTGGCCGCGGTGAATACCGCGATGGTCGAACAGCTCACGCGTGAGGGCGCGCACCTGGACGGGTTATACGTCTGCGCGCACCACCCGAAGGAAGGGATACCGCCGCTCCGGGCTGAGTGCGATTGCCGCAAGCCTAAGCCGGGGTTGCTCGTCCGGGCGGCAGCCGATCTCGATCTCGATCTCTCGCGGTCTTGGGTGGTCGGCGACAAGCCGTCTGACATCCTCGCCGGGCACCGAGTCGGCGCCCGCACCGCCCTCGTGCTCACGGGCTACGGGCTCGGCGAGTGGGAGTACCGGCGGGCGAAGTTCCCGGTGCAGCCCGACTGCGTGGTCGCAGATCTGCTCGATGCCGTCACCCGGATCATGGACGGGGCGGGCGCCTGATGCTCGACAGCGCGCGGCTCCAGACCGTGATCGATCGCTTCCCGGCGAAATCAGTCGTGGTCGTCGGCGACCTGATCGCTGACGAGTATCTCTACGGAAAGCCCGCCCGCATCTCGCGGGAGGCGCCGGTCTTGATCCTGCGGTTCACCCAGCGCGAGGCTCGCCTCGGCGGTGCGGCCAACGCGTCGCACAACGTACACGCGCTCGGCGCGCGCGTCACGCCCATCGGCGTGGTCGGGCGCGACGCTGCGGGCAAGGAGATGATCGCGCTGCTCCGGTCCGCGGGAATCCCGACCGACGGCGTGCTCGTCGAGCCGGGGCGGCCGACGCCGGTGAAGACCCGCATCATGGCGGGAGGCTATCGGTCGACCCGCCAGCAGGTCGTCCGCCTTGATCGCGAGCCGCCGGCCGCGCCCGAGCCGGCGACGGAGGACGCGCTCATCCGGCGGCTCGCCACGCTCGGCGCCCGCGCGGACGCCATTCTCATCTCCGATTATGGCTATGGCGCCGTGCCCCCCCGGCTCTTCCAGGAAGTGCAGGCGCTGGCGAAGCGCACCGGGGCGATCGTGACCGTCGACAGCCGGTACGACCTGCCACGGTTTCGCGGCGCGACCGCGTTGACGCCGAACGAGCCTGAGGTGGAGCAGCTCACCGGCATGTCCGTGGACGATGAGCCGTCGCTCGAGAAGGCCGGCCGGCAGCTGCTCGATCGGCTCGAGGCGCGCTACCTGCTCGTCACGCGGGGAAGCCGGGGCATCGCGCTGATGGAGGGCGAGGGCGGCACGACGCTGATCCCGATCTTCGGCAGCGACGAGATCGCTGACGTGACCGGCGCCGGGGACACGGTCATCAGCGCGTTCACCGTCGGGCTCGCGAGCGGCGCGGCGCCGGTCGAGGCGGCGCAGCTCGCCAACGTCGCCGGCGGCATCGTGGTGATGAAGCGAGGGACCGCGACGGTCAGCCGCCGTGAACTGCTGGACGCGCTCAACCATGGCCAGCCGTGAGTGGCAGTGCGAGCCGCAGCCGCAAGGCGAGGCGAGCCGATGACTCGAGCGCAGTACCTGGTTCCCGTGCGAGCCGCAGCCGCAAGGCGAGGCGAGCCGATGACTCGAGCGCAGTACCTGGTTCCCGTGCGAGCCGCAGCCGTAAGGCGAGGCGAGCCGATGACTCGAGGGCAGTACCTGGTTCCAGGGCGAGCGGCAGCCGTGAGACGAGGCGGGCCGATGAATCGGGAGCGGTGCCGGGTTCCGCGGCGAGCCGCAGAGGGGAGCCGCTGAATCTCGAGGACGCCGCCGCCGTCGCGGAACGGCTGCGCGCCCGGGGGAGACGAATCATCCTGGCCAACGGTTGCTTTGATCTGCTCCACGTCGGCCACGTGCGGTACCTGACCGCGGCCCGACGGCTCGGTGACGTGCTCTTCGTCGGGCTCAACTCCGACGCGTCGGTCGAGCGGCTCAAGGGGGCCGGCCGGCCCCTGATGCCGGCAGGCGAGCGCGCCGAGATTCTCGCAGCGCTCCGGTGCGTGGACCACGTCGTCGTGTTCGACGAGGAAACAGCCGACGGCCTCGTCAGCCGGCTGCGGCCCGATGTCCACGCGAAGGGGACGGATTACACGGAACGCACGGTGCCCGAGCGCGGGTCCGTGCGCGCGGCCGGCGGCTCCGTCGCCATCGCCGGCGATCCGAAGGACCACTCGACGCGCGACGTCATCTCCCGGATCCTCGTGCGCTTCGGAAAACAGAATGGACGGTAGTCGGCCGGAGGGTCCACGGGGGGGGATCGGGCCTGACGGACGCCGCCTGAAGCGTCACGGGGCGAAGTCCCGGCGGGGTGCGGGCGTGGCGAAGCCCGGGTGCCCGCACCCGTATAAATGAACATCGCGATCATCAAGCTCTCGTCGATCGGCGACGTGATCCACGCGCTGCCGGTCGCGACCGCACTCCGGGTGGCGTTTCCCGACGCTCGACTCACGTGGGTCGTCGAGGTGCGCGAATCAGCCCTCCTGCGCGATCATCCCCACCTCGACGAGATCATTCCGGTCGACACACGGCGATGGCGGCGCCTGATCTGGTCGCCGCGCGGCGCCGCCGAGGCGAGGAACGACGTCGCGCGCCTCCACCAGCGCATGCGGGACGTGAGGTTCGACGTCGCGATCGACCTGCAGGGGCTGATCAAGAGCGGGCTTCTCACCGCCTTCACCGGGGCTCGCCTGCGCATCGGATTCGCGGCGACCCGGTGTTGGGAGCCCCTGAATGCGCTGTTCACCAACCATCGCGTGACGCCGCCCCGGTCGGCGCGCCACGTCATCGAGCAATACTGCTCGCTCCTCACGCCGCTCGGCGTCGCGAACCCCCGAGTGTCGTTCACGGTCCCGCGGAGCGTGTCCGCCGAGGCGCGGATCGACGAATTCTTCGCCGCCGAAGGGGTCAGGTCGCACGACGCCATCGTCGCGCTGGTCCCGGGGGCCAGACGGGAGAACAAGCGCTGGCCGATCTTCCACTTCCGGGCGCTGGCTGATCGCCTGCGCGCCGAAGCAGGCGCGCGCGTGGTCGTCGTGTGGGGACCCGGCGAGGAGGAGGCGGCGCGACGGATCGCGTCGGGGCTGTGGTCCCAACCGCTCGTCGCGCCGCGAACGGACCTCGACGAGCTGACCGCGCTGGCGCGCCGCTGCTCGGTCCTGGTCGGCGGCGACACGGGCCCGCTCCACCTGGCGGCGGCCGTGGGCACTCCGGCTGTCGGCCTCTACGGCCCCACGCCCGCCGACCGGAATCGGCCGTACGGCCAGCATGGCCGCGGCCTCCAGAGCCCAGACGGGCTGATGACGTCGATCACGCCGGAGATGGTGTTCGAGAACGTGGCCGAGTTCCTCTCGTGAAGCGCCTGTCCGTCTGCCTCATCACGGCAAACGAGGAAGACCGGCTCCGGCCGAGCCTGGAGAGCGTGGCCTGGGCCGACGAGATCGTGGTGGTCGACGCCGAGTCGACGGACAAGACCGTGATGATCGCACGCGAGTTCACCGACCGGGTTGTCGTCCGGCCCTGGCCGGGGTTCGCGGCTCAGAAGAACTTCGCGCTCGATCAGGCGACGGGAGATTGGATCCTGTCGCTCGATGCCGACGAGCGAGTCACGCCCGAGCTGCGGGCCCGCGTCGAGGACATTCTGCGGGCCGACGGCCCCGCGGCGGGCTATGCCGTACCGCGGAGGAACATCTTCTGGGGCCGCTGGGTCCGGCACGGCCGTCTGTACCCGGACCGGCAGATCCGCCTGTTTCGACGCGGGCGCGGACGCTTCGTCGACGTGGAGGTCCACGAGTCGGTGCGCGTCGACGGCCCGGTCGAACGGCTCGAGGCGCCGTTGCTCCACGCGAGCTACCGGGATCTTTCCGATTGCCTGACGCGCTTCGACCGGTACTCGACGCTCGCGGCCGAGGACTGGATCCGCCGCGGTCGCCGCGTAACGATCGCGGGAATCGCCCTCCGCCCGCCCGGCCGTTTCCTCTCGATGTACGTCCTGCACCGGGGATTCCTCGACGGCTGGCGCGGGTTCGTCCTGGCGGCGCTCTACGCGCACTACGTCTTCGTGCGCTCGGTCAAAGTGTGGGAGAAGACGAAGGCGTGAGGGCGAGGGACCGCGTCCTGTCCGGCATGCGTCCGACGGGGAAGCTGCACCTCGGGAACTATCTCGGCGCGCTCGACAACTGGGTGCGCATGCAGGACGACTACGAGTGCTTCTACTTCGTCGCGAACTGGCATGCGCTGACGACCGGCGCTTCGAGCGCCGCGGAGATCCCGGGCAACACCATCGAGATGGCGGCCGACTGGCTCGGCGCGGGCCTCCAGCCGGAGCGCTCGACGCTGTTCATCCAGTCGCTCGTGCCGGAGCACGCCGAGTTGCACCTGCTCTTTTCCATGATCACGCCGCAGAGCTGGCTCGAGCGCGTCCCGACCTACAAGGAGATGGTTGAGCAACTCGGGCTCGAGTCGCCGTCCTACGGCCTCCTGGGCTATCCGCTGCTCCAGTCGGCCGATATTCTGATGTACAAGCCGAAATGGGTGCCGGTCGGCGTCGACCAGGTCCCGCACGTGGAGCTGGCGCGCGAGGTCGCGCGGCGATTCAACAGCGTCTTCGGCGAGGTGTTCCCGGAGCCGGGGGTGAAGCTCACCGAGATCCCGAAGGTTCCGGGCACCGACGGACGGAAGATGTCCAAGTCCTACGACAACGCGATCTACCTGTCGGATTCGCCGGAGGTGATCACGGCCAAGGTGCGGCCGATGGTCACCGACCCGGCGCGCAAGCGCCGCTCCGATCCGGGAAACCCCGACATCTGCCCCGTGTTCGACCTGCACAAGATCTTCACGCCTCCGGCCGATCGCGAGTGGGCGGCAACCGGGTGCCGCACGGCCGGGATCGGCTGTCTCGACTGCAAGGCCAAGCTGCTCGAGCATCTGCTGCCGCCGCTGGCAACGATCCGCGAACGGCGCCAGCAGTTCGCGGAGAAGCCGGAGGACATCGTGGACATCCTGCGCGAGGGCTCGAAGCGGGCGCGCGAGGTCGCGAAAACGACCATGGAAGACGTGCGGCGCGCCGCCGCCATCGAGCCGTGACGATGCTCGCGTCCGCCGAGCCCCAGGCGCTTACGGTTCGCGTCGCCGAGTTCGAAGGCCCCCTCGACCTGCTCCTGCACCTCTGCCGGACCAACGAGATCGACCTGTCGCGGCTGCCGGTCCAGACGATCACGGATCAGTACCTCGCGCACCTCGAGGCCTTGCAGTTCCAGGACGTCGAGTCCGCGGGCGCGTTCCTGGTGCTCGCCGCCACGCTCATCTATCTCAAGTCCAAGCTCCTGTTGCCTCCCGACGAGGCCGCCCCAGAAGAGCTGGACCTGGAGGGCGAGGCGCTCCGCCTCGAGCTCACGTCCCGTCTCCGGGAGTACGCGCGCGTCAAGGCCGCGGGGGAGTGGCTCGGTCGGCTCGAGGCGGAACAGGCCCTGCTCTTCGGGCGGCCGGCGAGCGAGCTGCCGCCACCCGACGAGATCCCGCTGGAAGATCTCAGCGTCCATCTCCTCGGCCGCGCGATGACGCGGGTCATCGAGGCGCAGCGCCGTCAGGCGCCGCGGGAGATCGAGCCCAACCCGCCGTCGGTCCTCGAGCGCATGGCCGAGATCGTCGCGCTGCTGCGCTCGACGTGGTCACTGCTCTTCTCGGCGCTCGTGGGCGCCGAGCGGCGCCGCGCCGAGCTGGTGGTGACCCTGCTGGCCCTGCTCGAGCTCGTCCGTCTCGGGCGGGCCCGCGCGCAGCAGACCGAGATGTTCGGCGACATCGTGATCGAACGCGGTCAGACGGAGGCGCAAACGAATGCCGGAACCGATTAGTCTGGTCGAGGCGCTGCTCTTCGCATCCGACGCGCCGGTCGAAGCCGAGCGGATCCGGGAGGTGCTGGACCTCCGAACCGTGGACGAGGCGCGAGACCTGGTCGCCCGGCTCGCGGAGCAGTCCGCGGACCGGGGCAGCGCGATCCAGGTCGTCGAGGTGGGCGGCGGCTACCGCATGGTGACGCGCCCCGAGGTCGCGCCGTGGCTGGTCCGCCTCGCGCGCAGCCGGACGCACTCGCGCCTGTCGCGTCCCGCGCTCGAGACGCTCGCGATCGTCGCGTACCGCGAGCCGGTGTCGCGGCCGGACATCGACGCGATTCGCGGCGTCAACTCCGAGGGCGTCCTCGAGAGCCTGCTGGACCGACGCATGCTCAGGATCGCTGGGCGCAAGGATGCGCCGGGCCGCCCATTCCTCTATGAGACGACCCGCGAGTTCCTCGTCGCCTTCGGCCTGCGTGACCTGGCCGAGTTGCCGCAGGTCGAGGGGGCGCTGACCGTTCCCGAGACGGCCCCGGTCGCGGCGGATGAGAGCCCGGCTCAACAAGATCCTGGCGCAGGCGGGACTGACCAGCCGGCGGGGGGCTGATCGCCTCGTCGCCGGCCGACGCGTGGTCGTGAACGGCGAGGTCGCGGTCACGGCCGGCGTCCTGGTCGATCCGACGGTCGATCGCGTGCTCGTCGACGGCCGCCCGCTGCCCGCGTCCGAGCCCCACGAATACGTGCTTCTGAACAAGCCGCGCGGCTGCGTCACGACGCTCCGCGATCCCCGGGGCCGACCCGTCGTCACCGACCTCCTGCGCGGTACGCGCGCCCGCCTCTATCCGGTCGGCCGGCTCGACTGGAACGTCGAGGGCGTGCTCCTGCTGACGAACGACGGAGACCTGACGCACCGGCTCCTGCACCCCCGGTACGCGCTGCCGCGCGTGTACGAGGCGACCGTCGCCGGACGCGTCGCGGAGGCGAACCTGCCCAGGTGGCGCGCGGGCGTGACGCTCGACGACGGCTTCGCGCGCCCGAGCGCGGTCAAGATCACGCGGCCGGGCGCTCGGAGCACCGTGCTGTGCTTGACGTTCACCGAGGGCCGCAAGCACGAGGTCAAGCGCTACTGCGAAGCGCTCGGGCACCCCGTCACTCGACTGCGGCGGATCGCGTTCGGCCCGCTCACGCTCGGCGATCTGCGGCCGGGTCAGACGCGGCCACTGACGACGCGGGAGATCGCGAGCCTGAGATCGGCCGGGTAACGAACCGTGCTTGCTTGCCGATGACGCTGGTCCTATAATGGCCGAACGTTAAAAGAAAGTGCCCAGGGGTGTCTATGAACCTGGACGATTGGCGTTCCAGGATCAACGACTTCGACAAAGAGCTCCTCAACCTCCTCAACCAACGCGCAGAGGCCGCCCTCCGGATCGGAGACCTCAAACGACGGAAGGACCTGGCGTACTTTGTTCCTGAGCGGGAAGCGGAGATCGTCGATCGGCTGGTCAAGCTGAATCGAGGCCCCCTTCCGGCCGATGCGGTGCGCGCGATCTGGCGCGAGATCCTCTCTGCGTCGCTTGCCCTCGAGCGGCCGCTTCGCGTCTCGTACCTCGGCCCCCCGGCGACGTTCACGCACCAGGCGGCGATCCAGCGCTTCGGCAACTCGGCCGAGTTGGCGCCGGCCAGGACCATCGTGGAGGTGTTCGAGGACGTCGAGCGCGGCCGCACGGAGTACGGCGTCGTCCCGGTCGAGAACTCCACCGAGGGCTCGGTGCACCTCACGCTCGACCGGCTCATCGAGTCCGAGGTGCTGATCTCGGGCGAGCTGCTCCTGGAGGTGGCCCAACACCTGGTCTCGCGCGCCGCCGACCTGCCGCAGGTCAAGACCGTGTGCTCCCATCCCCAGGCCCTTGCGCAGTGCCGCGCGTGGCTCGCCGAGCACCTGCCGGAGGCCGCCGTCGAGGAGGTCGGATCGACCGCCGCCGCCGTCGGGCTGGCGGCCAGCGACGCGAGTGTCGCCGCGATCGCTTCCGAGTTGGCGGCGCGCCTGTACGACGTGCCGATCCTCTGCGCGCGGATCGAGGACGGCGCGAACAACTCGACCCGGTTCCTCGTCGTCGGGCGCCGTCCGATGGGCGCCACGGGACGGGACAAGACCTCGATCCTGTTCTCGACGCGCAACGAGCCGGGCGCGCTGTTCCGGATCCTGGAGCCGTTCGCCGCGAACGGCCTCAACCTGACGAAGATCGAGTCGCGGCCTGGGAGGCAGCAGCCGTGGGAGTACGTCATGTTCATCGACTTCGAGGGCCATCGCGACACGCCCGTCGTCGAGGACGTGCTCGCACGGGGCCGGGACCGCGCGCTGTTCTTCAAGATCCTCGGGTCGTATCCGGCCGCGTAGGGAGATGCCGACGAACTCCTCAGGGAGGAGCGACCGAGCCAACGCTCCGGAGGGGCCGGCTTCATCGGCCTGACAAGGAGAGATCATGCCCACGCCGTGGGAATCGCTAGCCAACGAGCACATTCTCGGGATCGCGCCGTATGAGCCGGGCAAGCCGATCGAGGAACTGGAGCGGGAGCTCGGCATCCACGACGCGATCAAGCTCGCGTCGAATGAGAATCCGCTCCCACCCTCCGAGCGGGTGCAGAAGGCCATCATCTCCACGACGCGATCAAGCTCGCGTCGAATGAGAATCCGCTCCCACCCTCCGAGCGGGTGCAGAAGGCCATCATCTATCTGCGCCAGGCGCTCGCGAAGAAGCACGGCGTGACGCCGGAGCACATCATGCTCGGCAACGGCTCGAACGAGCTGATCGAGCTGCTCGTCCACGCGTTCGTGCGGCCTGGCGATGAGGCCGTGGTGCCGCACCCCTCGTTTGTCGTGTATCCGATGAGCGTCCAGGCTTCGGGCGGGATCCGCGTCGTCGTCATGCTGAAGGACCACCGACTCGATCTCGAGGGCATGGCGCGGGCCATCACGCCGCTCACCAAGCTCGTGTTCATCGCGAATCCGAACAACCCGACCGCGACGATGGTGACCGCGGACGAGGTCGAGCGCTTCATGGCGCGGATTCCGGAGCGCACGATCGTCGTCTTCGACGAGGCCTACATCGAGTTCGCCCAGGGGCCGGACTTCCCGGATTCCCTCGCGTACATGAAGCAGGGGCGGAAGGTCGCCGTGCTCCGGACCTTCTCGAAGGCCGCGAGCCTCGCGGGCCTACGCGCTGGCTACGGCGTCGCGGACCCGGACGCGATCGCCCTGCTGAACCGCATCCGGCCCCCGTTCAACGTGAACTCGCTCGCGCAGGCCGCGGCGCTGGCGGCGCTCGATGACGAGTCGCACGTGCTGGAGTGCGTGCGCCTCATCGACGCCGGCCGTCACTTCCTGTACGACGAGTTCAAGGCGCTCGGCATCAAGTACGTGCCGTCGCGCGCGAACTTCATCCTGGTCGACGTGGGCCGGAGCGCGACGGAGATCTACCAGAAGCTCCTGCGCGAGGGCGTGATCGTGCGGCCGATGACCTCGTTCGGGATGGAGACCGCGCTGCGCATCACGATCGGGACGCCGCAGGAAAACCGCCGGCTCGTGGCGGCGCTACGCGCCGTGCTCGGGAAGACGTCGGCGTGATCCGGCAGCTGACGATCGTCGGGCTCGGGCTCCTCGGTGGGTCGGTCGCGAAGGCCGCGCGCGCGCAGGGCCTGGCCCGGACGATCGTCGCCGTCGGGCGGAGCGCCACGCGGCTCGAGGCCGCCCGCGCGGACGGCTCGATCGACCGCGCGACCACCGATCTTCGCGACGGCCTGCGCGGCGCCGACTTCGTCATGCTCGCGGCGCCCGTCACGGCGATCGAGGACATGCTCGAGACCGTGTGGGGTGCCGCGCCGCTCGACGCGACGCTGACCGACGTGGGCAGCGCGAAGGCGGCGATCGTACGCGCCGCCGAGCGCCTCGCGGCGGTCCGGCCGATCGCGTTCGTGGGCAGCCATCCGATGGCCGGCTCCGAGCAGAGCGGGTACGCGGTCGCCCGGGCCGACCTCTTCGAGGGCGCGACCGTGATCCTGACCCCGACGGAGCGCTCGGTTCCCGAGGCGAGCAAGCGGGTCACGGAGTTCTGGGAAGCCCTGGGCGCCCGCGTCACGGTCCTCGAACCGGAGGCGCACGACCGCGTCGTCGCGGCGATCAGTCACCTGCCGCACCTGGTCGCGTACGCGCTCGTGGAGTCCGCGGCGCGGCTCTGCGGGCCGGCGCTCGAGCTGGCGGCCCGCGGCTTCAAAGACACGACGCGCATCGCCGCGTCGGATCCGCGGGTGTGGCGCGAGATCTTCCTTCAGAACCGCTCGGCGCTCGGCGACACGCTGGCCGTATTCCGCGCGGCCCTCGTGGAACTCGAGGACGTGATCGCCGCCAATGCCGGTGACGCACTCGAGCGGAAGCTCACTGACATCAGGTCGATCCGGGAGCGTCTGGCGTGAGGCTGCGCGTTCGCCCGGTCGCGGGCCTGACGGGCGCCATCGAGGTCCCCGGCGACAAGTCGATCTCCCACCGCGCGGCGCTGCTCGGCGCGATCGCCAGCGGGCCGACGGAGGTGTGGGGGTACCTCGAAGCCGAGGACTGCCTCCGCACCCTGCGCGCGATCGAGAAGCTCGGGGTCGAGGTGACGCGCAAGGGCCCCGGCCACTACCGGATCGCCGGCGTCGGGCTCACGGGGCTCCAGGAGCCAGACTCGGTCCTCGAGTGCGGCAACTCCGGAACCACCGCCCGGCTCCTGCTCGGAGTCCTGGCGGGCCAGCCGTTCTGGTCGATGCTGACCGGCGACGACTCGCTTCGCCGCCGCCCGATGGCGCGGGTCGCGACGCCGCTCCGCCAGATGGGCGCGACGATCGTCGGGCGGGACGAAGGCACGAAACTCCCACTCGCCGTGCGGGGCGCGCGGCCGCTGTCGTCGCTCACGTACCGGATTCCGATCGCGTCGGCGCAGGTAAAGTCGGCGGTGCTGCTGGCCGGCCTGTGGGCCGACGCGCCGGTCGTCGTCGAGGAGCCGTCGGCCTCGCGGGATCACTCCGAGCGGATGCTCCGCCAGTTCGGCGCGCGGCTCTCCGTGGACGGCAACCGCATCACGCTCGTCCCGGGTTCGCCATTGGCCGGCTGCGGTGTCCAGGTGCCGGGCGACATCTCGTCGGCCGCCTTCTTTCTCGTGGCGGGGGCGATCGTGCCCGGCAGCCGCGTCGCGGTGCGGGGCGTGAACGTGAATCCAACTCGCACCGGGATCCTCGACGCGCTCGAGTCGATGGGCGCCAGGGTGGATCGCGCCGACGTGCAAGCGTCGACCGAGCCGACCGCCACGCTGACCGTCGGAGAGACAAAGCTCTCGGGCGCGACGATCGCGGGGCCGCTGATTCCGCGCCTGATCGACGAGATGCCGGCGCTGGCCGTGGCGGCGGCGGTCGCGACCGGCGTGACGGAGATCCGGGACGCGGCGGAGCTGCGGGTCAAGGAGTCCGACCGCGTGGCGGCGCTCGCCCGGGAGCTCGGCAAGATGGGCGCGCGGCTCGAGGAGCGGCCGGACGGCCTGCGGATCGCCGGCGGCGCGAAGCTTCGCGGGACCCACGTCGAAAGCGGCGGCGATCACCGAATCGCGATGGCGCTCGCCGTCGCGGGGCTGGTCGCGCGCGGCGAGACGATCGTGGAGGACACCGCGTGCATCGCGACCTCGTTTCCGGACTTCGCCGAGGCGCTCAACCTGATCGCCGGCGGCACCGCCGTGACCGTCGAGCCATGAAGCGCCCGGCGCGCTGGCCGCCCTCCGATCCTGGCGACCTGGGGGCCGGCGTGGCTTTCGGAGCGCGTGAAGGGACGTTCCGGTGCGTGGGCGAGGCAACGTCCTACGCCGTCGAGCGCCGGCGCAGCCGGCGCAATCTTCTGGGGGGAGGTTCGGAAGGGGGGCAAAGCCCCCCTCCGAGGAGACATCCGGTCATCACGATCGACGGGCCCGCGGGCGCGGGGAAGAGCACGGTCTCGCGGGAACTGGCCCGACGGCTCGGCTACCGGCGGCTCGATACCGGAGCGATGTACCGGGCGGTCGCGCTGAGCGTGGCGGCGGCCGGGGTCGCTCCTGACGACGAGCCCGCGCTCCGCGCCCATCTCGACGGGCTCACGCTCGAGACGGACGGCTCGCGCCTGTGGATCAACGGCCGAGAGGTCACCGGCGAGATCCGGACGCAGGAGATCGGCGAACTGACGTCCCGGCTCACCACGCTCAAGCCCGTGCGCGACACGGTGACGCCGATCCAGCGGCGGCTCGCCGCGGCCGGCGGCGTGGTGCTCGAGGGCCGTGACACCGGCACCGTCGTCTGCCCCGACGCCGAGATGAAGTTCTATCTCGACGCCTCGCTCGACATCCGCGCTCGGCGGCGGCATGCAGAGCTGACTCGTGGCGGGGTGTCGATGACGCTTGACGCGGTGCGGAAGGAAATCGAGACGCGAGACGAGCAGGATATGACCCGCGCGATCGCGCCGCTCCGCAGGCCGGCTGACGCGATCGTGGTCGATGCCACGGACCTGACCGTCAACGAGGTGGTCGAGCGAATGCTGGAGGCGGTCGAGCGGCGGCGATGCTGTACACGATCGTGAGGCTGCTGGCGCTCGGGCTGGCCCGGTTCCTGTTCCGCCTGAACTCGCGCGGGGCCGAGAACGTGCCGAGGACAGGGCCCGTGCTGGTCGTGACGAACCATTCGAGCGTGCTGGATCCGCTGGTCGTCGGCGTCGTAACGCCGCGGCCGCTGTCGTTCATGGCGAAGGCCGAGCTGTTCCGGATCCCGCTGTTCGCGCGGATCATCCGCACGTTGAACGCGCGGCCCGTTCGCCGCGGCGTGTCGGATCCGCCGGCCCTGCGCGCGGCGCTGCGCGTGCTCCAGGGCGGCGGCGCGCTGCTCGTGTTCCCGGAAGCGACGCGAGGGCCGGAAGGCGTGCTGCGCGAGGCTCGGGCCGGCGCCGGCATGCTGGCGCTCCTGAGCGGTACGCCAGTCGTTGCCGCCTACATTATGGGCACGGGACGCGCATGGCCGAAGGGACGGATGCTTCCGCGCCCGGGCAGGGTGCGGGTACACTTCGGCAAGCCGATGCAGTTCGAGCGCGAGGCGGGGAGCGACAGGAAAGGGCAGTATGCGGCGGTCAGCCGCGAGATGATGGCTGCGATCGCCGCGCTGAAGGAAGCCGCCGAGGAAGACAGAAGCAACATGAAGAAGGAGGAACCGGTGTAATGGCTGAGAAGGGTGAACTGCGTAAGTCCCTCGGAGCACCGCGAAAGGAGGGCGAGCACGCCGCGGCCGAGGACCGAATGGAGGACTGGTACAGCGAAGAACTCGCCGAGTTCGAGGAGGGGGAAGTCGTCCGGGGCCGGGTCGTGCAGGTGCGCGACACCGAAGTGCTCGTCGACGTCGGCTACAAGAGCGAAGGCTCGATCCCGATCGAGGAGTTCCACCGGAGCGGGTCCCTCCCCAAGGTCGGGGACGAGATCGAGGTGTACCTGGAGGCCAAGGAGGACAACGAGGGGCTCATCGTCCTCTCCAAGGACAAGGCGGACAAGATCAAGGTGTGGGATGCCGTCTCCCGCGCGCACGAGAAGGGCACGCCCATCGAGGGCCGTGTCGTCGAGGTGGTGAAGGGCGGCCTCGCGGTCGATGTCGGCGTCAAGGCGTTCCTGCCGGGCTCCCAGGTCGACCTGCGGCCCGTGAAGAACCTGGCCGCGATGCTGGGACAGACGATCCGCGCGAAGGTGATCAAGCTCAACCGCCGGCGCGGCAACGTCGTCCTGTCGCGGCGGGCCGTCCTCGAAGAGGAGCGCGAGGAGACCTCGGTGGAATCGACGGGCTCCTGCACGTCACCGACATGTCGTGGGGGCGCGTCGGCCATCCGTCGGAAATCTTCCAGGTAGGCGACCAGGTCCAGGTGGTCGTGCTGCACTTCGACCGCGAGAGCGGCCGGGTCTCGCTCGGCTACAAGCAGAAGTCGTCCGACCCGTGGGAGACGGTCGAGGCCCGCTACGCGCCCGGCACGCGCGCCAGCGGCAGGGTCGTCAGCCTCACGAACTACGGCGCCTTCGTCGAGCTGGAGCCCGGCGTCGAGGGGCTCGTGCACGTCTCCGAAATGTCCTGGACCCGGCGCGTGCGGCATCCCTCGAAGCTCGTCAACGTCGCCGACGCCGTCGACGTGATCGTGCTCGAAGTCAACCGCGCGTCGAAGCGGATCTCGCTCGGCATGAAGCAGGTCGAGCCGGACCCGTGGGCGACGATCGCGGAGCGCTACCAGCCGGGCGCCCGCGTGCACGGCAAGGTGCGAAACCTGACGGACTTTGGCGCATTCGTGGAGCTGGAGCCCGGGGTGGACGGGCTCCTGCACATCTCGGACATGTCGTGGACGCGCAACATCGGCCATCCCTCGGAGATCCTCAAGAAGGGCCAGGAGATCGAGACGCAGATCCTGAACCTCGATCGCGAGAACAAGCGGATCTCACTCGGTTTCAAGCAGATCCAGCCCGACCCGTGGGACACGGTCTCCGCGCGCTATCCGATGGGCTCGCGCGTGACGGGCAAGGTCGTCCGGCTCACCGACTTCGGGGCGTTCATCGAGCTCGAGCCCGGGGTGGACGGGCTCCTGCACATCTCCCAGATGTCGAATCGGCCGATCAACTCGCCCGGCGAGATCGTCAACGCGGGTGACGAGCTCACGCTCATGGTCATCCGCGTCGATCCGCAGGAGCGGAGGATCGGGCTCAGCCTGAAGGAGCTGGCCCATGCGATCGAGCCCACGCGCGGCGAGATGGTGGAGCAACGCGGCCGGGGCGCGCGGCGCGGCAAGCGCAAGGACGCCTATGACGACGACGAAGAGTAGCGCGTGACCGGACGCGCCCGCGTCGTCACGGTCACGCTCGGCATCATGGCCGGTGTGATCCTCCTCTTCGTGATCACGCTCTGGGCCCTCCTGCGTGTCACCGAGGGGGGCGGGCTGTCCGGAGGCCAGAGGGTCGCGATCGTCGAGATCGAAGGCACGATCATCGACACGACCGATATCGTGCGGGACCTGAAGGACCATCTCGATAACTCGGCCGTGCGCGCCGTGGTCGTCCGCATCAACAGCCCGGGCGGTGTGGTCGGGCCGACCCAGGAAGTCTACGCCGCCATCCGCCGGCTGCGGAAGGCGGGCAAGCCGGTCGTCGCGTCGCTCGGGGCGGTGGCCGCGTCGGGCGGGTACTACATCGCGGCGGCCGCCGACCGCATCTACGCCAACCCCGGTACGCTGACCGGCTCGATCGGCGTGATCATGCAGTTGGCGAACGTCGAGGGGCTGTTCAAGAAAATCGGAGTCGACTACGTCGTCGTGAAGGCGGGCGAGCATAAGGACATCGGCAACCCGGCCCGGCCGATGTCGCCCGAAGAGCGGCGGATCTTACAGTCGCTGCTGGATGACGTTCACGCGCAGTTCATCGACGCGGTCGCCCAAGGTCGCCATCTCGATCGGGCGGCCGTGATGGCCTTTTCCGACGGACGCATCGTCTCGGGCGCCCAGGCGAGAGCGCTTCGCATGGTGGACGTGCTCGGCGGGCTGGAGGACGCCGTGGAAGGCGCGGCCCAGCTCGCCGGGATGCCGCCCAAGCCGCGCGTGATCCAGCCGCGTCGACGCTTCTCGATGATCGACCTGCTCCGCAACCAGCTCGACCTGGGGGGGGTCGCCGGGATCCCGACCCGGCCGCGCCTCGTGAAGATGCCGCTCTACCTCATGGACTAGATCATCGAAGGGGGCCTCGACGGCCCCCTCCGAGCCTCCCCCGGAATCGTATTGCGCCGGCAAAGCCGGCGCTCGGGGGCAGATACTCCGACGGAGCCCGGCGGGGTTTTCAGTGTCCTGCGCGGGCCGGCTCGGGGTACTGGCGGGCTCAGGGGCTAAACCCGTAATGTTCTTGACATTCTTTTCTGACGCATGCTAGCGTGACGAGAGTCTGGAGGGAGCCGCACGATGACGAAAGCCGACTTGATCGACGAGGTGTCAAAGCTGTCGAGCTTGACCAAGAAAGAGACGGAGACGATCGTCAACACGGTCTTCGACAACATCACCGAGGCGCTCGCCAAGGGCGACAAGGTCGAGCTACGAGGCTTCGGCAGCTTTCGTATCCGGCACCGCAACTCCCGCAAGGGACGCAACCCAAAGACGGGGACCGCGGTCGAGGTCCCGCAAAAGCGCGTCCCGTTCTTCAAGGTAGGAAAGCGCCTCCGGGAACTCGTCAACACGTGAGCCGGTATGGCGTCCGCGGGTGAACCGCCTCTGGGCGCCGTGGCGGAGCGCCTACGTGAGCGGCTCCCAGCCCGCGATCGGATGCATCCTCTGCGACGCGGTCAGGGGCGGCGATGACCGGCGGTCCTTGCTCCTCAAACGCAGCTCCGCGGCCTTCCTGATCCTCAACGCCTATCCGTACTCGCCGGGTCACCTCATGGCGGTCGTGAACCGGCATGTTGCCTCCGTCGAGGACGCGAGGGGCGAGGAGCTGGCCGAGGCGATCGCGCTCGTCCAGACCGCCACGGCGGCGCTCAGGCGCGAATACGGGCCGGACGGCTTCAACATCGGGATCAACCAAGGGCGGGTCGCGGGCGCCGGGATCGCAGACCACCTGCACATCCACGTCGTCCCGCGCTGGAACGGTGACACGAATTTCATGCCGGTGCTCGGGGAGGTGAAGGTGCTGCCCGAGTCGCTCGAGACCACGTACGACCGATTGAAGACTGCGCTCAGGCCGTGACGCTCCCGACGCCGCTGACGCCGATGATGCGGCAGTACCAGGAGCTCAAACGGCGCTACCCCGACCACCTCCTGCTCTTCAGGCTCGGCGACTTCTACGAGATGTTCTTCGAGGACGCCGAGCGCGGCGCCAGGCTCTTCCAGATCGCTCTGACCGCGCGCCAGGGCGCGAAGATGGCGGGGATCCCGCATCACGCTGCCGACGCGTATATCGCGCGGCTGGTGCGGGCAGGCGAGAAGGTCGCGATCTGCGAACAGCTGGAGGCGCCGGGCAAGGGGAAGAAGCTCCTGCGGCGTGAGGTCGTCCGCGTGATCACGCCAGGCACGATCACCGATACCGCGTTCCTCGACGGCGCGGCGAACAACTTCCTGCTCGCGCTCGCGCGCTCGAGCACCGAGTTGGGACTGGCGCTCACGGACGTCTCGACGGGGGAGTTTTGGGTCGGCGAGGGCGGGCCGGAGCTGCTCGACGCGGCGCTGCTCCGCAGGCCGGCGGAAGTCGTCCTGCCGTCCGGCCTGCGTGGGGACCGGAGCCTCTGCGATCGCCTCTCACAACGCGGCGCGGTGCTGACCTTCTGCGCGCCGGAGATGTTCGCGCCGAAGCCCGCGGTGGACGCGCTCTGCGCGCATTTCAAGGTGGCGTCCCTCGACGTCTTCGGGCTCGGCGGGGCGACGGTCGGGCTGCAGGCGGCCGGCGGGGCCCTCGCGTACCTCCGCGAGACCCACGGCGGGGCACTCGGCCACCTGACACGGCTCCAGCGCCTGCTCGGGACCGAGTCGATGACGATCGACGAGACCGCGGTCGAGACGCTCGAGCTGTTCCCGACGTTGTTCGGCGCGCTGAACGAGACCCTGACGCCGATGGGCGCGCGGCTCCTGCGGCAGTGGATGCTCCGCCCGCTGCTCGATCCCGGCGTGATCCGGGCGCGGCAGGATGCGATCGGCGGGCTGGTCCTGGCCCCCGCGGCGCGCGACGGGATCCGGCGGCTGCTCGGCCGCGTCGGGGATGTCGAGCGCCTGGGGAGCCGGGCCGCGATGCGCGTCGCGCACGCCCGGGATCTGGTCGGGCTGCGGCTCTCGCTGGCGCCTTTCGCCGAGCTGCGCGCTGCGATCCCCACCGGATCCGCGCCGCTGCTGGCCGAGGTCGCGGGAGAGATCGAGGCCCTCGAGGAGCTCCGGACGCTGCTGGAGCAGGCGCTCGTCGACGAGCCGCCGCTCGTGCTCCACGAGGGCGGGCTCATCCGCCCGGGGTGGAGCGAGCCGCTCGGCCAGCTCCTCCGCGGCGCCCGCGAGGCGCGCGACTGGATCGCGCAGCTCGAGAGCGGCGAACGCGCCCGCACCGGCATCGCGACGCTCAGAGTCCGGTTCAACCGAGTCTTCGGCTACGGGATCGAGGTGAGCCACGCCCAGGCGGCGCGCGTGCCGGCCGAGTACATCCGGCGCCAGACACTCGCCGGCGCCGAGCGCTACGTCACCGCGGAGCTGAAGGAAGCCGAGGCGAAGGTACTCGGCGCCGAGGAACGGATCCGCCGGCTCGATGTGCTGGCCGCGCTCGCCGAAGTGGCCCACGCGCGGGGACACGTCCGCCCGGTGGTCGATGACAGCGGCGTCTGCAGCATCGTCGACGGCCGGCATCCCGTGCTCGAGAGCCGGGCGGATCGCTCGGTCACGCCGAACGACATCCTGCTCGATGCGGACGCGACCGTCATGATCCTCACGGGGCCCAACATGTCGGGGAAATCGGTGTATCTCCGCCAGACCGCGCTCCTCGCGATCATGGCGCAGATGGGAGCCTTCGTCCCCGCGCGCGAGGCGCGCTTCGGGGTGATCGACCGGATCTTCACCCGGGTCGGCGCGCAGGACAACGTCGCCGCCGGCCAGAGCACGTTCCTGGTCGAGATGGTCGAGACGGCGAGCATCCTGCACAACGTCACGCCGCGGAGCCTCGTGCTGCTCGACGAGGTCGGCCGGGGCACGTCGACCTACGACGGTCTCGCGATCGCCTGGGCGGTCGTGGAAGCGCTGCACGACCGCGGCGGCGGCGCCAAGGTGCTCTTCGCCACGCACTATCACGAGCTGACCCAGCTCGCCGTGGGGCTGCCGCGCGTGCGCAACTTCCACGTCGCCGTCCGCGAGTGGAACGACGAGATCATCTTCCTGCACAAGGTGCGGCCCGGCGGCACCGACAAAAGCTACGGCATCCACGTGGCGCGGCTCGCGGGCGTGCCCGCCCCCGTCGTCGAGCGCGCCAAGGCGCTCCTGTCCGAGCTGGAAGCCTCGCGAGCGGTGCAGCTCGAGCGCGCGGACGCGAGCCAGCTCGGCCTCTTCGAGCCCGCCCCGCACCCGCTCGCGATCGAGCTTGCGAAGCTCGAGCTGTCCCGGCTCACGCCCCTCGACGCGCTCAACATCCTTGCCGACTGGCAGCGCCGCATCTAGTGCCGGTCCAAGTTACGAGCGAGGCGAGGCCCCCGTCGATGGGCAACGAAGTATGGCGAAGTAAATTGGAACGGCACTAGCCTGATGTCCCGCATCCGCCTGCTTCCGGACCATCTGATCAACAAGATCGCCGCTGGAGAGGTCGTCGAGCGGCCGGCGGCGGCCGTCAAGGAGCTGGTCGAGAACGCGCTGGACGCCCAGGCCACGACGCTCACGATCGACGTCCGGGACGGTGGGGCGGCGCGGATCAGCGTGGTCGACGACGGCTCGGGCATGACGCCCGCCGAGGTGGAGCTGGCGCTCATGCGCCACGCGACGTCGAAGATCGCCACCGAGGAGGACCTCGAGGTGATCACGACGCTCGGATTCCGCGGCGAGGCGCTGCCGGCCATCTGCGCGGTGTCGCGGTTCGCCATCGTCACGAGCCCGCGCCCCGGCGGCGAGGGGATCCGGATCACCGGCGAGGCCGGAACGGCCACCGAGCGGCTCCTGGTGCCGGCCGGCGCCGGTACGAGCGTCGAGGTCTCCGATCTCTTCTTCAACACGCCCGCGCGGCTCGGGTTCCTCAAGAGCGCGGCGACCGAGCTGGCGGCCACGCTCAGGCTCCTGACTCAGCTCNNCCACGAACAACGGCAAGATCGTCCTGAACGCGCCGGCCGCCTCCACGCTGCGGGACCGGATCGGCGCGCTGTTCGGCTACGAGCTGTCCGAGCGCCTGCTGGCGATCGCTCGCGACGATCACGGTGTCCGTGTCGCAGGACTCGTGTCACCGCCGGCGTTGTCGCGGGGCGCGCGCGATGAGATCGTGATCATCGTCAACGGCCGCCCGGTGCGCGACACCATGCTCCTCCAGGCGATCCTCGACGCGTTTCGCCCGCTGCTGCCGCGCGACCGGTTCCCCGTCGCCATCGTCGCGCTTTCGCTGCTGCCAGCCGACGTGGACGTCAACGTCCATCCAACCAAGGCCTGGGTCAGGTTCAGGAACTCCCGGCTCGTCCAGGAGATGGTCTTCGCCGCGGTGCACGACGCGCTGCGGTCGCCCGGCGTGGTGACGACGCCGGCGCTGTCCGACTCTCCGCGCGTTGGAACAGAGCGACCGGGCGCCGAGAGCCCGCTGGGGTCGGGTGGCGCCATGGCCAGCGGGGCTCAAGCCCAGGCGGGGCTCTTCGGTGAAGCCGCCGCGCCGTATGCCAGGAGCCTGTTCGGACGCGTTCTGGGTCAGGTGCACGAGACGTTCGTGATCGCGTCGAACGACGAGGAGATCTTCTTCATCGACCAGCACGTTGCTCACGAGCGCGTGCTCTTCGAGCGTCTCCAGGCGGAGCTGGCGACCGGTCCGCTCCCCTCGCAGGAGGCGCTGCTCCGCGAGCCGCTCGAGCTGGGGCCAGCGGCGCGCGCAATGCTCGACCGATGGACGCCGGTGCTGGAGCGCCTGGGCTTCGGGCTCGAAGAGTTCGGCGACGGCGTCGTGGCGCTGCGCGCGGTGCCGGCGCTGCTGCACGGCCAGGAGCCGCGCCGGCTTCTCGAACGGTTGCTGGACGACCTGCGTCCCGCGGGCGGCGGAGCGCCCGAGGTCGACCGCGCGCTCTCGTTCGTCGCGTGCCGGGCCGCGATCAAGGCTCACGAGCGGCTGGCGCGCGAGGAGATGGAGCGCCTGATCGCCGATCTGTCGCTGACCGAGCAGCCGCACTTTTGCCCGCACGGGCGCCCGATCGTGTCGCGTGTATCATTGAGCGAGATCCGGAAGGAGCTCAAACGAAGCTGGTCGTGAAGCCCCCGTTGCTCGTGATCGCCGGACCGACCGGCGTCGGCAAGACCGCGACAGCGGTCGCCCTCGCCCGGCGGGTCCCGATCGCCGTCGTCGGAGCCGACTCGCGCCAGGTGTACCGCGGCCTCGATGCCGCGACCGGCAAGCCCTCGGCCGTAGAGCGCGCCGCGGTCCCCCATCACCTCATCGACATCGTGGACCCCGACGAGCGGTACCAGGCCGCGCGCTTCCGCGCCGACGCCCTCGCCGCCATCGAGGCCATTCGCCGCGACCGGCGCCTGCCCGCCATCGTCGGCGGGACCGGGCTCTACATCCGGTCGCTGCTGCGCGGGCTCGATCCGGCGCCGCCGCGGGATCCCGAGTTCAGGCGCGAGCTCGAGGCGACCGCGGCCGCGGGGGGTGCGGCGGCGCTGCACGCGCGCCTGGCAGGCGTCGCGCCCCAAGCGGCGCGCACGCTCCACCCGAACGACCTGGTCCGGATCGTTCGCGCCCTCGAGGTCCATCGCGCGGGCCATCCGACGCCGCCCGAGCAGGTGCGGTGGCGTCACGGCGGGACGCCGTATGCGCTGACCTATGTCGGGCTGACGCGCGAGCGGGGCCGGCTCTTCGAGGACCTGCGCGCGCGGGCCGCTGCGATGGCGGCCAACGGGCTCGCGGACGAGGTCCGGGCGCTGCTCGAACGCTACGGCGAGGCCTCGCTGCCCGCGCTGCAGGGGATCGGCTACCGGCATTTCGTCGGCGTGGTGCGCGGGCTCGCGGGCGAGCGCGAGGCCGTGCGCCTCATGCAGCGGGACACGGTCCGCTACGCCAAGCGCCAGTGGACCTGGTTCGCGCGCGAGCCTGACCTGCAGTGGCTCGACGTGGACAGCGCGGGTGGCCCCGAGGGCGCCGCCGAGATGATCAAGAAGAGGCTCGAGGCTCTGGGCCCCATCGAGTGACGACTCCTCGGTCGAACGGCACGAGAGAAACGAACGGCACTCCCGAGCGCGCGATCGTCGCCGCGCTCAAGCTCCCGTCGCAGCAACGCTGGGAGGTTGACGAGTCGCTCGACGAGCTGACCCGCCTGGCCGAGGCCGCGGGCGCCGCCGTCGTCGACCGGGTCGTCCAGGAACGACGGGCGCCGACGCCGGCGCTCTACTTCGGCCGCGGAAAAGTGGACGAGATCGGCGCGCGAGCCGAGAGCCATGACGCGAGCCTCCTCATCTCCGACGACGCGCTCTCGCCGGCCCAGGAACACAACATCGCAAAGGCCCTCGGCAGGAAGGTCATCGACCGGAGCGCGCTGATCCTCGACATCTTCGCCCAGCGCGCCCGCACGCGCGAGGGCAAGCTGCAGGTCGAGCTGGCTCAGCTCTCGTACCTGCTCCCGCGCCTGGTCGGGCAGTGGAGCCACCTGGAACGCCTCGGTGGCGGTATCGGCACACGAGGGCCGGGCGAGACGCAGCTCGAGTCCGATCGCCGGGTCATCCGGCGCCGGTTGAGGCGGATCGAGTCCGATCTGGGCCGCGTGCGCGTGCATCGGCGCCAACAGCGCGACCGCCGGAGCCGCGCGGGCATGCCGGTCGTCGCGCTCGTCGGCTACACGAACGCCGGCAAAACCACGCTGCTGAATCGGCTCACCGGCGCCGGCTTCCGCGCCGCCGACGAGATGTTCGTCACGCTCGATCCGGCCGCGCGCCTCTGCGCCGCGCCTGGCTGCCAGCCGTTCATCCTGACCGACACGGTCGGGTTCATCCGCAAGCTCCCGCACCAGCTCGTCGCCGCGTTCCGGGCGACGCTCGAGGAACTGGACGAAGCCGACGTCCTCCTGCACGTGGTCGACGCGAGCGATCCCCATCTGTCGGAGCACATGGCTGCCGTCGACTCGCTGCTGAACGAACTCCTGCTCGGAGAGCGGCCGATTGTCCTCGGCCTGAACAAGATCGATCGGCTCGAGGCCGCGCTGGCCCTTCGTCCCCTGATCGAGCGCTGGCACGGGGTGCCGCTATCCGCCGCCAGCGGGGACGGCATTGCTGAGCTGCTGGCCCGGATCGACGGCGCGCTGAGGCCACTCGCGCGGGTCGTGAGCCTGAAGATTCCGTACGAGAACGGCGGCGCGCTCGCGCTCTGCTACGGGCGCGGTCGTGTCCTGGCGCGCGTCGACGAGCCCTCGGGGGTGCGGCTCGACGTCGAGTTGCCGCACCACCTGATCAGCGCCGTCGCCTCCTACCGGGTAGCAGGCCGCTGAAAGAGACCCATCTGCGTCGTTGGCTCGGTCGCTCCTCCCTGCGACGTACAACCGCGTACGTCTCAGTCGTCGCTCCCTCGCCGCCTCGCATCTGGGCCTTTTTCAGCGGCCTGCTCGTGCCGTTCCGATTTACCGCGCCAGATCTCGGGGGTCGGCGACCGCTTATCCTCGACGTGCTGGGCGCCTCTTCGCTCGGACCTCGTCTGGCTCGTCGCTTGGAACGGGACCAGCAGCCCGACTCGCGTTAGCCGGAACTCGGCCGCGGCGAGGGTGCAGCGTTCCGGGGGGGGGAGTTCGGTGGTAAACTCTCTGAGGTTCAGGCTGCGATGGGACTCGCCAACTGGCTGACAGTCCTCAGAATTCTACTGATCCCGGTCTTCGTGACGCTGCTGGTGTACCGGAGGCCGGGAACCGCGCTCGCCGTGTTCTGCCTGGCGAGCCTCACCGATCTGCTCGACGGGTATGTCGCGCGAAGCCGCGGGAGCCAGAGCCGCCTCGGCGCCTTCCTCGACCCGATGGCGGACAAGCTCCTGCTGACGGCGTCGTTCGTCACGCTGACCTATCTGCACCGCCTGCCGTTCTGGATTACCGCCGTCGTCATCTCCCGCGACGTCATCCTCGTCCTGGGCGCGGTGCTGATCCACATGACCGGCGGGCAGATCTATCCCTCGCCCACGCGGGCCGGGAAGCTCTCGACGTTCTTCCAGATCCTGACGGTGCTCGCCGCGATGCTGATGCCCTACATCCGAGCCCCGCTCGCGCTCAAGACGGTCGTCTGGATCACGACCGGCTTCACGGTTTTCTCCGGCCTCCAGTACATCACGCAGGGCATGCGGTACCTGAATGCCGCGCAC
>QHRS01000094.1:35620-40894 GCA_003221435.1 Candidatus Rokuibacteriota bacterium
GGAGACCGGCTGCTTGCGATCAACGGCGAGCCGCTTCGCGACGTCATCGACTTCCAGTTCACCGCGGGCGAGGAGGAGTTGGACATCGAGGTCGAGCGCGGGGGCGCCCGGGCGATGCTGCGGCTCACGCGACGGCGCGGGCGCGACCTCGGCCTCGAGCTCGAGGCGCCACGGCCGGGCGAGATCGCCACCTGCGCGAACAAGTGTGTGTTCTGCTTCATCCACCAGCTTCCGAGAGGTATGCGGCGGAGCCTCTACGTGAAGGACGATGACTACCGGCTCTCGTTCCTCCACGGCAACTACATCACGCTGACCGATCTGGACGAGGCCGCGCTCCGGCGGATCATCGACCAGCGCCTGTCTCCGCTCTACGTGTCGGTGCACGCGACCGATCCCGAGCTGCGCCACAGGCTCCTGGGCAGACCGAAGGTCTCGTGCGAGATCCTACCGGTCATGGAGCGGCTCACGAAGGCCGGTATCGCCATGCACGCGCAGATCGTGCTCTGCCCGGGCCTGAACGATGGGGTGCAGCTGGAACGAACGGTGTCCGAGCTCTCGAACCTCCATCCGATCGGGAACGGCTGCCCGCCCTGCGGTCGATCACTCCGGAGGAGTCGGGCGCGCTCGTCGAGGCGGTCACCCGCTGGCAGCGCGCGTTCCTCGAACGGCTCGGCAGCCGCTTCGTGTACGCGGCCGACGAGATCTACCTGATGGCCGGGGGCCCGGTGCCGCCCGCGCGCGACTACGAGGGGTTCAGCGTGATCGAGGACGGGATCGGCCTCGTCCGGCGCTTCGAGGACGGGTTTGCCCGCGCCGCTGGCCACCTCCCGCCGGCCGTCCCGAGCCCGCGCACGGTCACGGTGGTGACCGGCGAGATGTTCGCGCCGCGGCTCGTCCGCCTGCTCGCCGGGGCCCGGATGGCCGGCCTGACGGTGGACGTGGCCGCGGTGCCGAACGAGTTCTTCGGGCGCGGGATCGCCGTCGCCGGTCTGCTGACGGGCCAGGACATCCAGCGCGAGCTGGCTCGGCGCCCGCTCGGCGACCGCGTGCTGATTCCGGCGGTGGCCCTGCGGGAAGCCGACGGCGTCTTCCTCGACGATCGCACGCCCGCCGATCTCGCGCGCGACCTCGAGGTTCAGATGCGAGTCGTGGAGCCGACCCCCCGGGCGCTGCTCGCGGCGTTGCTCGACGGATGAAGCGCGCGCCCGCCGCCGCGCCGTCGGCTACGGCTCGCACCGCGATGGCCAGGCCCGTCATCGCGATCGTCGGGCGCCCGAACGTCGGGAAATCCGCACTCTTCAATCGACTCGTCGGCCGGCGGCAGGCGCTCGTGCGTGACGTGCCCGGCGTCACGCGTGACCGGCTCTACGGTCTCGTCGCCTTCGACCGCTGGCAGGCCACCGTCATCGATACCGGCGGCTTCGACCCGTCGGCGGAGGAGCCGCTCATCGATGCCGTCCGCCGCCAGGTGCTCGCGGCCCTCGACGAGGCCGACCTGGTCCTGTTCGTGGTCGATGGCCGCGAGGGCGTCACCGCGCTCGACCGAGAGATCGTCGACGTGCTGAGAAAATCCGGCCGCCCCGTTTTGCTCGTGGCCAACAAAGTGGACGGCGTCGCCCAGGAACAGCAGCTCGGTGACTTCTACGAGCTGGGATTCGGCGACCTGCTGCCGGTGTCCGCCGAACACGGCCGCGGCGTCGCCGAGATGCTCGAGGCGGCCCGCCAGAAAGCGCCACAGGTCGCCGAAACCGCCGGCGGGCGTCCCGCGCGGGGAGCGGGCGCGCGCCGCATCCCGGTCGCGATCGTCGGCAGGCCGAATGTCGGCAAGTCGTCGCTCATCAACACGCTCATGGGAACCGAGCGAGTCCTGGTCCACGTCGAGCCCGGCACGACGCGAGACGCCGTCGACACTCCGTTTACCTACCGGGGTCGCGACTACGTCCTGATCGACACGGCGGGTATCCGGCGCAAGGGACGCGTGACCGAGCCGCTCGAGAAGCTCTCGATCGTGATGGCGCTCCGGAGCCTCGAGCGCTGCCGCGTGGCCGTCGTGCTGATCGACGCGACCGAGGGCGTGACGTCGCAGGACGCTCACATCGCCGGCTACGCCAATGAAGCCGGCCGGGCGACGGTGATCGCGGTGAACAAATGGGACCGTGTTCCGCGCGGCGTGGTGCGTCGTGCCGAAGTGGTCGAGCAATTCCGCGATCGACTCCCGTTCCTCGACTATGCGCCGGTCTGCTTCACCTCGGCCACGACGGGGGAGGGGCTGCCCGAGCTGTTCGATCTGGTGGATCAGGTCGCTGCGGAGGCGGCGCGGCGCGTGCCCGCAGGCGGGGTGAGGGAAGAGCTGCTCCGCGCCGTCGAGCGCCGGCCGATCTCGCTCGGCGGTGTCCCGCTCACGATCCAGTCGGCGGCACAGGTGGGCGTCGCGCCGCCGATCTTCGTCGTAAAGGTGAATCGGCCGGCCGACATCCATTTCTCCTACGAGCGCTACCTGGTGAGTTCGCTCCGCCGCGCGTTCGGGTTCACCGGATCACCGATCAAGCTGATATTCCGCAGAGCCGCCGGGCGCAGGCCCCGGAGGGCACAGCGCTGAAGCGCCGCAAGCGCCGCTGGCGCCTTGCCGCCGTCGTGTCCGCCTGGGTGGCCCTGGGCGTCGTCGTGATCCTTGGGATCATCCTGTCGATCTCGCGCGATCGGGGCTTCTACTTCGGATCCGACTCGCTCGTGCGGCCGCGGCCTCCCTCCGAGGGCGGCGCGGCATCTCCGGACGCCGTCCAGGCACTGACCTCGCGCGCCGCGAGCGCCGCTCGGGCGGTCGCGGCGGCGGCGCCGCGCGTGCAGACGTTCGGGCTGCCTCTCCGGTTCGGAGACGAGCCCGCGGGCACGCCGCCGGTGCCCGTGGAAACGCCGATCGTGCGGCGCGCGAAGAGCCGCCTGCCGCGACCGGACGCTACCGGGCAGATCCGCGTGCCGGTCACGGATGCTGTCCCGGCGAAACTCCCGACCAGCGAGCTGCCGCTCGGCTGGGACCTGAAGGAGTTCACCGGGCACGCCGGCGTCGGCATCGTTCGCGACGGAGGGCACGTCGCGCTCCGCCTGCAGACCGACCGCTCGTCGTTCGCGCTCTATCGAGACGTCGTGGTAGACCTCAGAAAGTACCGGATGCTCGAGTGGTGGTGGAAGGCGGTGCGGCTGCCATCCGGCGGAGATGCCAGCGAGCGGGCGAGCGACGATCAGGCCGCACAGATTTACATCGTCATTCCACGCTGGCCGTTTCCGCGCATCAACAGTGACGTGGTCGGCTACCTGTGGGACACGCGCGCGCCGGCCGGCGCGAAGGTCACGAGCCCGCAGGCGAGCAACGTCCGGTCGATCGTCCTCGAGAGCGGTTACCAGCGGCTCGGATTCTGGGTGCGCGAGGAGCGCAACGTCTACCAGGACTATGTCGACCTGTTCGCCCGCGAGCCGTCGCGCGTGGGCAAGATCGCGATCATGTCCGACTCGAACGACACCCGCACCGAGAGCGAGGCCTTGATCGACGACTTGATCTTTTTCCGACCGCCGGCCAGAAAAGCTGGAATCGGCAGCGTCTATGCTAAGATGCGGCTCGTGCTGAGGAGTGGGTCGTGAGCCCCGACCGCGGCGACCAACGCCCGGACGACGAGTTGGAAACCCAGGACTACGCGGACGACGTACCGCGGAGCGTGTTCGCCACGACGTGGTTCCGGGCCATCATCGTCATCGTCGCCCTTGGCGTCGTCGGCGTCCTCGCGCTGCCGTATCTCCTGGACTGGGTGAAACCGTCGAATCTAAGCCCGACTCCGAAGGGACCGGTTGTCAGCGTCCCGTCACTGCCCCGCGGTTCCGCCGAAACACCCATGGGTGTTCCGGCTGCGCCGCCGGTGAGCCCGCCCGCTCCACCGGCCCCCGCGACACCGACGCCTCAGGTGCCGTCCGCAGCGCCGAAGGCCCCCGAGCCGAGCCCGGCACCGTCGCCCGGTGCCCCCGCACGCGGCCGCGCCCCCTCGGCCGCTCCCGCGCAGACGGCTGCCGTGAAACACGAGAGCGCCAAGGCCGCGGCGAAACCGCGGCCGAGGAGAGCGGCCGCAGCGAAGGCGGCCGGACCGTTCTGGGTCCAGGTCGGCGCCTTCCGCGGCGAGGAGCACGCGAAGGCGCTCGTCGCGAAGCTCCAGGCCGACAATTTCCGGGCCGAGGAGGTCGCCGTGAGCGGCGGCGCCGCCGAGACTGCCGGCTCCGAGGTGGGGGAAGCCGCGCCCGGCGACAAATACGACGTCTTCGTCTCGGACGCCTCGCCGGCCGACGTGAACGCGAAGCTCACCGGCAAGGGGCTCTCCGCGGACCCGGTGGCCGGTGGCGCCGTTATCAAGCCGAGCCTGCAGCTGCGCGACGCAGTAGCGCTGTCGAAGGATCTGGCGGTCGAGGGCCTGAAGGTGCAGGTACGTCGCGCGCCGGCTGGCGTACGGGCCAGGCCGCCCGCGGGCGCCGGCACGGCCTCGGGCAACGGGCTCTTCCGCGTCCGCGTCGGGAGCTTCCCCGATCGCTCCGCGGCCGAGGCTGCGCGCAAGGCGCTCGCGGCCAAGGGCTACGCCGGGTTCATCTCTCGGGGAGGCGGATGATCGGCGACGCCCTCGTCGTCCTGTCGACCGCCCCCAGCGCCGAGGAAGCGGTCAGCATCGGCCGCCGGCTGGTCGAGGAGCATCTGGCGGCGTGCGTCAACGTGCTCCCCGGCGCCCGGTCGATTTTTTTCTGGGAGGGGCGGGTGCAGGAAGCGGACGAAGCGGTGCTCGTGATCAAGACCCGCAACGAGCGCTACGCCGAGCTGGAGCGACGCATCCTGGCGTTGCATTCGTACTCGGTGCCCGAAGTGCTTGCCCTGCCGGTCGCGTCGGGCTCCGCCGCGTATACCGCCTGGCTTCGCGAGTCGGTAGCGTCAGTCGGGGGAGGTGAAGGATAAGGTGACGAAGAACGATCTGATCAACGCAGTGGCGGCGCACGGCCTGTCGAAGCGCCAGTCGGCATCCGTTGTGGAGTCGGTCTTCGACATCATCTTCCGGTGCTTCGAAAAGGGCGAGGACGTGAAGATCGTGGGGTTCGGCCATTTTCGCATCCGCAAGAAGGCGTCACGGCGCGGCCGCAACCCGCAGACCGGCGACAGCATCGAGATCACCGCCCGGAAGGTCTTGACCTTCAAGCCCAGCAAGGGGCTCAAGCAACGGATCAACTTATAGCAGACAAACTCTACTACCG
>QHRS01000286.1 GCA_003221435.1 Candidatus Rokuibacteriota bacterium
CCGCGTCGAGTACAAATACCTCGTCCCCGGACACCTCCTGGACAAGTTCCGCGCCGAAATCCACCCGTATATGGCCCTCGACCCCTTCGCCGAGGCCGCATCGGGCGGACAATATTCGGTCCGCAGCATCTACTACGACACGCCCTCCCTCGATTGCTATCAGGAGAAGGACGCGGGCATCGAGACGCGCAACAAGTACCGCATCCGTGGCTATGGCACGGACAAGACGAAGAGCGTTGTGTTCCTCGAGATCAAGAAGCGCGTCGGCGCCGCAATCGACAAGCACCGCGCACCCCTCAACCTGTCCGACCTTCCGCAATTTCTCATGGCCCCGGACATCGACACGCACATCATTCGCATGCCCGGCTTTCCTCGTGCCCGCGATGACGCCCGCCGCTTCCTCTACTATTACTACCGGCACTGCCTCCAGCCCGCCGTCCTCGTCGTCTACGACCGTGAAGCCTACTTCGGCAAGTACAACCCATCCCTTCGTATCTCGTTCGACAAGGGCATCCGCGGTCGCGTCTCGCCCCAATTGTCGGATCACTTCGTCTTCGAGGTCAAGTTCTTCCATCAGTCGATTCCCCAGTGGACGTCGGAGCTCATCCGACGGTACAACCTGCCGCGCATGGCGCTATCGAAGTACACCCTCTGTCTGGACCTCAAGCATCTACGCCCGCACGTCGCCCAGGCGCCGAGGGTCCTGCCAGCCGCAGGGTACGCTACGGTCTAACAGGCAGAGAGAGGCCTTGCTTTGAACACCTTGGATAACGTCGCTGCCTTCCCGATTACCGGCATTCAGATTGCCCTCAATATCGCGGTGGCCGTGATCTGTGGTTTCGCGATCTCCTTCGTCTATCGCAACACCTATCGCGGCCCCGGGTACTCCATTGCGTTCGCGAATGCGATCGTCCTGCTCACCATGATCTGCGCCCTCGTGATCATGACCATCGGCAGCAATGTCGCGCGGGCATTCGGCCTGGTCGGCGCCATGTCAATCATCCGTTTCCGGACCGCGGTCAAGGACACGGCAGACATCGTGTACGTGTTCTTCGCCCTGGCAATCGGCATGGCTGCGGGTGGCGGCTACTACAACATCGCGTTCACGGGGACCGCCTGCGTCTCGATCGTGATCTACCTGACCGCCTGGGCGACCCGCTCCGTCCTCCACAAGCAGGAGTACCTGCTGCAGGTCTCGTACGAGGCCAATGGCGATGACGTCCCGGCCCACGTGAGCCTGTTGCGCCGCTTCTGCCGGAGCCACCAGGTCATCAATACCCGGTCCCTCGGGGAAGACGGGGAGCGGCTCGAGGTCGCATACTACGTGAAACTTCGTGACCAGGCGTCGGGCGAGCGGTTCGTACGCGAGCTGCGTCAGGCCAGCGGTGTCAGTCACGTGAACCTGTACTTCGACGAAGAGCAATTCTGACACTGAGACGGCCCGACGCACCCGCTTTCATGACTTTCCGTAGTCACTGCTTCCAACGCAGCGCCCGCCTCCGAGCGCGAGCGCGGCGCTCATCCGCCCTTGCCTCTGCGGGCTGCCTCGCCCTCCTCGCCGCCTTGCTCGCCGGCTGCGGCGGCGGTGGTGGAAAGGGGCCTCCCACTGCGCCCACACCCATCCCTTCATTGCCCCTCCTCCACCAGTATGCCATGAATGTCGCGGAGCCCTCCGACCTCACGATCGACGAGACCGGCACGATCCTCTGGACGGTGAGCGACACCAACAACAAGATCTACCGGCTGGACCTCCAGGGAAACATCACCAAGACACTGTCGTACGTGGGGAACGACCTCGAGGGCGTCGCGTACGATCGCCGCGATCACACGCTCTGGCTCGCGGAGGAAGAGTACCGAGCGGTGATCCATGTCGACACCGCCGGTGCCATTCTGGAGCGACATGACATCACGGGGCTGACGACGGTCCCCAACAAGGGACTCGAAGGGATCGCCCTGGACGACGGCGACCACCTCTTCGTGCTGAACGAGAGGTCGCCGGGGCTGTTCATCCCTCTGAAGTCCGACTTCTCCTACGACGTGAAGTATCAACTGACATTCGCCGGTGACTATTCCGCAATGACGTACGATCCTCAGCGGCGTTGCTTCTGGATCATGAGCGACGAATCGACGGCGATGTTTCTCTGCACCGGACCCAACGTCGTACATGCCGAGTATGCGCTGCCGTCGAGGAGGTTCGAGGGTATTGCCCTCGACCCGGCGGGGAAGTATGTCTACGCGGTGAATGATTCAGCAAGGGCGCTCTATGTGTTCCAGAATACCGTGCCGGTTGCCCCGGCGCCATGACCAGCGCTTCCCGAAGGAGGAGCCGTGTCGAGCGTGGAAGTGATGAGTAGGACTCCGAGAGCACGGCCGCACTGGGGGGCCGGCGGCGGCATCGCGGCTGCGCTGTGGATCCAATTCGCGGGCGCTGCGGCGGCCGAGGGTGCGCCGGTCCTGATCACCGTTCCGGCCGTCCTGATGCAGCAGAACGCTACTTTGGAGCCGTCGGGGGTCGTGTGGGTGCCGGCCCTCAAACGTTATCTGGTCGTCAGTGACGACACCGGAACGGAGCTCCAAAAGCACGAGCCCTGGGTGTTCGCGATGAACAGCCAGGGCGCGCTCGACGACAAGGCCGTGCCGATCCTGGGCATCGGCGAGGTCAACGATCCCGAGTCCATCTGCAATGGCCCCAATGGGACGTTCTTCCTTTGCACATCGCACTCCGAGAACAAGAAAGGGAAGGTGAAGCCTCCCCGCAGGCTGCTCCTGCAGCTGAAGCTCGAGGGGCGCGCGCTTCGCGTCCTGGGCCATGTGGACCTCACGACGGCGCAGGACGGGAAGGGCGGCGGGCTCCTCACGATCGCCGGACTCGATCCCAACGGCAAGCTCGACATCGAGGCGATCACGTACCGGCAGGGCGCACTCCTCATCGGCCTCAAGGCGCCTCTGACGACGCACGGCTCGGCCGTGATTCTCCAGCTCAAGAACCCGGTCGAGACGTTGCGCGCGGGGCGCATCGAGCCCGGCGCGCTCACGCGCTACAAGGAAGTGGACCTGCACGCCTCGCGCCCGGGAGGCATGATCGGACGGGGCTTCGCGGACCTCTCGACCCTGCCCGACGGTTCGATCGTGCTGTGCGCGAACTCGCCCAAGAACATGCCCGGCGACGGTGGCGGAGGAGTCTATTGGCTCAAGCCTGGCGCGAATGCGCCCCTGCTCCTGCGCGAGTTCCCTGGCCTCAAGCCGGAGGGCGTCACGCTCGCGGAAAACGGCAAAGAGCTGGTGGTCGTATTCGACGAGAACCTCAACCCCCCCCATTGGATTCGATTGCCGCTTCCGAAGTAGCACGACGGCGCTTGCCGGTAACCGAGGCCCTCGGTCCGGCTTAGCGTGACCGAGACGAATGAGGACTCTTGACATGACAGGGCACCCGAGGGAGGACGGCAAGCGGGAGGGAGCCCGTCACGGTGGGGGGCGCACGCCCGCTTCCTCCGGCAAGGCGCTGGGCCTCGGCCCGAGGCAGCGGTCGGGCTGGGTTCGGCTCGCGGGGGGGCTGCTCTTCGCCCTCTTGCCTACATCCGGGAGCGCCCACCACCACTCCACCTTTGGCGATGCTTCCGGCGCAGCGGCTGTGGGCGACAGCTTGATGTTCATCAACAACAACGAGTACGAAGTCCTCGGCCTTTTCTCGCGTTACCCCGGCACATCTTGTCAGGACGCAATCTACTCGTTCAACGCGCACCCGCACCTGGGGCTCGTCGTCACGAGCAGCGACTCGTCGGCGGACATCGAGGCCTGCGTGAAGATGGTGGATTCCAGCGGGGTGCGCATCTACTGGTCCGGCTCGATGAGCAACTCCAAGGCCGGAAATCTCCGGCCCGATCGCAGCCGGCTCTTCGCGACGACGGTCGTAGGGGACGGGACCGGCTCGCCTCCCTACACGCTGACCTACGTCGGGCGCTACGACAAGCTGCGGGACGACATCCTGGCCTGGGATCAGAACAACCTTCACGGCCTGGGCGCCAACTACTTCGGTTTGGTCGCGAGCGCGGCGAACAACGCGATCCCGCAGTCGATCAACGGGTTCAACCTCGAAGGCCTCACGCTGGCGCCCGATGGCAAGACCGCGTACCTGGGGTTTCGCGCGCCGATGGTGAACCCCTCGGGCCCCACCACCTCCACGTCGCCGCGGACCCACGCGCTCATCATCCCGCTCCTCAACATGCCGGACCTGGTGAAGGGCAATCCTACGCCCGGACCTGGCGCCGCCCATTTCGGCACACCGATCCTGCTTCCCCTCGGTGTCCGTGGCATTCGCAGCATCGACTATACGTACCCCGGCCAGTACCTGATCACGGCCGGCCCCTACGATGCCGTCAGCAATCCCCCCGTCGCCCCCCTGAATTTCCGATTGTTCACGTGGTCTGGGGATCCCCTCTACCCCCCGATCGAGCGGAGCGCGACGTTTGCCGCCACCTACAGCCCCGAAGGCTGCATCGTGCCGAACACTCACCTCATCGCTCAGACCGTCGTCGACCTCATCAATGACGACGGAGGCATTGCAGGCGGCTGCTGGCGCAGCATGACCTGCACGATCGGCCCCCCTGCGGACCCTCTCGCCGTCCCACTGCCGCCGACGGCGGCCGGCGATGTTCACTTCTCGCGCTCCCCGGCGCCCAATCCGGCGCGGCGCGGCATGTCCCTGGCGATCACGGTCCCGCGCGCGCAGTGGGTCGAGCTCTCGATCGACGACGTGGCGGGCCGCCGCCTGACGACGCTGTGGCGCGGAGATCTCTCCGCGGGTGAGCACACGTTCTCGTGGAACGGCATGGTCAACGCGGAGCACGCGCAGGCCGGACTCTACTGGGTGAGGCTCCGATCCGGGAACCTGAAGGAAGCGAAGCCGTTCGTGCTGACGCCCTGATCACGGGGCGACGGGATGCGCGCCGTGTGACAGCTGCGCTGCCGGTAGCAGCGCCAGCTTTCGGAGGGGCGCGAACGAAGCGAGAAACCCCCGCAACTCAAAGAGTTACGGGGGCTCTCGGAACTGGCTCCTCGGGTAGGATTCGAACCTACAACCCTCCGGTTAACAGCCGGATGCTCTGCCGTTGAGCTACCGAGGAAAAACCCATCGGGTCGTCGCGGCCCGCGGACCTTGCGTGGAAGCAGGCGGAGGAGTCTAGCGACCGCGCGAAGTCAGGGTCAAGCGAGCCGGAGAGCCGTCCCGTCGCATGTAGCGTGCGTTGGGACTGGGCCGCCCGACTGAAGTGGGCTCCGTTCCGCGTCATCCAGGCGCGCACGACGGGATCGCAGCGGGCGGCGCTTACGATCCGCTCTGCCAGTAGCGCGGCCGGATGTTTGCCTGCAGGATGCGCTTCCGGATCCGCGAGGACTGCGGGGTCACCTCGAGCAGCTCGTCTTCGCGGATCCACTCCAGGAGCTGCTCGAGCGAGAGCTTGTGCGCAGGCAGGAGCTGGATCCCCTCCTCCGCGGTCGAGGCACGCATGTTCGTGAGCTTCTTCTCCTTGACCACGTTGACGTCGATGTCCTCCTCGCGCGCGTTCTCTCCGATCACCATGCCCTCGTAAACCCGCTCGCCGGGCTCGACGAACATCTCGCCGCGGTCCTGGAGGTGCTCGATCGCGTAGGCGGTGGTGCGCCC
>QHRS01000290.1 GCA_003221435.1 Candidatus Rokuibacteriota bacterium
GCTCCGCACGGGCGACGTCGTCCCGGACGCCGTGCGCGCGCCACTCCGCGAGGAGGTCGGTCGCGCTGCGCGTGAACGGCGTGAGCAGTCGCGACCGGACGCGCTCGGCTTCGGCAGGCGGCGCCTCGTAGACACTGCCGTCAGCCTGACGCACCCACATTCGGTTGTCGACGACGAGGCGGACCTCGCGGCGCCCTTCGACCGTCTGCTCGAAACGCTGCCGTCCGGGAATCTTCACGAAGAGTCGGCGATCGCCCGTCGCCCGCGCGCTACGGCCGTTGGGTCTGTAGAGCGTGAAGGCCTCGGTTACCGCCAGATCGGTCAAGCTGACGACGCTGAGCCGCGAGAGGAACGCGTCGACGGCCGTGCGGGCGTCGGCGGCGAGTCTCCGAAACGAGCAAAGTCAATTAAAACGCGATCTTCTCGGTAAAAGTTTGACACCGCTCCGAGCGCTCCGATATAGTGAGTCAAAACGCGAGGAGCGCCTACGGTGTCCAACACTTCTGGTCTCGCCGTCCTACAGCTCATTGCCGATGCCGGGCCGGTCGCCAAGGCCGTGCTCCTCATCCTGACCCTGTTCTCCGTCGTCTGCTGGGCCCTCATCGTCGAGAAGGGCTGGCAGTTCGGGCGCGTGCGCCGGCAGACGGAGAAGTTCTTCCGGGCGTTTCGCGAAGGGCGCCGGCACTCGGTCGTCTACAGCGCGGCCAAGAAGTTCCGCGAGAGCCCGCTGGCGCAGCTCTACATGGCCGGCTACCAGGAAGTCTCCGGCATCCCCGAAGTGGCCGACCACCTGCTCGAGGACGCCGAGGACGGCGTGGCGGGCGAGCGGCTAGAGGCCGTGCACCGCGCGATGCAGCGCGTGACGACGCTCGAGGTGGCCCGGCTCGAGCGCTACCTGCCCTTCCTGGCCACGACAGCCAGCGCCTGCCCCTTCATCGGCCTGTTCGGCACGGTGTGGGGCATCATTGCGGCGTTCCACGGCATCGGGCAGCAGGGCTCGGCGAGCCTGGCCGTGGTGGCGCCGGGCATCTCCGAGGCCCTGATCGCCACGGCCGCCGGGCTCGGCGCCGCGATTCCCGCCGTCATGGGCTACAACTACTTCGTCAATCGGGTCAAGCACTGGGCGACCGAGATGGACGGCTTCACGCTCGACCTGCTCAACCTGTTCAGCCGCCCGATGCCCAAAACCGCGCGCTCAGCGAAAGAGGGCGTGTAGCGATGGCGTTTAACCTCGACGCCCCCGGGGGCCGCAGTCGGCAGATCGGGAGGTCGTTGGCGGAGATCAACATCATCCCGCTGGTGGACGTGGTGCTGGTCCTGCTGCTGATCTTCATGCTCACCGCGCCAATGATGTACCGCGGCATTGACGTGAATCTCCCCAAGGCAACGTCGAAGCCGACCGTGGTCGAGGAGCGCATGGTGCTGACGGCGACGAAGGACAAGCGGCTCTATTTGAACGATCTGCAGCTATCGAACGACACGCTCGAGAGCGCGCTCCGCAGAGCCTTCATGGGTCGCGCTGACAAGACGCTCTATCTGAAGGCCGACGCGGAGCTAGCGTACGGGGACGTCATCGAGACAATGGACCGGGTGCGGCGCGCCGGCATCGAAAAGCTCGGCATGGTGACCGAGCCTGCGCGAGAACGCTGATCGCGACGAGCGCCGCTGCGCTGCCGACGTACCCGGCATTTCGCCGGGGGCCTGCTCTTCGCTCGGTGCGAATGTCTGCGAGCGCGGTCACCATCTCGGCGGTCGCTCACCTCGGTCTGGCCGCGGCGGTGATCGCGGCGGCCACCATATGGCAGGCGCAGAAGCCCAGGGTCTACATCGTGAACCTGGTGCCGGCGGTCGCCGCCCTAGGAAGCCCCTCCGGCCACGCCAAGGCCACGCCGCAGGCGCCCGTGCGCGAAGATCCGGCGCCGCGCGCGGCCAGGTTCACGCCGGTCGCGAAGGAACCGGTCCCGAAAGAGCGCGCGATCGAAACGACGTCGATCCCCGCCCTGCCCGAAACGACGCGTGAGGTGCCGCGCCTCACGGCGACCGCGCGCCCGGCACCGGCGCTGCCCGATACGCCTGCCGTACGCGATCTCAGGCCGCCGGCGAGCGCGCCGCCGAAGCTCAACGTGCCGCCGCTGCCGGGGCAGCGCACAGCGCCACGCCCGGCCGAAGAGGAAAGGGCGTTGCCTCACGCGCGGGCGGATGTCCGGCGTGAACCTCCCGCGCGCATAGTGAAGTTCGCGCGCGTCGAGGAGCCACCGCGCAGGCCCACACTCCGGGACGCGCCGCCGGACGCGGCCCGGCGTCCCACGACGCTTCCCGGTGCGGCCGTACCCGACGTGCCGCCGCCGAGCAGTCCGACGGCGGCGACGCGACCGATGGTCCTCCCGAAGGCGGGGCAGAAGGAGTTGCCGAGCCTCGCTTCGTCGAGCCCCGCACCGACGCCTATCGCTCGAACGCCGGTCGTCACGCCCGCCGCCAAGGTGCTGCCGTCCGCGGAGCCGCCGCCCGCGCCCGTCGCGCTCGGGCGCACGACCGGGTCACCGCAGGGGTCTGGGGCGATCACCATGCAAGTGTCCGATTTCCCCTTCGCGTGGTACCTGCAAGCGGTGCAGCGCAAGGTCATCGAAAAGTGGGCGCCGCCCACGCGCGGGTTGGAAGGTCGAGCGGTCGTCGTGTTCGAGATCGGCCGGAACGGCGAGGTGCGCCGGCCGTCGGTCGAGAATAGCTCGGGTGACGCCCTCTACGATCGGGCCGCCCTGCGCGCGATCACAGACGCTAATCCTTTCCCGCCGCTCCCCGCCGAGTTCAAGGAATCGGCGCTCCTGATTCATCTCGGGTTCGACTTCACGGCAGATCGGGGGTAAGTCGTGTCGAAGCCACGCGCAGGCGTGCTCCTCAGTGTGCTCGCTCTCTGTCTCGGATCCGCGTTCCTCTGGCCGCCACCGCGCACCACCCGGGCTCAGGGAGCGGCGGAAGTGTGGCTCAACGTCCAGAAAGGCGGTGGAGCCAAGCTCAACATCGCTGTGCCGGCGTTCACGGTCCTATCCGGCGCGGACCCCACCGCTCTCGGCCGGTCGCTGGCCGACGTGACCGGCAAGGATCTCACGTTCACCGGACTTTTCAGCGTGGTCGCCGGCACCTCGGCGCTCCCCGCGAACGACCCCGACGCGCTCCGGCGCGCGTTCAGCGACTTCGCCGCCGCTGGCGCTCACGCGGCGCTGCACGGCCTAGTGACGCTCCACGAGGACCGCGTGGAAGGCGAGATGCGGCTGTACGACCTGACGAGTCCGGAGCAGCGCTCGATCGCGCAAAAAAAGTTCGCGGTACGGGCCTCGCAGGTCCGCCGGCTCGCCCACAAGATCGCCGACGAGGTGATGCTGCAATTCACCGGCGTGCTCGGCGCCGCGGATACGAAGATCGCCTTCGCGAATGCCCGCCCCAACCGGTCCGGCAAGGAAATCTACATGGTCGACTACGACGGTGCGGGGCTAACGCCACTCACCGAGAATAGTTCGATCAACCTCTCGCCGACGTGGAGCCCCGACGCGCGCTCGATCGCGTTCACCTCGTACGTGAGGGGCTACCCGGACCTTTACCGCCTCTTCGCGTTCGAGCGCCGGCCGCTGCAGGTCCTCGCGGCCTTCCTCGGCATCAACGCCGCACCCGCGTGGAGCCCCGACGGGCGCAACGTGGCGCTCACGATGTCGAAGGACGGCAACGCGGAGATCTACGTGCTCAACATCGCGACCGGGGTCGTGCGCCGGTTGACCCGCAACATCGGTATCGACGCGGAGCCGTCCTGGTCCCCCACGGGGCGGGAGATCGCATTCACGTCCGATCGGCAGGGCCAGCCGCACATCTTCGTGATGGACGACGAGGGCGCGAACGTGCGGCAACTCACGTCGGGCGGCTTTCATACGCAGCCGCGCTGGTCTCCGCGCGGTGACCTGATCGCGTACACCGGGCGGCGCGGCGTTCACGCCATCTGGATCGTGAACGCGGACGGCTCGAATCCGCGCCGGCTCGACACGGGGTCCGGCGATGCCGAGAGCGCCGCGTGGTCGCCGGACGGTCGGCACATCGCCTATCAGACGAACCGCTCGGGGGCATGGCAGATCTACACGATGCACGGCGACGGCTCGGATCAGCGGCTCGTCGTCGGCTCGGACGCGACAAGTCCCTCGTGGTCGCCTCGTTTACCGTGGTAAGATCCGTTCCAACGCCGCAGAAAATATCGAGTCGTCGGCTCAAAGAAGGAGGTCGCATGGAGATCCGACGCTGGCACCTGATTCTGGTCCCGCTGCTGGTCTGGGCGGTGGTCCTCGTCGGATGCGCCAAGCGGCCCGCGTTGACGCAGGCGACGGCGCCGCCTCCGCTCGGCTCCGCTACAACGGGCGCGGGCGGTGTGGGCCAAGCTGGCCAGGGCGGCAGCACGGAGGACCAGCAGACCGAGGGCTCCGCGCAAAGCGATCAAGGCGCGGCAGGGAGCGCCGCGGCGGCAGGCCAGAGCGGGAGCGGGTCCGTCCAGAGTGATGCCGGCAGCGGCCAGAGCGGCGGCGCAGAGGGTCAGGCCGCCAGCGCGGAGCGCTAGCGAGTCGGGCCCGTCGGGCCAGACGAGCGACTCGGGTCAGACCAGCAGCGGGGCGGTTAAGCCCGGCACCGAGTCGACTCAGAGCGGTAGCGCGTCGGCCCAGAGTGGCAGCGAGTCGGCCGAGGGCAGCAGCGCAGCGACGGAGGGTGGCGAGCGCAACGGTCAGGGCGCTCAGGGCGGCGGCGCCGCTGAGGGCGGTGGCGCGGGGCAAGGCAGCGGTGGGACCCAGATCGCGGCCGTTCAGGCTAATGGTGGCCAGACGGGCGCGCAGGTGCTGGCCGCGGCGCGACCCGAGCCGAGGGAGTTCACGGTGATTCCGGATCTCCGGGATGTTCATTTCGACTTCGACCGGTACGACATCCGCCCCGAGATCGCAAACGTGCTCGACACCAACGCCGACTGGCTGAAGGCCAATCTCAATTTCCTCGTCCTCATCGAGGGGCACTGTGACGAGCGCGGCACGGACGAGTACAACCTCGCGCTCGGCGAGCATCGCGCCAAGGCCGCGATGAACTACCTCGTCTCCCAGGGCGTGCAAGCCAGTCGCCTGACGGTCATCAGTTACGGCGAAGAGCGCCCCCTTTGCACCGAGAAGATCGAAGCGTGCTGGGCGAAGAACCGTCGCGTGCACTTCCTGGTGAAACCCCAGTAGCGATCCATGCCGCGGTGGCTGTTGGACGCGCGTCGGACGCTCTTGCTGGCCGTGGTGCCCCTCTCCCTCGCCGGCTGCGCGGGCATGTACGAGGCGACCGGGACGGCGAGCCAGCAGGATCTGGCCCAGCTACACTCCGATGTCGAGGCCCTGAAGGTATCGGTGCAGCGGATGCACACGGAGATCGAAACCGCGGTCACCCACATCGATCAGCGAATCCGTGAGCAATCGGCGGACACCAACAAGCAGGTGAGCGCGCTGTCGGCCCGCCTCGAGGCGCTCTCGGGCGACGTAACGACGCTGGCCACGCGCACTGAAGACCTCAGCCATCGCCTGGAGGCCGCCCGGAAGGCCGCAGCCCGCCAGGTTCCGCCACCCGCGCCGTTGGCCCCCGCGGCGCCCTCGCAGCCGCCGGGCGCGCCCCGCCCGACAACGGGCGCGCTGCAGCCCGAGGACGTCTACCAGGCCGCGTACATCGACTTCAGCAAAGGCAGCTACGCCCTCGCGATCACCGGCTTTCGCGAATTTCTCCGGCGGTTCCCCGAGCACAAGCTGGCGGACAATGCGCAGTACTGGATCGGCGAATCCCACCTGAGCCTCGCGCACGGCTACACCGACGCCGGTCAGGCGGACAAGGCGACGCAGGAGTTGGAGGAAGGCGTTCGGGAGTTCAGGAAGGTGATCACTAATTACCCGCGCGGCGAGAAGGTGCCGACGGCGCTCTACAAGGAGGCTCTGGCGCTCCTGGAGTTGAAGCAGCCGTCAATGGCGGAGGCGCGGCTGCAGTACCTGATCGAGAACTTCCCTCGCGCCGAGGAGACCCCGCTCGCGCGAGATCGGCTCGCCACCCTCAAGGACAAGCAGTAGCGGCAGCGCCGGCTTCGATCGCCGGCGATGGCTCAGATCGAGCCCGAGCCCGCGTTCTTGTCCGGTCCGAAGACCCAGATCACCGTCATGTCGTCTCCCGGCGTGGAATAGACCATGACGCTTCCATCCGGATACTCGGTGTTGGCGACGGCGACGGTGGGCGAATCTCCGGCCTGCCAGAGGGTGATGGCGAGGAGCGCGGCCGCGACTGCGCCTGCCATCGTGACCCGGCGGGACAAGGCGAGGCGACCTGAACGGACAGGAACGGTGGCGCCGGCTTCGACTCCGCGAATGATACCCGGCCAGAAGCCCGTCCAGTCCGGCTCGGCGAGAACCACCGCCGACCGGACCATGCCGCGGACGCGGCCCAGGTCCCCGGCCTCGCTCCGGCACCGCCCGCAGGCTCCCAGATGGACCGCCATCATCCGGGCTTCCCGCTCGGGAAGCGCCCCATCCAGATAGGGTCCGATCCGGCGCCGCCTGAAGTAACAGGTCAACACGCTCGTTGGACGGAGGACCCCCCGGGTCGTATTCTCCGGGATGATTTCCGCCCCCTGGAGACGATCATAAACGAAAGCGATTTCAGGATTCACGTCGACGGCCGAGTGGTGCTCGAGGCCCGCCTCGCCGGGATTACTGGCGAGAGATGAAAGAAGACCTCCTATCTCGTCAGCGTTGCGGGCTTGACCAGGAAGTGGGCGCGGCGGTTCAAGGCCCAGCACGCTTCGGTGCGCTCGGCGCAGAACGGCCGCTCTTCGCCGTAGCTGAACGTCGTCATCCGGCCCGCGGCGATCCCGTGGGCGATGAGATAGTTCATCGCCGCCCGCGCCCGGTGCTCGCCGAGGGCGATGTTGTACTCGTTGGTCCCGCGCTCGTCGCAGTGTCCCTCGATGAGGAGGAGGTAATTCGCGTTCGAGCGGAGCCAGTCGACGTTCGCGTATGGTAGGCGTCAAAGTCGAAGAAGATATCGTCAAGCTTCTCTGTCGGCCTGAATTCTCTCAGCTCCGGGCGTACCTCAGGGACGATCGGCCCTCCGGGCTGTGGGCCCGCCGCGCCAGGGCCACCCGCAATCTGTCCGGCGCCGCCTTCTGCCTGAGCGCCGGCGCCAGCACCAGGCGCGCCGCTGATCTGTCCGGCCCCGCCCTCCGCTTGTACGCCGGCGCCGGCGCCAGGCCCACCACTCACCTGTCCAGCTTCGCCTTCCGCTTGAGCGGCGGCACCGGCACCCGGACTACCGCTGATCCGCCCGGGCCCGCGCTCCGCTTGACCCTCCACGCCCACCGCACCAGGACCACCG
>QHRS01000295.1 GCA_003221435.1 Candidatus Rokuibacteriota bacterium
CGTCAACGCGAGCGTCGCGGCGGTCGGCGTCCTGCCGGCGCTGCCCGCCGAGCCGGTGCTCGAGAGCGCGGGGAGTCTCGCGCCGCGGGAGCATCGCCGCGCCTACCTGGGTCAGTGGGTCGACGTGCCGGTGTACGACCTGGACACCGTGCGGGCCGGACCGGAGCTGAAGGGCCCGGCGATCTTCGAGTCGGCGACCACGACGATTCTCATCCGCGAGGGCGAGCGCGTCAGGCTCACACCCCACGGGTGGCTGGACATCCGGCTCACCTAGGAGCCTGTCGGAGGAGGCGACATGCACTCACGTCAGGGGACGATCCATCCGGCGCACGAGGCGCTCCCGGTCGGCAAGAGCATCACGGTCCGGAAGACGGTCGGTGAGACCGACGTCTACCTCTTCGCCGGCATCTCGGGCGACTTCGCCCCGCTCCACGTCGACGAGGACTACATGCGGGGCACGAAGTACGGCCGGCGCATCGCGCACGGGGCGCTGATGCTCGCCTACATGTCGCGGGCCTCGACGGCGATGGCGGTCGACGTTCCCGGCACGATCGTCTCGTACGGGTACGACCGGATCCGGTTCCCGAAGCCCGTCTTCATCGGCGACACGGTGACGGTGACCTACGCGATCGCCGAGCATGACGTGGCTGCGGGGAAGATCTCCTCGCGCGTGACGTGCACGAACCAGCGCAACGAAGTAGTCGCCGCGGCGACCCACATCCTGAAGATCGTCGAGTAATGCGCGACGCTGTGCCGACCGCTGTCCTCGCCGCCGAGGCTCGGGCGCACCCGCGCGCGCGCACCGATCGCACCACCGCCGAAGTCCGCGCCGGCTTCCCGCACCCAACCGACGGAGCGGCCGGTCGGTGCTGGGGGGGCAACGAGCCGGCCCGCGGGAGCGGCCCACCGTGACGGAGCGGGCGCCGCTGGCGATCATCGCGGGCGTCCGCGTTCTCAGCTTCACACAGTTCCTGCTTGGGCCTGCCGGCGTGCAGTTCCTCGCCGACCTCGGCGCCGACGTCATCAAGATCGAGCCGCCGGGCGGAAAGCTCTGGGAGCGCAACTGGTCGGGGAGCGATCTCTACCTCAACGGCGTGAGCGCATTCTTTCTCTCCGCGCACCGCAATCAGCGGAGCCTCACGCTCGATCTCAAGCACCCCAAAGGCCAGGCGATCGCGCGCCGCCTGATCGAAGGCGCCGACGTCCTCGTCCAGAATTTCCGCCCGGGGGTCATGGAGCGTCTCGGCCTCGATTACGACAAGGCCACGGCGATCAACCCCCGGCTCATCTACGTCTCGGCCTCGGGCTACGGCCAGTCGCTCGCGTCGATCTCGGGCCGCGCCGGCCAGCCGCCGACCCCCGTCGGCACCGCCGTCGTCGACCAGCACGGCGCGGCGCTTCTCGCGCTCGGCGTGCTGGCGGGGCTGCTCGAGCGCGGCCGCACCGGACGCGGGCTTCACATCGAGGTCAGCATGCTGCGCGCGGCCCTCGATCTCCAGCTCGAGATCGTCACGTACGCGCTCAACGGCGCCCGGATGGAGAAGAGCCCGACGAGTCTCGCGAGCATGTTCCATCCGGGGCCCTACGGTGTCTACGAGACCCGGGATGGGTACATCGTGCTCTCGATGTCACCGCTGCCCGCGCTCCAGCGCGCGCTCGACTTGCCCGAGCTGGCGCCGTACGCGGCGGTGCCGTACAACTTCGCCGCGCGGGAGAAGATCGCCCGCGTGCTCGAGCCCGTGATCCGCAAGCGGACGACAGCGGAGTGGCTCGAGCTGCTCGAACCGCAGGGCGTGTGGGCGGCGCCGGTGTGGAGCCATGCCGAGGCGTTCGCCGACCCGGGATTCCAGGTCGCCGATGCGGTCGAGGAGATCACGCATCCGGTCGCCGGGCCCGTTCGGCTGCTCCGCTTCCCGCTGGAGTTTTCCACCGGGCGCGCGGCGGTGCGCCGGCCACCACCGATGGCGGGCGAGCACGTCGACGAGATCCTCGGCGAGATCGGCTACGCCGGCGACGAGATCCGGCGGCTTCGCGACCAGGGCGTCGTCTGACGAGCAGGCGCCTCGAGCGCTTCTCGGCGAAGGCCGTCGCGTGAGCGAGCCGGCCGCGCTACGGCGAGATCGGCAATCGCGACGCGTGGGCGTCCACGATCAGCCACCGACCATCCAGCTTGACCCACGTGAGGCTCGCTCGCAGGTTGAGGCTGTTCGTCTGGCCGTTGCGGTCCACGAGCGTCACGTTGACGTACGAGTTCGTGACTGCCGTCGTGTCGCGATTGTAGACCCGCGTGGACACGTGCTGACTGACGGCGCGGCGGGTCGGGTAGGCTCGGAACAGATCCCCGTAGTACACCCGAAGCGCCTCCTTGCCCTCGATCCGGAACGGGACCCGAGCCGAGGTCAACACGGCGTCATCGGCGTATGTGCCGATCCACGCCTCCAGGTTGCCCTCGCTGAAGGCAAGGGTTCGCAGCCGTCCAACCTCGGCGATCTCCTCGACCGCCCCGGCCCAGGCCACCGGCGCGATCCCGACGAGCACGAGCACCACGAGGGGATAGATGAAGAGTTTCATGGGAGATCCTCCGCGCACCACTGATCGATAACGTTGGCGATCTGCATCGTTCCATTCCGCGACGGGAGAGCGACGTGAAACGACGCGAGTCTGCGCCCTCGGCCTGGGGGTGTCAAGGCAGTTCCCGATCGTCGTGTCGTTGATACGTGATCTGACCGCAACTGTTTGACATCGTGAAATGACCGCTTCTGTTCGACACCGCGGTTGGACCGCTGAGCTTGTTGGCTGGGAACGCCGCGCGCCGCGCGTGCCACTTTGCAGCCTCCGAGCGCTGCGTGCACGCAGGGGGCGCTATCTCCCCATGGGCGAATCCGACCCGTTTCACGGCGATTGATCACGCCGCGGCCGGCGTCAGGACGCGGCCGCGGGCATCGTAGCGCCCGAGGCACCGCGAGCCGAGCCAGACGGAGTGGCGGCCATCGAGGTGACGCCGAACCAGAACGCGGAGGCCAGCACACGAGCGGCGGCCGGGCTGCTTCGCGAGCTGCAGGAGCACTCCGTCGAGCACCACGGTGTTGTCGCGGGCGACCACGCGCTCCTCTTGGTGGCAGAGGATCTGCTCGAGGTCGACGCGGCCGAGGGGCACGAAGGCCGGGGCGGGATCGGCCGGCGGCCGGTGAAACTCGGCATTGAAGTCGGGCAGGAAGCGCTCGCGCAGATAGCGGTTGGCCGCGGCCACGGTGACGATCCCCGCCGCCCGGAGCTCGTTGACGAGCCGCCCCTGCAGGGTGCCGTTCATGCGTTCGCTGCGGCCACGGGCTTGCGGCGAGTAGCCGAGGATGTGTTCGATCCCGAGCTGGGCCAGGGCGCGCCCGACCTGGGTGAGCTTGGTGCGATCGGCGGCGCCGCCGGCGACGGGGGTGTGGACGGCCCAGTGCGCGCGGTCGGTATACAGCGCCATCGGCAGGCCCCACGTGACCAGGACGTGGCGCAGGGCCGTCATGACCGCGGCGGTGCTCTCGCCGCCGTCGAGCAGCTGGGCATAGAGGACGCGCTTGGTGGCGTCGTCGACGACGGTGATGAGCGTCAGCCACTGCTCCGGGACCAGCGCGAGCCAGCGGTGGCGGCTGCCGTCCAGGTGGAGCAACTCGCCGAAGCAGGGGCGCGGCTCGCGCCGCCGGCGATGGCGGCCGCGCGGCCGCTGCGTGGGGACCAGGCCCGCGCCCTGCAGGGCTTTCTTGACGAAGGCGTAGCAGAAGGTCACGCCGTGCTCGGCCCGGGCCCGCCGCAGGAAGTGGCGGACGTTGAAGCCGTCAAAGCGTTCGCGATAGAGCCGGAGCAGCCGTTCGACCTCCGCCACGGG
>QHRS01000296.1 GCA_003221435.1 Candidatus Rokuibacteriota bacterium
TTCGGTAGGAAGTCGATCGTGTACTCGCCACCGCGGTAGAGCTCGGTGTGCCCCTTCTGCCGCCCGAATCCCCGCACCTCGGAGACCGTCATGCCGACGACGCCGATCCCCGTGAGCGCTTCTTTGACGTCGTCGAGCTTGAACGGCTTGATGATCGCTTCTATTTTTTTCATCCGCATCCCTCCCGAGCCGGAGGTCAGGTAGCAACGCGCATGCCGGGATTACTCGAAACGAAGGGTACGTATTTCCAGCTGGTTAGGAGCGATCAGCCGGATCTCAGCGCCGGCGCGCCTGCCTAGTAATTAGGCACAGGGATCAAGATGCTCGTCGTACCAGCAGCGGGGCCTCGCAACGGCGCTGGAGAGCCCGGGGGGCCGCTCAAATGGGTCCAGATGCGAGGCGGCGATAGGCCTTTGGGGGGAGGTTCGGAGGGGGCCACCGAGGCCCCTCCGAACGTCTAGCGAGGGACCGAGGAGAGGGTGAGGACCGCGCGGGAGAGTTCGGTGAGGTCTGTGGACTTCGGCACCACGCGGACGCTGGGCCGCTCGAGGGGTTGCGCCTCGGCCTCGAGCGCCGAGCAGACGATCACCGGCGTCCTGACGCCCTTGTCTCACGAGGTCCGGCAGGCTCGACTCGAGCTTCTCGAGGCCGTCACGTCCGTCTGCGGCTTCGATGACCTTGAACCGGCTCTCGAACTCGAGTCGGTAGAGCGATCGCCAGGCCGGCTCGTCGTCGATGACCAGGAGCGTGCGTCGCGGCTCTCCGTCTCGCCTCACTGAACAAGGTGGTCCTGCAAGAACGCTGCCCGCGTCGTTTCCTCCGCTCAATCCGATACTTCGAACTCCAGTGGTCATCGCCCGGCGTCCGGTAAATGACGCGGAGTGTACAACCTGACTTCTCGCAACGCGAGCCGCAGTCGAAGGCGAGGTGAACCGGCTTCGTTCTCGGTCGTCGGCGATCATTTATCCTCAACGGGGGTCGCCTCCTCGCTCGGGCCTCGTCTGGACCGTAACTCGGAACGGCACTACGGCCGGCGCTGCGGGATGTTGTGCTTGCGCATCTTGGAGTACAAGGTCGGTCGGCGCAGCCCGAGCAACGTGGCCGCCGCCTGCTTGTTCCAGCGGGTCGATTCGAGCGCGCGGAGGATGGACACGCGCTCGATGTCTTCGAGCGAGCCCGCGGGCACGTCCCGCGCATCGACCGTCTGCCCGACGCCCTGCACGGTCTCGGGCAGGTCGGACATCATGATCTCGCGCCCTCGCGCGACGAGCACCGCGCGCTCGATCGCGTGCTGGAGCTCCCGCACATTGCCCGGCCAGGCGTAGGCCAAGAGCTGCCGGTAGACGTCTGGCGCGATACCCTCCACCGTGCGCGCGTGCTTGGACCGATACCGGTCGAAGAAGGCCCGGACGAGCACCGGGATGTCCTCGGCCCGCTCCCGCAGCGGCGGGATCGTGATGGTCACCGTATTGATCCGGAAGTAGAGATCCTGGCGGAGCCGGCCCTCCTTCACCGCCTGCGCCGGACTCCGGTTGGTCGACGTGATCAGGCGGAAGTCGCTCGTGATCGACTTCGAGCCTCCGATGCGCCGGAACGTGCGCTCCTCGAGCACGCGCAGCAGCTTCGCCTGCAGGTCAACCGGCATCTCGGCGATCTCGTCGAGCAGCAGCGAGCCGTGGTCGGCTTCCTCGAGCAGGCCGACCTTGTCGGTCGTGGCGCCGGTAAACGCGCCCTTCATGTGGCCGAACAGCTCGGACTCGATGAGCTCCTTCGGCAACGCCGCGCAGTTGATCTTCACCCACGGTCCGTCGCGCAGTGCGCTGCGCTCGTGCACGGCGTTGGCCAACAGCTCCTTTCCGGTCCCGCTCTCGCCGACGATGAGCACGTTGGCGTCGGAATCCGACACCGACTCGAGGATCTCGAAGACCCGCTGCATCGAGGGCGCGCTGCCCAGGATCTCGCCGTCCGCGGTCTGCTCCATGAGGCGCCGGCGCAGATCGGAGGTCTCGGCGACGAGCTTGCGGCGCTCGAGCGCCTTGGCGGCTAGCACGAGCAACTCGTCCGGATCGAACGGCTTGCCGACGAAGTAGAACGCGCCCGCCTTGGTCGCTTCGATCGCCTTGGGGATGGACCCGTGCGCGGTCACCACGATGATCTCCGTCGACGGGTCGCGCGCCTTCAGCTCCTTGAGCAGCCGGAGGCCGTCGCCGTCGGGCAGCACCATGTCGATGACCGCGAGATCGAAGTCGTGCTCGGTCTCCTCGGCCAGCGCGGCGGTCATCGTGCCCGCGACGCGGACGTTGTAGCCCTCCGCGGCGAGCACCAGGCGCAGGCCGTCCGCCATCGTCGGCTCGTCGTCGACCACCAGCACGCCCGCGTGCTTCACGCCCTACTCGGTGCTCTCGCCGACGGGCAAGTGGACGCGCACGCGGGTGCCCTTGCCGGGCGCGCTGTCGATCCGCATGTTCCCGCCGTGCTGATCGACCACGGACCGCGCGATTCCCATGCCGAGGCCCGTCCCGTTCGGCTTGGTCGTGAAGAACAGGTCGAAGATGCGTAACTGCGTTTCTGGGCTCATGCCGCACCCGGTGTCCTCGACGAGGACGTCGATGGCGCCGTCCCGGAACGTGCTCCGAACGGTCAGCACGCCCTCGGCTCCCATCGCCTCGAGCCCGTTGAGAATCAGGTTGAGGAACACCTTCCGGAGCGCCGGAGCGTCAAGAGACGCGGGCGGACAGGTCGTATCGTAGTCCTGCACGATCTCGATCCGGCGGTCGGTCATACGATCCTGCGCGAGGGCCAGACACTCGTTCAGCAGGACGTTGACGTCGGTCCGCGCGCGCTTGATTTCGGGCGAGCGCCCAAACGCGGTGATCTCGGTCACCAGCTCGGCGAGATGATCGATCGCCTGGCCGATCTTGCCCGCGATCTCGAGTCCCTCCGCGTCTCCCGCCGTGGCGAGCCGCTGCTCGAGGTGGCGCGCGTAGAGCTTCAGGCCCCCCAGCGGGTTCTTCAGCTCGTGCGCCACCTGCGTCGCCATGCGGCCGAGCGCGCTCAAGGCGCCGCTCCGGAGGCGCGACAGCTCCTTCGCGTTTTTGATCGCGACCGCGGCCTGGGACGAGAAGAGCGCGAGCAGCTCGAAGTCGTCGTCGGTCGGCTCGACCCGGGCCGGGGCCTCGATGACGAGCGCGCCCGCCGGCCCGCCCTCGACGAAGAGCGGCGCCGCAAGCGCCATGCGGCCCTCCGGGCCGGTGATCATCGTGGGCGCGCTCCTCTCGATCGCCGCCGCGGCCGCGCCCTGGAGCGTCTCCCACACGGGCGGCTGGGTCCCCGCGCTCGCCATCGGCGTCAGCCGCCCCTTCTCGAGCAGAAAGACGATGCAGCAGTCGGCCTCGGTCGTCTCCACGGCCGCGTGCGCGACGGCGTCCAGGGTCCGCTCCATGAAGCCGGAGGATGCCAGCGTTTCGCCGACGGCGCGGAGGCGCTCGCGGTCGCGCGCCCAACGACGCTCCGAGAGCGCGCGCGAGATCTTCGTCCGGAGCTCGTCGCGCATGAACGGCTTCGTCAGGAAGTCGAAGGCGCCGCGCTGCACGGCCTGCACCGCGGTCTCGATCGTCCCGTGCGCGGTCATGATGAGCACGGGCAGACGCGGCTGCGTCCGGTGCACGTCCTGCATGAGGACGATGCCGTCGGTCGGCTCCATCCGGAGATCGAACAGTCCGACGTCGTACGGGCGCGCGTTGACCGCCGCGAGCGCCTGCCGGGCGTTCCTCGCGGTGGTCACCTCGAGCCCCATCGCCGACAGGCGCATCTCGAGCACTTCCACGATCGAGGAGTCATCGTCGACGACCAGCACCCGGCCCTTCATCTCGTCCGGCGCTCCAAGCGCCGGTCCAGCGCCTTGAGCCACTCCAGGCTGACTTTGACGCGCTTCGCCTCAGCCCGGAGCTCCAGCAGTTCGCGCCGGGCCCGTGTCAGCTCCTCCTCGCGGAGCGCCGACTCCTGCTGCAGGCGCTGCACCGTGGCCTCCGACTGCAAGAGCGCCTCGAGAAGGGACTGCGTCGCGCGCACCCGCAGAGCCGCGGGGTCGGCCGGGCTCGCCTGGAGGAACTCGTCATAGAGGGCGATCGCGGCCCGGTAGTTTCCCGACTGCAGCTGCGCGTCGGCGCGCGCCACCAGCTCCGGAAGCCCGGGGGTCAGCAGCTTGACGCAGCCCGAGAGCAACAGCCCGGTGGTGACGATCGCTGTGACGCCTCTCCCCGTCACTGTTCCGCGCCCTTTCGGGGCAGGACGACCGTGAAGCGGCTCCCCTTGCCCTCCTGCGACTCGACCAACACGCGACCGCCGTGCGCCTCCACCATCCCGCGGACGATCGCGAGGCCGAGCCCCGCGCCGCCCCGCCCTCGGTGCGCCTGGCGGAAGCGGTCGAACACGAACGGCAGCTCTTCGGGCGGGATGCCGGAGCCGGTGTCCTCGACGTGAACCTCGACCTCCGGCCCGGTGTCGATGAGCCGGACGCTCACGGTCCCTTCGGTCGGCGTGAACCGGATCCCGTTGGAGATGAGGTTCACCAGGACCTGGACGAGGCGGTCCTCGTCCCCGAACATGCCGAACGACCCCGGGCCGCAGTCGCGGGCCAGCGTGATGCCGCGCTCGTCGGCCAGCGGCCGCAGCTCCTCCACCGCGCGGGCCGAAGCCCGCTCCAGGTCGAACCACCGTCGCTCGAGCGGCAGGAGCCCGGCGCGCAGGCGCGAGAGGTCGAGCACCTGATTGACCAGGCGCAGGAGCCGGTCGGTGCTGTGCTCGACGATCAGCACGAGCCGCGCCTGCTTGGCCGTCAGCGGCCCGGGCACGCCCTCGTGCAGCAGATGCGCTGCCTCCCGCACCGACGTGAGCGGCGACCGCAGCTCGTGCGAGATCGTCGAGTAGAACTCTTCCTTGACCGTCTCCGCCTCGTGCAGCCGCGCGGCCATGCCGTTAAACGCCCGGGCGAGGTCACCGATTTCGTCCGCGGTGTCGACCGGCACGGGGTCCCCGAAGGAGCCCTCCGCCAGCGACGCCGTCGCGCGCGAGAGCCGCCAGAGCGAGCGCGTCATGCGCAGCGCGATCACCGCGGTGCTGGCGAGCGCGACCGCGACGCCCACGAACAGCGCGGTCACGGTCGTGGTCCACGTGTGCTCCTCGAGCCGCGCCGCCTCCGCCTTCGAATGCTCGAGCGCCGCCTGCGAAGCGTCCATGAGGCGATCCAGCCCCGCCTCCGCGCGCTCGGACGCCGCCCGCGCATCGGTCTCGGAGATGTGCGCGGCCCGTTGCAGGTGGCCGCGCGCGAGCAGCTCGCGCTCCGAGGTCACCGCGGCGCGGTACTCCGCGAACGCGAACTCCACCTCTTCCAGACGGGCCCGCTCCTCGTCGCTCGTGATGAAGCGCCCGACCAAGTCCAGCTCGGCCTTGATGCGCCCCGCACGGTCGTTCCAGAGGGCCCGGTAGGTGGGATCGCGCAGGACCAGATATCGCGTCTCGAGGCGCACCAGCGTCAGGAGCGACTCGCGAAGCGACCCTTGAAGTCGCAGCGCGGGGATGGTCTGGGTGGTGATTTCCCGATTCACGGAGACCAGCCGGTCCACGGCCCGGAGGCTCCAGGCGGCAACCCCCACGAGGACCAGGATCA
>QHRS01000292.1:0-2210 GCA_003221435.1 Candidatus Rokuibacteriota bacterium
AGAAACCCATGGAGTTCTGCTCCCGAGTGGTTCGGGCCGGTGAGACATCCGCCGCGGAAGCACACGGTCGGCATCCCGAAGTACCTGCCGTACTCCTGCACCATGATGTCGGCGGCGAGCTTCGACGCGCCGAACAGGCTGTGCACCGACGCGTCGACGCGGCAGGACTCGTCGATCCCGGCGTAGTCCTCCGGTCGCGCATACTCCCACCGCGTCGGCAGCTCCACGAGCGGCCGCGCGTTCGGCGCGTCGCCGTAGACCTTGTTCGTGCTCATGAAGACGAACGGTGATTCCGGACAGTGCTCGCGGGCGGCCTGGAGCAGGCCGAGCGTCGCGCCCGCGTTGATGTCGAAATCCTCGAACGGTCGGTCCTTCGCCAGATCGTGGGATGGCTGGGCCGCGCAGTGGACGATCAGCCGAGGCCGCGTGGTCTTGACGAGGTCGGCCATGGCGACGCGGTCACGGATGTCCAGATCGTGGTGAGTGAATCCTGGCGCGACCCGCTTCAGCCTGGCGACGTTCCACATCGTGTCGCCGTCCGGGCCGAAGAACTGCCGCCGCATGTTGTTGTCGACTCCGTGCACTTTCCGAGCCGATCAACCCGCTGCTGCCCGTGATCAACACGTGCTGTGTCCGCATCGTCCTCCCTATTGCTATCCATCCGCGTTGAGGGGGCCCGTCAGCAAGCCGTGGTGCTGGAGTTCCCGCTGCGCCTGCTCGAAGCGGTCTTCGGCGGGGGAGGACCGCGCCCAGGCGATCAGCTCCGAGAGCCCTTGCTCCCAGGACACGCGCGGGGCGAAGCCGAGGAGCGCTCGGATGCGCGAGATGTCCGCCACGCAGTGACGCACGTCCCCTCGGCGGTACTGGCGGGTGATCTCGGGGAGGAGGTCGGGCTTGCCGAGCAGACGGGCGAGCACGCCAGCCGCCTCGCCGATCCGCCGGGGCACGCCGCTGCCCAGGTTGAGCACGCAGCCGGTGATGCGATCGCTCTCGAGGGCGAGGAGCACCGCGCGCACCACGTCGTGCACGGAGATGAAATCCCGCGTCTGGTTGCCGTCTTCGTACACCACCGGCGGCCGGTCGTTGAGCAGCCGGCTGAGGAAGATGCTGAGGACGCCCGTGTAGGGATTGGATAGCGCCTGGCGCGGCCCGTAGACGTTGAAGAGGCGGAAGCAGACGACGGGGAAGCCGTGGGTGCGGCCGACGCTGAGCGCCAGCTCCTCCTGGTACCGCTTGGTCAGCGCGTAGATGTTCGAGGCCAGCAGCGACGCGTCCTCCGGGGTGGGGGCGGCGACCAGCGTGTCGCCCGTCTCAGGGCACACCGGCTCCCAGCCGTACTTCTCGATGTCTTGCTCGGTGCGGATCCCGACCCGGATGGGCGCCCCGTCCGAGGGGCGAGCGTAGAGGCCCTCGCCGTATCCCGTCATCGACGCGAAGACGACCAGCTTGACCGGCCTGCGCCCGCCGTCGATCAGGGCCTGCAGAAGGTTCGCGGTCCCGGTGACGTTCGTCTCGACGTACCGCTGCACGTCGTACGCCGACTGGCCCACGCCCACCGCAGCGGCGCAGTGGACGACGGCGTCGACGTCAGCGGTGGCCGTCCGCACGGCGGCGGCATTCCGGACGTCCGCCACGCGGAGCTCGGCCTCCGGGCTGACGTGGGCCGGACGCCCGCCGACGTGAACCCGCGGGTCCAGATTGTCGAAGACCCGAACGGCGTGACCGCGTTCGAGGAGGCGGTCCACCAGGAAGGAGCCGATGAAGCCGGCGCCGCCCGTGACCAGGATGCGCATCGGCCTCACGGCCTGGCCGCCACGATCCACGCCTGCTTGCCGAGCAGCCAGTGGGCCGGCCGGAGGCGCAGGTACAGACGAACGAGCCAGGGCCATTGCGGGAGCGGGCTCTTCGTCGTGAACGGGAGGAAGCGGGGCCGAACCTCGGTCGGCGTGAGCCCGACCAAGGTCAGCGCCTCCACGAGACTCCGGTCGGTGAGCGGAAGCTGATGGTCCAGAAAGTCCCAGTATCTCCCGTCGAGGTAGCGGATGTTCGGTTGGAGGATCAGGAGCCTGCCACCGGGCCGCAGCACCCGGCGGATCTCGCGGAGCGTGGCGACCAACTCGTCCTTGTCGGGGAGATGTTCGAAGAAGTTGCTCGCGAAGACGACGTCGACGGAGCCGTCCGAAAGCTGGGGCATGGCGCTCGCCCGGGCC
>QHRS01000292.1:2292-7430 GCA_003221435.1 Candidatus Rokuibacteriota bacterium
GGGGCCGATATAGCGCTGGAAGAAGTGCTCGCACAAGACGCTCCACAACCGGTCCTTGCGCTGCCGTTCTTCCGCGTCGAAGCGCTGCACATAAAGCGTATCGAATCCCACGCGCGCGCCCTGTCGTCCGCGAAGGGACTATAGCAGAAGCGGCCGACCGGAGCCTAGCCGATCGATGGGGGCCTCGACGGCCCCCTCCGAGCCTCCCCCCAGTTTGGGGAGCCGAGCGGTTCGCGGGGCTGGGGCCCCGCACCGCGCAGGCGACCACTCGAATGAACTGCGCCGGCAAAGCCGGCGCTCGAAGCCGGTTGCTGCGACAGGAGCCTAGCGCAATGACGTCGGAGCGTTGACCGTGTGCCGCCGCCCGTGCTCCGAGCAAGCCTCGGTGTTGGCCGATCGCCGCGCCCGGTGGCTGCTCCTGGTTATCGTCGGTCCCCTCGTGCTCTTCGCATTCCTGCTCCTCTTCGGGGCGGACAGCTACCAGTTCTGGGGCGACCGTTATCACTACAACCTCACCAACCGGTACCTCTTCGCGCGCATCGACGGCGTCTCGCCCGTCGAACCTCTGTGGCGTGACGACATCCTGGGCGGCAACGTCTGGATCGTGAGCGTGGTGACCACGCCCGTGGCAGTGCCGGTCCTGGTCGCACGTGTCTTCGCCCTCGCTCCGGTGACCATCGACCTGGTCTCCGGCCTGATCGCCTACTTCGCGGCGGTCGGCTCGATGTACCTGTTCCTCCGGCGGGGGCTGGTTGCGCGCCGGGAGACGGCCGCGGCCTTCGCGTCCGTGTACGCCGCCACCGGCTACTACCTCTCGGTGCTGCTCGGGACCGCCGACCTTCCGACGACGACCGCCCTTGCACCGGCGCTGCTCGCGCTGGTCCAGCGGCTGGCCCGGTCGCTCGGTCGTCGCTCCGCGGGCGGTGGGTCCTGGGGAGATGTCGGGCTGTCGCTCGCATCGCTGGTCCTGGTGTTCTTCCTCACCGTGATCCATTCGACGCTGGCGGTCGTGCCGATGGTGGCGCTCGGCGGATGGCGCCTCACTGCGTTGGTCGCCGCCGCCGTCGCGGCGGGCACGGGGCTCGCGAGCCCCTTCCTCTGGCTCTTCTGGCAAGCGGCGCAGGTTTCGCAGCGTTCGTTGCCCGGCTTCTTGCCTGACCCCTCCTTCACCCCTGGCGCGCTCGGGGAGCGGGTCCTCGTGCTGGCCAAGCGCGTGGCGGTCGGGCACAACGCATATGGCCTCTGGACCGGCGTCGTGCTCGTCATCCTGGCCGCCGCCGCCCGTCGCCGCGGGGGTGGGCCCTCGGGCGCAGCCGGACGGGCGGCGGCCTTCATGGCGGGGGCGGCCGTCGTCTGCTTCGCCATCGAGATCTTCGCACCCCAGATCAACTCCCTCACGGGGCAGATGCCCGTCCTGCGCGGATACGACGTCGCGAAGATGTACATCTTTCTGCCGCTGTTCATCCTGACGGTAGCCGCCTGGCTCTGGGACCACTGCGTCGACTCACCGGCGGTCTCCGGGCCGTCGCGCCCGGTCCAGGTCGGTGGCGGGCTCGTGCTGCTCGCGCAACTCGTCCACTGGGCGGCGAAGCTGCGCGGCGTGCCGCACAGCATCTCGCCCCAGGACGTCCTGCTGTACGCCGGCGCGACCGGCTACTTCCTGACGACGGTCGGGCTCTTGTGGCTGCTCGCCGCGGCGCCGAGCCAGATGCGCCGACGATGGGCGGCGCCAGCCCTGGGGCTGTCCTCGCTCCTCGCGGCGGCCGCGGCCGGATACCGTCCCGGTGTGGACGCGCTGACCCGGGAAGCGGGCGACGAGCCGATCAGGACCTACGCGGAGCGATACGCGACGCCTGCCGACATCGCGCACGCGCGCGACATCGCGCAGCCGGGGGACCGGGTGGTTGACCTGACGCGAACCTACCGACGGGTGCTCTCGACCAGTGACATGACGGCGTTGCCGCTCGCCGGACTGCGGACGCTTTCCGGTTAACAAACGCTGTGCTTCAGGTGGTGGCGGGGGAGCGCGCGAACCTCGAGGCCCTGGGGTTGCTCGGCGCCCGCTACGTCATCGCGCCCGTTGGCGCGGAGCTCGCCGGGTACCGCGCCCTCCCCGGCTCGGAGCGGGGCGAGCGGCAGATCTACGAGGCCGAGGATCCGGACGTCGCCGAGGCATTCTTCTCGGCCGGCGTGCGATGCCTGCCGAACGATGACGCGGCCCTCGCCCACATCCACCGCTCCCGTCTCGTCACCCTGCGGGGCACGGCCGTGCTCGTTGCGAGCGACCCGGCGTCCGCGCGGTGGTGCGCGCAGCAGCCCGATCTGGGGCGGCCCGCACGCGTCGGGCCGATCGCCGTACGCCGGGGGACCGACCGCGTCACGGTGGACCTCGCGACGCCCGCGCCCGGCATCGTCACGTTGGCGCAGACGTACTATCCCGGCTGGCGGGTGTTCGACAACGGCGTCGAGCAGCCGTTGCTCCGGACCTACACGGCATTGCAGGGGATCGCCGTCGATGCGGGGCGGCACCATGTCGAGTTCGCGTTTGCCCCGAGGGTCTTCTGGCGGTTGCTCGCCACCTCCGGCGCGCTCCTGACCGCGCTGGGCGGCATGACGGCGTGGCTCTGGCGTCGAATGTCCTTGACGCGTCGGCGCGGCGATCGCTAGGATGCCTGCGTTCAAGACGTGAGCACGACTCCACCTTCCATCAGGCGATGAAGCCCTCGCTGCTCGAGCTGCTCCGCTGCCCCGATTGCTACGGGTCGCTCGCCTTGAGGACGCGGGAGCGGGTGGACGCAGAGGTCATCAGCGGCACCATCCACTGCAGCGGGTGCGGGGCGAGGTTCCCCGTGGTCAACGGCGTGCCGCGCTTCGTGTCGGGCGACGCGTACACCGAGGCGTTCAGCCTCGAGTGGAACCTTCACCGGACGACCCAGCTGGACCGCGTGACGGGTCAGAGCGACTCCGAGGACCGCCTGCGGAGGACGCTGGCTGTGCCGCTGGAGGAGCTGAAGGGGAAGCTGGTCCTCGACGTCGGCTGCGGGACCGGACGCTTCGCCGACGTCGTGCTGAGGCACGGAGGCCGGGTCTTCGGCGTCGATCTCAGCTTCGCGGTCGAGGCGGCGCAAGCGAATCTCGGGTGGCACCCGGACATGCACGTCGTGCAGGCCGATATCTTCCGCCTTCCGCTGCGGACCGACGAGTTCGACCTCGTGTACAGCCTGGGCGTGCTGCATCACACGCCGGATTGCCGCCGCGCGTTCGCCGAGCTCCCCAAGCACGTCAAGCCGGGCGGCCGCGTCGTCATCACGGTGTACGCGGCCAGCAACAAGGTCTACATCGCCTCGACCACCTTCTGGAGACGATTCACGACGCGCATCCCCAAGCGCATGCTCTACCGGCTGATGCACGTCGCGGTACCGCTCTACTATGTCTACCGGATGCCCGGTCTCTACCACCTCGGGATGGCGGTCTTCCCCATCAACATGGACCGCCGCTGGCGCTGGCGCGTCCTCGACACGTTCGACTGCTACGCGCCGACGTATCAGTCGTACCACACGTATCCGGAGGTCTTCCGCTGGTTCGAGGAGGAAGGATTGACGGACATTCGCGTCAACGAGCCGGCCGTCACTGTGTCAGGGCGGAAATGAAGCGGTTCTTCTCCGGATTCGTCTCCGTCGTCGCGGGGAACTACAGCGCGATCCTGCTGTCCTTCGGGATCAACGTCGTTCTCACCCGCGCACTGGGCGCCCCGGAATTCGGACACTTCGCCCTGCTGATCATGGTCTCGCAGCTCCTCGCATTCGTGGTGTCGAACTGGACGCTGGCCGCCCTCGTGCACTTCGGCGCCCGCGAGTTCACCGCGAGCGGGACCGTCGCCGAAGCGTACTGGACGCGCACTTGTTTAGTCCTGCCGTGGCTCGCAGCGGCGCTCGTGACGGCTTGGATGCTGAATGGATGGCTCGCCCGGTACCTTGACGTCCCCGGTTGGGGGGTGTGGCTCGTCTTCGCTCACTTCCTCCTGACGAGCACATTCAATACGGCGTGCGCCGTCCTGCAGGCGATCGGCCATATGGAGCGGTACGGCGCGGCGCTGTTCTTCGACCGGGCGCTGACGCTCGCGCTGATCGTCGTCGGGCGACAGGCGCGGCTCCTCGACGCGTTGAGCGCGCTCGCCTGTTACGTCACCAGCGCACTGATCGTCTCGGTGTGGGTCTTCCGTTCCGTCGGGCGGAGCGCGATGACGCCGTCTCGGGTAACAGGCGGTGGATGCTCTGCGATGTGGAAGTTCTCATTGCCTCTGATCGGTTCGACGTGGGCAGGTCTGTTCGGTACACAGTGGATCGACTACGTTCTCATCAAGAGCTACCTCCCGCTCTCGGAGCTTGGCCTCTACTCGCTGGGTTACCAGGTTGCCGGTGTCGTGCAGCAGGTGACGATCATCACGTCGACACTCCTGCTGCCGCAGTTCTCGATCATGGTCGGCGAAGGGCGCGAGGCGGAGCTGAGGCGGATCGTCAGCCGCGTCATCCCCTACTGGCTCCTCGGATTCTCTGCCCTCCTGGGTGTCGTCCTGGCGAGCGCCAGAATCGTCGTGCCGATGATCTTCGGCGACGCGTTCACCGGTTCCGTGCCACCGCTTGCGCTGTTGATCGTCGCGACGATGGCCGTGGCGATCCTCAATTCATTCACACCCCTGTTGACAGCCAAGGGGGCCACCTGGACGATCAGCGGCGTCTGCCTGCTGTCGGCGAGCGTTAACGTCGCCATGAATCTCGCGCTGATTCCCCGCTTCGGCATCGTCGGCGCCGCCTGGGCGACGGCCATCGCCTGTGCAGTGCACGCGGGCCTGATCCTCGCGGTCGTGCAGGCGCATCTCGGAGTTCCGCTCGGACGCTACCCCCTGCTTGCCGCCCCGGTCCTCGCGGTCTATCTGTGCTCGAATCTCGTCGAGGGCGCGGTGTTCTACGTCGCGGCCGCCGCGGCGGTGGGGGCGACGGCGTTCGGCGTCGTGCGGGTGTTTCGTCTATTCGTACACTCGGATCTCGTGCTGTTTTCGGACGTCGATCTTCCATCCTGGGTGCGGTCCGGGCTCATCAAAATGTTCTCCTTGCGCGGAGGATTTGCATGAAGGTCGT
>QHRS01000293.1:0-543 GCA_003221435.1 Candidatus Rokuibacteriota bacterium
GATGCCCTCGGCGTCGTTCATGATGCGCGAGATCAGGATGCCGGTCTGCGTTGAGTCGAAGTAGCGGACCGGCAGCCGCATGACGTGCGACATGACGTTCCTGCGCATGTCGGTGATGGCGCGCTGCGCGGCGATGCCGAGCAGCTGGGTGAGCGCGAACGACGTCGCGGCCTGCACCAGCGTCGCGGCCCCCGCGGCCAGCGCGATCGGCGCCAGCTTCTCGATCTGTCGCTTGCCGATCACGTCGTCGATCAGGAACTTCGTGGTGGCGGGGAGCACGAGGCTCGCCAGCCGGCTCACGAACATGAGCGCGAGCCCAAGCCCCAGCCGAGAGCGATGCGCCCACACCAGCTCGCGCGCCTCACGCCACGCGTCGGAGAACGTCACGCGCTTCTTGTCGGCGCTCAACGGCGGGGATCCTGTGTCACGAAGTTCGGCATGAGTCGACCCGGGCGTGGAAACTCGGGACGCCCGGCGGCCTTCCTTGAAAGTGGGGAGCAGCCGAGGCGTCAGCTGGGAACGCAACATATACCCACGTTCCGA
>QHRS01000293.1:561-2273 GCA_003221435.1 Candidatus Rokuibacteriota bacterium
CCGACCTTGCGTCCCAATTCCGCGGGCGAACATGTCGACAGTTGCCGCGCCGCCGGCCCTCGGCCGCGCTCGAGCCGATAGCGCTCGCCGGTTGCCCGGGGCGCACATCGTCGCCTCAGCGCTTGGCCCGGAATCCGCTCCACTGCCGCTGCACCTGCTCGATCTTCGCGGGGTCGTCGGGGAACAGCCCCACCTTGGCGATGCGCGACACCAGATCGACCCAGCGCTTGCCCTCGCGCGCGAACACGGTCTTGAACGTCTCCAGCGCCTTCGCTTCCTGGCCGTTCGTGTACATCGACACCGCGGCCCAGAACTGCAACTCCACGATCTCCGGCGCCAGCTTGGCCGCCTGGGCGTACGCCTCGAGCGCCTGCTCTGGCTTCTTCTCGGCGATGAAGTTGTCGCCCTGATCCTCGAGGTTGTAGGCGCGGCGCAGCCGCACCAGGCGGCGCAGCTCCTTCAGCGGATCGGGATGATCCTCCACGCGCAGGTCCATCACCCGATCCTGCCATGGCTTCCCGCTCGATTGCGCCTTCACGATCAGGATTGCGGCCGACTGCCGGCCGCGGATGTCGCCGCCCGCCCGCTCGCCTGCTTCCAGCGCCTGCAGCAGGCGCTCCGCCAGGTCGCCGCTGGCCCGCTCGTACGCCGCGGCCATCGCCGGCCACACCTTGTCGTTCGACATGAGGTTGGCCTGGGTGGAGTAGTGATTGCCCACGTGCTGGCCGGCGGCCGGGATGCACATGGGCCCGGTGTGCGCGGCGACGTTGCCGCGGGCGTCGACCATCGCCACCTGCCGCACGTCGGGGTTGGAATCGACCTTGAGCAGCGCGTCGAGCGCCTGCGGGGCCGTGAGCCCCTGCCGCATCAGGTCCAGGCCCTTGGGGCCGTAGTCCACGAGCACGAGCGACTGCGTGGCGACCGCGCCGACGCCGGCCTCGGCCCACGGCACGATCGGACCCACCGAGAAGTAATGCGACTGCACCGCCACGCCCAGCTCGCCCGTCGCGGAATCGCGGGCCACGATGGAATACGTGTGGGCGAGCGGGGCGGCCGTGCGTGCCGCCCCCGCCGCGCCAGGGCCGGCCACGAGCAGCACCAGCGGAATCACCGATGTGAGCTCCATGCGGACACCTCCTGACCCGGAAATGGAGGCGTGATCATGCTAGCGATGCGGTGCCGAGCACAAACGAAAGACGCTGAGCCAACGGGCGCCCTCGTGCCCGGAGTGTTGAAGAAGCCTCCGACCGGTGCGAACCTCGCGCGGAAAGGCGGATCGAGATGGACTGGAGGAAGCTTCTTAATGGTCGCGAGGCGGTCCGAATCCGCGCACGGCCGCGGCCAGCGCCCGGTCGCCGATGCCGGCGGAGTTGCGGGATCCAGACCCGGCGACTACGGCAGCCGCTGGAGAATCGCCCCGGTGCGCAGATCGATCCGGTAATGGAACTTGGGGTTCGGGCTCTCCAGCTCGTCGGTGACGTCCACGGTGGGGGTCGGCGTGCCGTCGAAGTTGATCGACACCGTCGCCTCCAGCGTGTTCGAGATGTCCGTGGGATTGGGGGTGCGCAGCACGTCGGCGAACAGGAACGCGTTCGCCGTCCCCGCCACCGGCCACGGGTTCGTGGCTGGATTGCGCTGCATGTAGGCCTCGTAGTCGACGAATCCGGTCGTGGAGTAGTAGACGTGCGCGCCGCGGAACACCGCCCGGAAGG
>QHRS01000293.1:2320-5270 GCA_003221435.1 Candidatus Rokuibacteriota bacterium
GGTGTCGCTGCTGATCGTGCCCGTGGCGTGGCAGATGCCGTCGACCTGCACCACGGAGTCGGCCCACGCGCCGAGCGAATCGCCGCTCGAGTCGGTGTAGAAGTAGAAGAACGAATCGGTCATCGACGCGACCGTGAACACGGTGTCGCGGTCGATGCGGAAGCCCGGGCGCATGCCGGTGGGAAACGCGAGCAGGCTCCGGTTGCGAGCGGCCCGGCCGGGAGCGAACTGCGGGATGCTCTGGAGCGTGCTCTGGAGGTCCACGAGCCACCCGCCGCGATCGGTGGAGACCATCAAGGCGACTTGCTGGACGAGATCGTCGGACTCTTCCTGGGTGAGGACCTCGATCGGAGGGGGTTTCGTGCTCTTCTTGCTACAGCCCGGGCCGAGTACCGCGATCCCGAGGGCGGCGGCCAGGGCGAAAAGTCGGCGAAGCGTGGGGGGCATGTCGTTTCCTCGGATCGTGCTATGGCGCGGGGAGAGCGTCAGGCTATTGCATCGGCCGCAGTCAGGGCAAGCTCAACGATGAGTCTCCAGCAGCGTCGGGGCTCAGCCGGTCGAGCGCTCCCAGCGCTCGCCGAGCGCGAATCTGGCCCCGGGATCGAGCGCCGCACGCACCCGGCCCCGCAGCGCCTTCGTGGCGGCGGCCGGCGGGATCGCAGCAACGACGTCGGCGCCACGCGCTCGGGTCAGGCTGAAACCCAGAGCAGCCAGCTCGGCCACGCACGCCTGCGCGCGCCGCGGCTCGGGGAACACGTGCAGCGTTCCGCACGGGGCGTGGAATACACACGCGCCGAGCTCGGGTGACCCCAGCCAGCGGGCGAGGGCCGCGGGGGTGTTATGGGCGGTCACGAACGTGAGCCGCGTGGAGCCCGAGTCTTCCAGATCGGCGAGCCGCTGCCACACCGCCTCCGCATCCGCGCCCTCCAGCTTGAGCGCCGGAGCGCCGAGCGCGCGCGTCGTGATGGCCTCGAGCTCCGCGATCCGCGGCGGATCATCCTCGAAGCCGATCGCGAGCCAGAAGCCGTCGCCGCCGCTCGCGCCCGGCAGCGGGTCCGCTCCGCCGCGAGCGCCCGGGACCTCGGGCGGCGAAGCGCCGCTCGCGCCGGGGAGCGGACCTGCTCCGCCGCGAGCGCCCGCAGCGCCCACGATCGTGAGCACGGCCGGCTCGAGACGCGGGAACGGCGACCACCGCGCCGCGTCGCCGAGTGATCCGGCATCCACCTCGTAGATCAGCGCCGCCCGCGCCGCGGGGGCGGGGAGCAGCTTGAGGCTCGCGTCCACGAAGATCGCGAGCCCGCCCCGCGAGCCGCACAGGAGCCGATGGATGCCGTAGCCGGCCACGTTCTTCACCACCTTGCCGCCGGTGCGGACGAGCGTGCCGTCGCCCAGCACGAACCGGGCTCCCAGGATGCGATCGCGCGGCGCGCCGAACCGCCGGCGCCGCGGCCCCGAGGCGTTCGCCGCCAGCGTGCCGCCGAGCGTGGCGCGCGCGGCATGCGCGGCTTCCAGCGGCAACTCCTGGCCGCGGGCCGCGAGTGCGGCGTCCAGCGCCGCGAGCGTGACGCCGCACTCCGCGGTGAGCGTCAGGTCCCCGGGCTCGTACTCGATCACGCGGTCGAGCGCGCCCAGGTCGATCGCGAGGTCGTAGCGAGCGGGCGCCGCCTCGCGCGGCAACGCGGTGGCGCCGCCCCACGGCACGACCGCGAGCGCGTCGCGGGCGGCGGCGCGCAGCAACTCGCACAGCTCGTCCCGATCCAGGGGGCGCGCCGCGAAGCGCGGAGGCACACCGCCGATCGCAAAGCGTTCGGGCTCGAGCGCCCGCTCGGAGACGAGCCCCGGCGCCACGCTCGGGCTCACGGGCGCCCAGGCGCGGTCAGATCCACGGCCCCCTCCGCATCCCGGCGCCCACCGCCATGTCCCCGCGCTGCAACGACACCGTCAGATCCACGGCCCCTCCGCATCGCCGGCGCCCACCGCCATGCCGCCAAGCTGCGCCGGCGCGCCGCCGCGATCGCGCGCGGCCCCGTCGCCGGGAGCCGCTTCGCCGCATCCGGCGCCCGCGGGCAGGATCTTGCCGGGATTGAGCAGCTCGTCCGGATTGAACGCACGCCGGAACGCCTCCATGGCGGCGAGGTCCGCCGGCGCGAACAGCTCCGTCATCATGGGACGCTTCTCGATGCCGACGCCGTGCTCGCCCGAGATCGTGCCGCCGAACCGGATGCACATGCGCAGGATCTCGTGCGACGCCTCGAGCGCGCGCGCCTGCGCGGCCGGATCGTCGGCGTCGAACAGGACGTGCGGATGCAGGTTGCCGTCGCCGGCGTGGAACACGTTGCCGGCCTCGAGCCCGCGCTCCTCGGCGAGGCGGTAAATGATCGACAGCGCTTCGGCCAGCCGCGTGCGCGGCACCACGCCGTCCATGATGTAGAAGCCGCTCGCCGAGCGGCCGTAGGCGCCGAACGCCGACTTGCGGCCGCGCCAGATCGCGGCGCGCTCCGCCTCGTCGCGCGCCACGCGCGTGGACCGCGAGCCGTTCGCCGTCGCGAGCGCCGCGATCCGCTCGACCTGCGGCGGCAGCGTGACGGCGGGACCGTCGACCTCGATGAGCAGCACCGCTCCGGCGTCGAGCGGAAGGCCCAGCTTGAGCCACGCCTCGACCAGCCCCACGGTGTGGCGGTCCATGATCTCCATCGCCGCGGGCACGATGCCGCACGCGATCACCGCCGACACCGTGCGGCACGCCGCCTCCACGGTGAGGTAGTCGAACAGCATCGTCTTCACCGCCTCGGGCTTGGGCAGCAGCCGCACGCAGATCTCGGTGACGATCGCGAGCGTGCCTTCGCTGCCGATCACCGCCGCGGCGAGATCGAAATCCGGGGCATCGGGCGCCTCACCGCCGAGCGTGACCACCGCGCCGTCGTGCAGCACCACCGTGATCCCGAGCACG
>QHRS01000294.1 GCA_003221435.1 Candidatus Rokuibacteriota bacterium
AGTATGGAAACGGCACGATGAGCGGTGAGAACACGTACAGGTCTTCCCGCTCCCGCCGGAAGCCCTTGGTGCTACGCCACCACTGCTCGACGCGGTGGCGCAGCCGGTGGAAATCCTGCAAGCGCGGCGGCCGCACCCCTGTGTTCTCGATGAAGAGAACACGATTTCCCTGCGCTGCGAGCGTCGACATGATCTGCTGATGGCCTTGCCAGATGAAGTCCCAGTCGATCGACGAGATGCAGACGATGTCACGCCCGCGCAGCATCGCTCGCCTTGCCGCCCACCGAGGGCGTCCCATCCGTCATCGCTCGCACGCGGCCGGACGGCGGGCGCCCTTCGCACCCTGTGAAGGGAGAAGGCTCAGGAGCCTGAGACGGGAGGGCGTGGCCGTTGCTTCCGCCGCGCACTTACCGCCGGACACCATTCGCGCGCCAGCCATAGAGACCCGTCGGCGTCACCTTGACATCCGAGATGCCGGCCTCCTGAACAAACCGTTCGACCTCCTCCTCTGAGTAATAGAACCGAATCGGCGCGGCCAGGCGATCGAACCAGTCGGCGTGAAGCACCGCAAACGGGTACGCGCTGTACATCTTGACTCGCGGAAACATCAGGGCGTCGATCAGCGGGCCGGCCTTGGGGATCCGCCGGAGGGCGCGGTACGGCAGAACGAAGCAGTACTGATCGACCGCGGCCCCGACGAAGGACAACGCGTTCACGAGCGCATAGGGCAGCCGCGTGGTTGCCGTCCGCACGATCTCGAGGAGCAGGTTCACGACGCGGCGGTTCCTGCTGTACACCCAGATGAAGATGCTGCCCCCGGGTCGCAGCAGTGGCGTCAGCGCCCGCAGCCCCCGTGCCGGATCCGGGAGATGGTGCAGCACGCCGATGCTGTAGACGAAGTCAAACGCGCCCTCTGCGAACGGGGGCGCGTAAATGTCGCCCTGCACGAGGTGGACGTGGCGCAGGTGTCGCGTGTTCCGCTGCGTCGAGTCGATCGCACGGCTGAAGTCCATGCCCACCATCTCGGTCCCGCAGGCCGCCGCATGGTAGATGTGGCGTCCGGATCCGCACCCGGCATCGAGGCCGAGTTGGCCCCTGAAGAGATCCGGAGTACCGAAGCTCTCACGCGTCCGGTCGAGCTGGCGTTCGAATTTCCCGCGCGCGAGGCGCGACGCGGCGCCCGGCACGCCACCGAGGCGCTCTCGGTACCGGTCCGTGAACTCGGGGAACATCGCGAAGGCGTTGGGGAGCATCCTCGGGATCGTGTCGACGATCGGATACCGCTCGCCGCACCGACAGGTCAGGACTCCATCGACCACAGCCTCGTCGTTCGGCGACTGGACGAACGTTGCCGCGGCGAGCTTGCCCCGACATCGGGGACACCGGAGCAGAGCGAGGAGTCTTGGGCGCACCGTCACCGTCTCAAATCGGCTCGACGTCCACCGCGTCGATCTCGAACCTCTGCGCCCTGACGGACGGCGTTCACGGAGATGACCGTCGCCACCGTGGGTCTCTGCGAATCAAGACTCCGCGCACGCCCGTCAGCGGGCCGCGGATCACCTCGACTTCCGTCCCCGGCGCGAGTGCGCCGACCCCCTCGCCCACCGTCTCTTCGCATCCGAGTTTCGTCATCCGCCTTCCGTCTCCGCGCAAACTTCCGCCCCGTCACTTACAGACAGAAGGCAGCCGGCCGGTTCGTGCCGGCCCCCTTCGCTCCCATGCGGATCCCCGTCCGACCGTCTGAGGGAGACCGCGGCGGGGGCCCCGGCCGCGCTCCTAGGCCCTCCGGCCCATCGGGTCGGGCCCGATCTCCTTGAGCGTGGCGTACGCCAGCTCCGCCGCCTCGCCGGTGCCGTACAGCGCGATACCCTTGAGGCCGCCGACGGTCACCGGCCGCAGGGCCTCATGCAGGTCCTTCAACCGATTCGGGGGAATCGTCGTGGTCTGGATGTCGCTCTTGCGGGCAAGGCGCTTGATAGAGGTTGGTGAGGCCCAAGGCGATCCCCGGGCTCTCGGAAGGGCCCCGCTGAGTGATGTCCTGACGCTCCGAGATTTCCGTCAGGATCTTGAGGTCGCGCTGGGACGCCTGATCCACTTACGCGGACCATGTGGCGTGGCAGCGTCGCACCATGTTCAAAATTTGAACGGTATCGTACGTAGACGAGCCCAACGGGTCAAGAAGATTTGCGTGCGCGCTCCCCATCCAGGCCAGGGTGGCCCGGAAGTCCGCCCGATCGCTGCGCGCGCCGCCCAGGCTCAGATCTGGGTCCTACGAGCTCTCTCTTTCGACGGTGGCGGGCAGCCCCCGCCGCTACTCTCCGATCACCTGTACGTTGATCTCGCGCGTCCGAGGCCCGTCCATCTCGGCGAAGATGATCGACTGGAACCGCCCGAGCGTCAGATCGCCATCGTTGACACCGATGGCGATGCTCCGCCCCAGCAACGTCGCCCGCAGATGGGCGTGCGCATTGCCGCGCTCACAATCGGAGTATCGAGGATCGTCGTGGCGGTACCCCCCGCGCTCGACGACGAGCCGTTCCATCAGCGTCTTCAGATCGTCGATGAGCGCGCCCTGAAACTCGTTCAGGAACAGCGCGCAGGTCGTGTGCACCGTGTTGACGAGGGCGATGCCGCTGTTGACCGGGAACTGCTCGAGTGCTTCACGGACTCGCTTGGTGATGTCCAAAAACTCGGTCCGCTCTTCGCTCGTCACCGCGAATGAGGTATTGAAGACCTTCATGAGATCCTCTCCGGGGGCAGCGGTAGTTGTCCAATCACGCGCTATCCCCGCCTTCGCCAGCGCCACGGGGAGCATACCCCGTTTCGAGCGAGCCTCTACGATAGCCAAACAGCAAAGTCAAAGTCAATTAGCGGTCGCATTTACAGAATCCGGCAGCGTTCCAGGACAAACGCACCCTTGGGATTCGATGCGAGATGGCCGCGAACCGTCACGGTCGTCCCCGCAGACGGCCCGCCGTTCCGCGCGCACCAGGCGATTACATGAATGCCGTCAGTGTCCATGAACTCGAAGTACGGCAGCGTGTACGTCGGCGGCGAGCTCGTCACGGTCCCGGCCCAGGTCACCTCGCGGCCACGATAGCGGCGGTCGAAAACCTGAATGGCAGTGAGCTCGGGCTCAGACTGAAGCGCGTCGGCCAGCTGCTTCGCGTTGAGCGCCAACGGCCCACGAGCGTCGCGGCCGGGGCGATTCGACGTCGTCGTCGTCGACGACGGCACCCGCGCGGATGATGGCGTCGACGGCGTCACGGTGGATGGCGCCTCGGGTCCGGAAGTCCGGATCGCCGGCCGCACGGACACAGGGGGGCGCGTGAGGTGACGATACCAGCCGATGGCTCCGAACAGCACGGCCACGACAACCACGCCGATCAGCATCCGCCGGCCCCACCGCGCCTCCCCGACTCTGACGGGCGTGCCCAGGATCCTCTCCGCCTTGCCGGGTGTCCGCGACGCGCGCTGCGCCGCGAGCCAAGGGCCCGGCGCAGGCTCCGGACTCCCCTCCGAGGGGACCGGACGGCGCCAGGGAGGTTGGGGGGGAGTCGCCATCACCGACCCGCGAAGACGCGGCGCTTGACCCGGCGCGGGACCCACACGGCGAGCCAGCGGGCCACGCTCGCCACGCGCTGGAGCGATCTGGCGTCGCCGGGCCAGTACTTGAGCACGAGCCCGCGATCGACATAGTTGAGCAACCCGTCCACGACGATCGCCGCGACCAGCACGTCGTCGAGGATGCCGACGACCGGGATGAAGTCGGGAATCAGGTCGATCGGGCTCAGCAGATACGCGACGGCGGCGGCGAGCGCGATCTTCGCCGCGCGGGGCAGGACCGGATCGGCGACCAGCCGGCCGATCAGGCGGGCGAGATCCGGAAGGATGCGGAGCAGCTCTCGCATCAGGGCAGGCTCTCCGCCACCAGCTCGCTCACGTCCTTGACCGCGAGGGTCTCGTCGGCGCCCTTCACCTTCCGTCCCAGGTCGAACATGGCCAGACAGAACGGGCAGGCGGTGCCGACGACGTCGGGCTTCGCCTCGAGCGCCTCCTCGACGCGGATGATGTTCACGCGCTTCTCCGACGGCACCTCCATCCACATGTGCCCGCCGCCGCCGCCGCAGCAGAGCCCCCGCTCGCGGTTGCGGGGCAGCTCGACGAGCCGGAGCCCCGGCACCGCTCTCGCCACCTCGCGGGGCGGCTCGAAGATCCCGTTGTACCGCCCGAGGTAGCAGGAATCGGCCGTCCTTGATCAACCGGTCGATGACGACCGAGTGGTGCAGCACCTCGTAGGTCCCGCCGAACTGGGGGAACTCGTTCTTCAGCGTGTTGAAGCAGTGCGGGCAATGGGTGACGATCTTCCGGAAGCGGTACCTGTTGAGGTTCCCGATGTTCTCCCGCTGCACCGTCTGGTAGAGGTACTCCTCACCGAGCCGCCGCGCGACCTCGCCGTGGCAGCGCTCTTCCCGCATGACGGCAAAGGACACTCCCGCGGCCCGGAGGATCTTCACGACCGCCCGCGCGATCGACTGGTTGCGCCGGTCGTACGACGCGGAGCATCCGACCCAGTACAGGTACTCGACTTCCGCGCCTTCCTGGAGGACAGGGACGCCGAGCCCGTCGGCCCACCGGAGCCGCTCGGCCGGCGGCAATCCCCAGGGATTTCCCGCCCGCTGGATGTTCTGCAGCGACTGGGGCGCGGTCGACGGCAGCGCCCCCTCGGAGAGCGTGAGATAGCGCCGGAGGTCGAGGATCGTGTCGACGATGTCGATCGACGCCGGGCACTCCTGCACGCAGGCCATGCAGGTCGTGCACGCCCACAGCTCGTCGGCCGCGATCAGCGCGCCATGGATCGGCCCCGGCAGCTCGCCGTGCATGTGCCGCCGGAGCTTGACGATGATCGCCTTCGGGCTGAGCCGCGTCCCCGCCAGGTAGGCCGGGCACGCGGCCTCGCACCGGCCGCACTCGACGCACGCGTCGAAGTCGAGCCGGCGCTTCCAGGAAAACTCGGCGAGCCGGGAGACGCCGAGCGTGTCAGCCTCCTCGATGTTCGCGATCTCCCGGATCGCGCCGCGCGGTGTGAGCTTCGAGAAGAAGATGTTGAGCGGGGTCGTGATGAGGTGAATGAAGTACGAGTACGGGATCATCGCGATGAAGCCGAGCGCGAGCACCGCGTGGAACCCCCACGTCGAGAGATGCAACGCGCGGAGCCCGCTCTCGGACATGCCGGCGGCGAGCAGCCCCCGGCCCAGCGCGTAGCCGACGGGCGACCACGGTCCCCATTCGGGCCGCGTCACGGCGAGGCGGCAGGCCTCGACGACGAACCCGGTCAGGTTGATCAGGAACAGCAGCGCCAGCACGTTCGCGAACCGGGGCGTCGGATCGACACGATGCGGCCGCACGACGAACCGCCGGTAGACGGCCATGCCGAGCCCGATCACGAAGAAGAGTCCGAACAGGTCGAGCACGGTCTCGTACGCGAGGTAGAACGGCCCCCGGAGCAGCTTGTAGCGGAACAGCGGCAGCGTGATGTCGAAATCGATCGTGGCCAGCACCGTCCCCATGAACAGGGCGAGGAAGCCCCAGAACATCGTCGCGTGCATGATGCCCGGGTACGCCTGCGAGAGTGTCCGCGCCTGGCCGAGCGCCTGCACGGCGACGAGCCAGAGGCGCTCGCCGATCCGATCGAACCGCTGCTCCGGTGTTCCCCGCCGCCAGAGCTGAATGCGCTGACAGGTACCGTAGGCGAAGATGCCGACCGCAACGAGGGCGCCCGCGTAGAGCAACACCTGGACCGTGTGCGGCACGTTCCAGAATGTGTCGCGGAACGGCACGCCGGTCATGCCGACCACATTAGCACGCCACCGCGCGTGTGCCTTTGCTATCGCTGCTGCCGCTCGGACCTGACGACGGGACTGGTCAGAGGAGCGGTTGCGGGTACCTGAGCCGGCGGGGGATGAGGGCTCCCTTGAGGGAGATCAGCGCGTGCCCATGAGCAGGCGCTCGACAGGCTTGCCGCCCAGCAGGTGTTCGTCGATGATCACGTCAACCTCCTCGGTGGTGCGCACGGTGTACCAGATCCCGGCGGGGTAGATCACCACCGAGGGACCGAACTGGCACTGGTCGAGGCAGCCCGCCTGATTGACCCGCACGCGCCCCGGCACGCCCCGCGCCTTGACCGCCTTCTTGAAATAGTCGCGGATCGCCTCTGAGCCTTTCTCGGCGCAGCACCCGCGAGGGTCGGAGGGATCCCGGCGGTTCATGCAGACGAACACGTGAATGTCGTACGGCTTCATCGCGTCCCCGCCATTCTACCTCCGGCACCCACTCCACCGCGCGCAAGGCAGTTCGGCTCGAAGGTCAATCGGCGCCGAGCGATTCGTGGCACTCGTGGCAGACGGGCTGGACACGCGCCCGCGAGATGAACTGGAGCACGGGCTCGCTGTCGGTCGTGTGCGAGTAGTGGTTCGTGCAGCCAGGCTCTCAAAACGCCGACGCGTCAGGACCTGCGCTCGGTGATCGTATCGACCATGCCGTGACAGAGGGAGAGGTGGGCGATCTCGACGAACCCGTAAGAGTGCGACGGCACGTAGAAGTTCACCTCGCCCTGACGACGGAGCGGGTTGTCGGGGGAGAAGCCGGACATCGTCACGACGCGACACTGCGCTTTCACCGCCGTGGCGACCGCCCGCAAGATGTTCTCCGACTTGCCCGAGCTCGAGATCGCGATCAGCACGTCCCCGGGATCGGCGAACATCTCGATGGACTTCTCGAACACGTGGGGGTACCCGAAATCGTTCGCCACGCACGTGAGCAGCGACGCGTCATTGAACGCGATCGCCCGCATCCCGCCGTTCTTCCAGTAGTCGATGGCCTGGTGGCTGGCGATCGCGGCACTTCCCCCGTTGCCGACGAACATGACCTTGCGCCCTGATGCCGTCTGGGTCGTGATCATCTCGATCGCCCGCTCGGCGCCGGTGCCGAGGGGAAGCGGGCGCCCCTCGGCGTCGCCGCATTCAATACGCGTCAGCAGCGCGCCGAGATCGACGAGAAAGACGGGAATCGTCCGGGCTCGTCCCTGTCGGACGGGATGGCCACGGCCCTGCTGAACTCCGGTGGAGGAGGGCCGCATACGAGGGCGGATTATACACCCGCCGCCGGCGTCGGAATCCCGCGCGGCGCGGAGGGCGGCGCAGCTATCGATGCGACGCGAAACTCGCGATGCCAAAGCTCGAGGATGAGGAGCGCCCACAAGTGATGCGCGTGGTCGGCCTTGCCCAGGACGTGATCGTCGACCATACGATCGACTGCGCCCGGCGCGAAGTAGCCGCGGCGGCCGGCCGGCGCGCACAACGTGTCCCGCAGCAGAGCGCTGAGCGGACCCCGAAACCAGCGCGCGAGCGGAACGGCGAACCCCTGCTTTCCGCGGCCCAGTACTTCCGGCGGCATCAGGTCGGCCGTGGTCGCCCTGAAAAGTCCCTTGAGGTCACGCCGCGGCACCTTCGGGGCGCGCGCACCTCCAGCGAGTTGGCCATGCTGGCGATGTCGACCTTGACGAGCAGGTCGTTCGGCAGATAGAAGGTCGTGTCCACGAATAGCGCCGCATCCAGGCCGTCCAGCCGGGCGACGCGGGCGAAGAGCGGCGCCAGCAGGTCGGACGAGGGCGTCGCCCGGACGCGCGAGAGGAATTCGCCGGTGTAGAGCCCGCGCTTGTCCGTCTCGGTGAAGCACCCCATCCACTGCGCGTAGCGCTCGGGACGGGACTTGCCGGCCGCCTGGAGAAACCGCACCGGGCTGGCCTGACCGGGGCGGCGTTCCACCGGGCCGAACGCGCGCCAGAGCGGATCGAGGACGCGCCGGCGGAGCGGTGCGGGAAGGCGTTGATAGACATCAGCCAGCCGCATGCCGAGCTGGCGGGCGTAGCCGCCGAACAGCTCGTCCCCCGCGTCGCCGGAGACCGCAACCTTCACGTGCTCTCGCGTG
>QHRS01000291.1 GCA_003221435.1 Candidatus Rokuibacteriota bacterium
AGATCTCGAGGGCCTCTTGTAGAGGCAGCGGCCCGCGCTTGAGCCGATCTGCGAGCGTCTCGCCCTCGATGTGCTCGAGCGCCAGGTAGCGCCGGCCTTCACTCTCTTCGAGGCCGTAGATCGCCGCGACGTTCGGATGGCTGAGCGAGGCCAGAACGCGCGCCTCGCGCTCGAATCGCTGGAGGTGTTCGGGATCGGAGGCAACGTCGTCCGGAAGCGCCTTGAGCGCCACGGTGCGGCCGAGCCGGGCATCGTGGGCGAGAAAGATCACACCCATTCCGCCGCGGCCGATCTCGCGGTCTACCTGATAGGGGCCAATGGTCGCGCCGGAGGTGACTGGCATGAAGGCGCTACGCGTGGACTAGAGAGGGTGGCGCGGCCTGCCGGACGAACTTCTCAAACGGCGCGCGTCTAGGTGGCTCGACCAGATCCAGAATGTCCGAAAACTTCACCGGAGCGAGAATCTCGAAGCCGATGATGTTGCCCTGCGCGTCGAAATCCGCGAGAAGCGCGTCGCCCTTGATCTCCCGCGTTGAGGCGACCGGCTTGTGCGCGAAATAAATGTAAACTGCCTCTATCGTCCCGTCATCGCGGGCACTTGTCGAGATTTCGAAACCTATCGGCTGCTTGCGGGGACTCATCGTCAATCCTCGGTGCTCCAGTAAACGGTTATCACCCTAACGAACCCGAGTTCGCTTTCGGCAATCACTGTGAGTGATCGCCCCGCGATCCTCTTCACGAACTTCCTGGCATTGGGTCGTACTGCTGGCGCACTCCAATCAGGCGCGGCGAGGACGGCTTTGACTTGCTCTTCCGTGACATTTCTCTGTGACATTCTCTGGCGAGCGTGTCGCTCGTATACGAGCAACTTCTTCCCGAACCCGAAAATGAGACTGTCCCCTGGGGGAGACTCGAGCCCAGTGAGGTGCGTTCCTGCGAGCAGGGGTTCGGGGCCCAGCGCGCACGCATAGTAACACGCGATAGGCATGTCGCCGACGACGACACGTCAAGGAAACGTGTCGCAATTTTGCTGTTTTTGCGACACGTCAGCATATCGGGCAGTTCTAAGTCGTTGCCAGGTAATGCCTGAGTATTTCAGGCCCACGGCTCACCGGCCCGAAGTCAGGTCGCTTCCCTGCGGCATCCCGGACTCGATCCGCACTTCCTTGAACAACGCGTGGCGGGCGGCGTCGATCATCGGCGCCTCCAGCGGCCACACAAGCGTCGCCGACGCACGGCGCGGCGCGAAGCGCTCGCGGTCGAGAAGCGGGTGCAGCTCCGGATCGAGGCGCACGGTCCACGCCACGAAGTCGCGGATGTACTTGCGGTCGAGGAGGCGCTCGGCGAGATCAGGCTTTCCGAGTCGAAGGGCGGCGGATGCGGCGATCGCGAGAGCGGTCGGGCCCATCTGTGGACCCTTCTCGATCTCGCCAAGCAGGCGGTTTGCATCCTTCTCCCGACCGGAGCGCGCCGCGATCGCAGCCTCGACTGCCCGCATCCTGTCCGGGTCGACGCTATCGGCGATCCCGTCTCGGAGTGCCTGCTCGGCGCCCGCGAGGTTGCCTCGTTCCAGGTGGACCCAGGCCGGCAGGAGATGGGTCGCGGTGACGTAGAAAGGGTCGTCCGAAAGCTGTCTCAGACGATGAGCCACCCCCATCGCCTCGTCCTCGCGGCTCGTAAACTTCAGCACTTGCGCCAGCCAGGTGGTCGCGAAAGGCTCCTGCGGATCGATCTCGAGCGCCCTGCGGATGAAACGCTCCGCCCCCGCCAGATCCGCGTTGGACATGGCGTCGACCGCCAGGTTGATGAGGGCCGGAACGAACCGGGGGTTCGCATGGAGGGCCTTCAGGAGGGCCGCCTTCGATCCGGCGAGATCCCCGGTGAACCTCAGAACGAGCGCCTCGGCCTTGTGGGCTTCAGCCAGCCGCGGGTTGATCGCGATCGCGCGTCGCGCCGCTTCGAATCCCAATCGCGCGGTCTCCTTGGGGTCCTTCGCAATTTCGTACTGCAACAACTGCCCATGGCAATCGGCGACCCCTGCCCACGCCAGGGCGTAGCCGGGGTCGATCGCGATCGCTTGCTGAAACAGCTCGAGCGCCTCACGCAGCGCCTCCGCCGTGTAGCTGCCGTAGCGCTGCCGGCCTCGCAGGTACAGATCGTACGCGCGAACATTGTCGGGGCGGTTCTGCACGAGGCTCTCGGACTCTGCCGGCGTCAGCGCAACGCGCAGCGCCTCGGCGATGGACTTGGCGATCTCCTCCTGCACCGCGAATACGTCCGCGAGCGTGCGGTCATACCGCTCGGCCCAAAGATGAAATCCGTTCGAGGCGTTGATGAGCTGCGCCGTGATCCGCACGCGATCCCCGGCGCGCCGGACGCTTCCCTCGAGCACCGACTTCACTCCGAGATCGGAGGCGACCTTGGGAAGATCGGCCGGAGAGCCCCGGTAGCGGGCTACCGCGTTTCGCGACGCCACGCGCAGGCCCTTGATCTTCGAGAGGTCGGTCAGGATATCCTCCGTGATCCCCGCGCAGAAATACTCGCTCTCGGAGTCGCTGGACAGGTTGTCGAAGTAGAGCACCGCGAGCGACGGCAGCTCGGCGGCCGCCCCGGAGCGCGACCCCGAGGAGGACATCTGTTGCGCGATGGCGCTAAGCTCGCGGCGCAGATCCCCGATGTCGCGGGGTCGCTCGGCGACGTCCTTGGTGAGGCAGCGCTGCATGAGATCGCGGAGTCGCGTTGGAGCGGATGCGGGCAGGGCATCCCAGTCGGGCTCGCGTTCGAGAACGCGCGCGATCACGTCGGAGACCGTCTCCCCCTGGAACGCCGGATGGCCGGTCAGGCATTCGAAGAGCAGGCAGCCGAACGCCCAGATATCCGCCCGCCGATCCACGACCTTCCCCCGCGCCTGTTCGGGGCTCATGTAGGGCGCGGTCCCGAGGATGATTCCCTGGCCGGTGGCGGAGAGCGCCATGGTGGGCGAGGAGGATAGATTCGAAGTCGAGCCGGCCCCCTCCACCCCGCCTCCCTTCGCGAGCCCGAAGTCGAGGACCTTCACGTTCCCGGAGGAACTGAGCATGACGTTGCCGGGCTTGAGATCGCGATGAACGATTCCGCGCGCGTGCGCGGCCTCGATGGCCGAGGCGATCTGTCCGCCGACCTCCAGCGTCTCGCGGGCCGAGAGCGCGCCTCGGGAGAGGCGCTGCGCCAGCGTCTCCCCCTCGACGAACTCGAGCACGAGGTAGGGCGAGCCCTCCATGTCCTCGAGCCCGTAGATGGCGGCGATGTTGGGGTGGTTGAGGGAGGCGAGCAGCTTTGCCTCGCGCTCGAAGCGGGCGAGGCGCTCGGGGTCGGTGGCGAAGACTCGCGGAAGGGACTTGATGGCGACGGTCCGGTCGAGGCGGGTGTCGCGGGCGCGGTAGACCTCGCCCATGCCCCCGGCACCCTGCGGCGTGACGACCTCGTAATTGCCGATGCGGGTGCCGGAGATGAGGGTCATGGGCGGGAGTCTAGCGCAAACCGGCGCGGTGCGGATGTCTTCCAATAGCCAAGCAAGAGCGTTAGATTGGCATCCTCATGCGCCTCTATTCGGGATCCTCTACCGACTTCGTATCCGATTCCGTCCATAACCGGATCGCGGAGAAGCTCCGCGATGCCTTCTTTCATTACTATCGCTACCATCCGCCTCCCGCTGAGGTCAACTCATGGCGAAACTCCCTGCGTGCCATGGCTCAGGTGTTTGACCTGGCCAGCCTGAAGGACCACGGCGTATTCCTCGAGTACCAGCTGCCCCTGACATCAAAGCGGTTGGACTGTCTCGTCTCTGGGAAAGACGAGAAATCTCAGGACCAAGCCGTGATCGTCGAATTGAAACAGTGGGAGCGATCGGAGCCTGCTGACGGAGACAATGAAGTGATCACCTGGGTAGGGGGCTCGGATCGGGAGATTCTCCACCCGTCAGTCCAGGTTGGCCAGTACACACGATACCTCTCTGACAACAACACGGCCTTTCACCGTGGCAGCGAACCGGTCTCGGCTAGCGGGTGCGCCTATCTCCACAACTATGCTTTCCAGCCCAACGATCCACTGCTATCACCGAAATTTACCGAAAGCCGCTCGGTCTATCCCATTTTCAGCGCGGGCGATGTGGAACCGTTGTGCGGCTATCTTCGGGAGCGCCTATGCGGCGGTCGTGGCCTGGATGTGCTACGCAGGATCGAGAATTCGGAGTACGCGCCATCCAAGAAGCTACTTGAGCACGTCGCCCGACTGATCCGGGGCAATCCCGTCTACACGCTCCTCGACGAGCAACTCGTCGTGTTCGACAAGGTGCTCGCTCTCGCCAAGTCCGGCCTGAACTCGGGGAGAAGGTCTGTAGTTCTGGTCAAGGGCGGACCAGGGACGGGCAAGTCCGTCATAGCGATCAATCTCATGGCGTCGCTCCTCGAGATGGG
>QHRS01000289.1 GCA_003221435.1 Candidatus Rokuibacteriota bacterium
GAGCGCCGAGCTCCGGCGGAACCCGCTCGTCGAGGAGATCTACCTCGGCGGGAACGGGCCGGTCCCGTGCTGAGCCTGCTGCCGCTGCTTCTCGTCAACGGCATCGTCTTCGGGGCGATCTACGGCCTCAACGCGGTCGGCTTCAGCATCATGTACAACGCGACCAGCATCATCAACTTCACGCAGGGCGAGTTCGTGATGCTGGGCGGCATGCTGACGCTCGTGATCTATGGGGACGGGCGCGTGCCCCTGCCGGTGGCCGCGCTGGCCGCCATCGCGGCGACGACGCTGATCGGGCTCACGATCGAGCGGGTTGCGATCCGCCCGCTCTGGCGGCGACGCGCCAAGGACTGGACGTACATCTTCATGCTCTTCGCGGTCGCGACGGTCATCCCGAACGCGGTCATGCTCCTGATCAGCCGCGACGCGCAGACATTCCCGGCCTTCAGCGGCGATCGGCCGCTCGCGCTCGGCGGGGTCTCGATCGCGCCGCAGGCGCTCTGGGTGCTCGGCGTCACCGCCGTCGCCGCGGCCGCGCTGCACGGCTTCTTCAACCACACGCTCACCGGCAAGGCGATGAAGGCCTCGGCGATCAATCGCCGCGCCGCGGGGTGGATGGGCATCCCGGTCGAGCGCATGGTCGCGCTGTCGTTCGCGCTGGCGGCGCTGCTCGGCGCGCTCGGCGGCGTCGTGTTCACCCCGCTCATCACGACGCAGTTCAACACCGGGCTCGCGTTCACGCTGAAGGGCTTCGCCGCCGCGGTCATCGGCGGGCTCGGCAACATCGGCGGTGCGATCGTCGGGGGCCTGGTGCTCGGCATCCTGGAGGCGCTCAGCACCGCGTTCGTGTCGTCGATGTACGGCGACGCGGTGACCTACGGCATTCTCCTCGTGATCCTGCTGGTCCGGCCCTCGGGCTTCTTCCGTCCGCTCGTGGAGCTGCAGCAGGAAGAGATATAGCTCAGTCGGAGGGGGCCTCGACGGCCCCTCCGAGACCTCCCCCAGGAAAGGAGTGCGCCGGCGGAGCCGGCGCTCGAGACGGCGAGCAGTAGCGGCGGTGGGCTCGCGCCATTCCCTGGCGGGCCGGTGAAGATGCGGTGATGATTTTCGGGTTGGTATAGGAGGGCATCATGGGGCAGCCGATTTTTCTCGACTACGACCGCGAGGCGCTCGACCGCGAGTACGACAACCGCGGCAAGGTGACCGACTTCGCCCACTACCTCGCGCGCTACACGACGGAGAGCGCGATGGCGCGGCGCGAGGTGCCCTGCCGGCTCGACGTGCGGTACGGGCCGGGCGCGGGCGAAACCCTCGACATCTTCCCGGCGCCCGGCTCGGCGCCGGCGCCGATTCACGTGTTCGTGCACGGCGGCTACTGGCGGGCGTTGGACAAGGCCGATTTCAGCTACGTCGTGCGCGCCTTCAGGCCGGCCGGGGCGACGGTCGTGGTGATCAACTACGCATTGCTGCCGTCCGTCGACATGGACGAGCTGGTCCGGCAGTGCCGCGCAGCGGTCGCGTGGGTCTACCAGAACGCCCGCTCGTTCGGTGGCGACGCGCAGCGGCTCTTCGTGTCCGGCCACTCCGCCGGCGGGCATCTCGCCGCGATGCTGATGTCGACCGACTGGCCCGCGTTCGCCGGCCTGCCGGCGGACGTGATCACGGCCGGCTGTGGCATCAGCGGGCTGTACGACCTCGAGCCGATCCGTCTCTGCTATCTCAACGCGGATCTGCGGCTCGGGCCCGAGCAGGCCAGACGCAACAGCCCGATCCATACCGTTCCCGCGCGATCGGGCCCGTTGCTACTCGCCGTCGGCGGGCTCGAAGGCGCCGAGTACCACCGGCAGACCGACGAGCTGGCTCTGGCGTGGCAGAAGCGGGGCCTGGCCTGCGAGGTCATGGACATGGCCGGGCAGAATCACTTCACGATCGCCGATCAGCTCACCGACCCGGCGAGCGAGCTGAGCCGCGCGATCCTCCGCCAGATGGGTCTCCGCTGACCGGACGCGGCGTGCGGTGGCCGGTGGAACGGCTCGACCGGCTCGCGACGCCTCTCGGCCTCCTGGCGCTCGGCGGGGCGGTGGCGGCTCTGCCGCTGCTCGGAAACGTCTTCGCCGAGACCGTCATGGCGCTCGCGGGCCTGTTCGCCATCGTCGCCGTCGGGCTGAACCTGCTGTTCGGGTACGCGGGAAAGATCTCGTTCGGCCACAACGCGTTCATGACGATGGGCGCGTACGCCTCCGGCATTCTGACGACCGGCTTCGGGCTGGCGCCGGTCGGCGCGATGCTGGCCGGCGCCGTCGGCACGGGCCTCGTCGCGTTGGCGCTCGGCGCGCCGATCCTCAGGCTCCGCGGCCATTACCTCGCGATGGCGACCCTCGCGCTCGGCCAGGTCACGATCATCGTCTCCACCCGGTGGACCGAGGTGACCGGCGGGCTGACCGGGATTCCGGGCGTGCCGGACTTCCGGGTCCTGGGCCTCGTGTTCGACACCAAGACCAAGATGTACTACCTGATCTGGGGGGTCGCGCTCGGCGGCTTCCTGCTCTCCTTCCGCGTCATCGACTCACGCTTCGGCCGCGCGCTCCGCGCCCTCGGCGCCCACGAGCCGGCGGCGGAGGCGCTCGGCGTGCCGGTCGTCCGCTGCCGTGTACAGGTCTTCGTGCTGAGCGCGATGTACGCGGCGGTCGCGGGCAGCCTGTACGCGCAC
>QHRS01000058.1 GCA_003221435.1 Candidatus Rokuibacteriota bacterium
CATGAGGACCGGGCCAAACCCGATCGAGAAGCGCTCGACGCCGACACCGGCGAGCCGGGCGACGATGAAGTGCCCCAGCTCGTGGATCAGGATCAGGATCCCTATGACGACGACAAACGACCCGATCGTGGTCACGACGCTCGTCCTCCAGCCTGCCGCGGCAGCAAGTCCGTCGCCAGGCGCCGCGCCGCACCGTCGATCGCCACGCACTCCTCGATCGACCCGGGCCGGCCGAGCGCCTGCGTCTCCAGCGTCCGCTCGATCAGCTCCGCGATCTGGGTGAACCGGATGCGCCCCTCGAGGAACGCGGCGACCGCGACCTCATTGGCCGCGTTCAGGACTACCGGGGCCGCGTCGTCCCGCGCGACGACCGCCCGGGCGAGCGTGAGACAGCGGAACTTATCGTAGTCGGGCTCGTGGAATGTGAGCTGGCCGACCCGCGTCAGGTCCAGCCGCTCCGCCGGCGTCGGCCGGCGTTCCGGGTACGTGAGCGCGTAGAGAATGGGGATCGCCATGTCGGCCACGCCGAGCTGCGCGAGCACAGCGCCGTCGATGTACTCGACCATCGAATGCACGATGCTCTGCGGATGCACGACGACGTGCACCTGCTCCGGCGCCACGTCGAACAGCCACCGCGCCTCGATGATCTCGAGGCCCTTGTTCATCAGCGTGGCGGAGTCGATCGTGATCTTCGCGCCCATCTTCCACGTCGGGTGCCTGAGCGCGTCGGCGATCGTCGCCTCGGCGAGCTTCTCCTTCGGCCATTCGCGGAACGGTCCGCCCGATGCGGTCAGGATGATCCGGTGCACATCAGCGCGGTTGTGCCCGATGAGGCACTGGAAAACCGCGCTATGCTCCGAGTCGACCGGCAGCAGCGGCACCTTCCGCTCGCGCGCGGCGGCGGTCATCAGCGCGCCCGCCATGACGAGCGTTTCCTTGTTGGCCAGCGCGACCGACTTGCCCGCGCGGATCGCGGCCATGGTCGGCAGGAGCCCGGCGCCCCCCACGAGCGCCGAGAGCACGATGTCCGACGGGACCTCCGCCGCCAGCGTCGTCAGGCCCTCGGGCCCGGCGAGCAGCTCCGGGCGGGGATGGCCTAGCTCGCGGGCGAGCCGGTCGACGGCGGTCGGATCCAGCAGCGCGACCGCGCGTGGCGAGTACTTGCGGCAGAGATCGGCGAGCCGCTCGATGTTGGAGCCACGCGCGGCCAGGCCCGCGATGCGGAATTCGTCGGGAAACGCGGAGACGATCTCGAGCGTTCGGAGGCCCACCGATCCAGTTGCGCCGAGCAGCGTGATCTCTCGCATGGCCTGGTGCCGTTCCAATTTACTTCGCCATACTTCGTTGCCCATCGAAGGGGGCCTCGGCGGTCCCCTCCGAGCCTTCCCCAAGGGACCGATGGCGCCGGCAAAGCCGGCGCTCGAACTCGGGTTCTCCGACACGCCCCATGCCGTGTTGAACTCCTTGGAAAGGCATTAGCCGATGTACCGCGCGTAGTAGAAGAGCGCCGGCGTGTTGAAGAGCAGGCTGTCGAGGCGATCGAGCAGGCCGCCGTGTCCGGGGATCAGCCCGCCCGCGTCCTTGGTGTGCGCGCTGCGCTTGAGCGCGGACTCCGCGAGATCGCCGCACTGGCCGACGAAGCCGAGGAGCAGGCCACCGGCCAGTCCGACCAGGACCGACCGCTCGGGAAACAGCGCCCGGAAGCAGAGCCCGGCCGCCACCACCGAGACCACGAGCTGGGCCACCGCCCCCTCGACCGTCTTCGCCGGGCTGATCGTCGGCGCCAGCGCATGCCGGCCGACCCGCGAGCCGACCAGGTACGCCGCGGTCTCACCGAGCCACGTCACGGCGAGCAGGAAGACGATCCACTCGACGCCGCCCGGCAGGCCGCGGAGCCAGATCGCGTAGCCGAGCAGCCAGTTGACGTAGAAGACGCCGAGCAGCGTGAGCGCGCTCGGGCCCCAGGCCGGCGGGCGCCGGCCGACGAGCGGCGCGCTCAGCACGACGATCACGACCGCGGTGAACACGAGCGGGATCCCGCCGGCGCGGAGGAAGCTCGCCGTCACGCCGAGCCCCGCGAGCAACCCGAGCCGCGGGTACACGCCCTGGCCGTCGCGCTCAAACATCCGCGTGAATTCCCGCTGCGCGCCCGCGCTCAACAGGAGCACGAACAGGGAGATAAACTCCGCCGGGGCGCCGTAGAGCAGCCAGAGGAAGGTCGGAATGAAGATGACGGCGCTGAGGACACGCCTGGCCAGCGCCGCCGTCGGCACGCCGAACCACTTCACACCCCACCGAAGCGGCGCTCGCGGCGCTGGTACTCCACGATTGCACGATAGAGGTCGTGGGTCCCGAAGTCCGGCCACAGCACCGGCGTCACCCACAGCTCCGTGTACGCGATCTGCCACAGCAGGAAATTCGAGATACGCATCTCGCCGCTCGTCCGGATCAGGAGATCCGGGTCCGGGGCCCCGCCGGTATAGAGGGCCCGCGCGATGCGGCCGTCGTCGATGTCGTCCGGACGCAGCTCGCCGGCCTGGACCTGCCGCGCGAGCGCCCGACACGCGTCGACCAGCTCGTCGCGCCCGCCGTAATTGAACGCCATGAAGAGGGTCATCCCCGTGTTGCCGGCCGTCTCGTCCATGACGTTGTCGATCCCCCGCTTGACCTCGTGCGGGACACCCTCGGCCCGACCGATCACCCGCAGCCGGACGTTTCGCGCCATGAGCTCCGGAAGCTCCCGGTGGATCGAGCGTTCGAGCAGGCTCATCAACATGGAGACCTCGTCACTCGGACGGCTCCAGTTCTCCGACGAGAAGGCGTAGAGGGTCAGGTAGCGGATCCCGAGCGCGTCCGCCGCGCGCACGATCGTCCGCGCCGCCTTCACGCCTTCGGAGTGCCCCGCGACCCGCGGCAACCCACGCCGGGTGGCCCACCGGCCGTTGCCGTCCATGATGACCGCCACGTGCTGCGGTGCCGGCTGCGTGCGGACCAGCTCGAGCAGCTCGGTCTCGTCGGGCGCGACGTTGCCGGACTTCAGCGCCATGGTGCCTTCATTGTATTAGAACGACGTCGACCTTCGCGATGAACCGGTCGGTCGCCTTCTGGATCTGATCGTGCCCTCGCCGCTCGTCGTCCTCCGACACGTGCTTGTCCTTGGCCAGGGCCTTGAGCTTCTCGTTCGCCTCGCGGCGGATGTTCCGGATGGCCACGCGCGCGTCCTCGGCGATCTTGCCGACGCTCTTGGCGAGCTGCTTCCGGCGCTCTTCCGTCAGGGCCGGAATCGTCAGCCGGATTGCGTTGCCGTCGTTGGATGGCGTCAGCCCGAGATCGGAGGTGATCAGCGCCTTCTCGATCGCCTTCAGCTGCGTCGCGTCCCAGGGTTGCACCATCAGGGTCCGCGCGTCGGGCACCGTGACGGATGCCATCTGCGGGATCGTGGTCGGCGTGCCGTAGTAGTCGACGCGTATCCCCTCGAGCAGCGCCGCGCTCGCGCGTCCGGTCCGGACAGAAGCCAGCTCACGTGAAAGCGTCTCGATCGCTTGACTCATCCGCGTCTCGAGGTCCTTCAAGATGTGTTGCATCGCCTTACCCCCGCGACCCGACCTCCGCCGACACGAGCGACCCCACCGGCTCGCCGAGCACGATGCGGCGGATGTTGCCGATGACGGTCAGGTCGAACACGACGATCGGCAGCTGGTTCTCCATGCAGAGGGAGATCGCCGTGGTGTCCATCACCTGGAGTCCCCGGTTCAGCACCTCGCCATAGCTGACCTTCGCGAGCCGCTCGGCCGCGGCATGCTTCTTGGGATCGGCCGAGTAGATGCCATCGACCTTGGTCGCCTTCATGATGACATCCGCCCCGATCTCGACCGCCCGCAGCGCGCCCGCTGTGTCGGTGGTGAAAAACGGGTTGCCCGTGCCAGCCGCGAAGATCACGACCCGTCCCTTCTCGAGATGGCGGATCGCCCGGCGGCGAATGTACGGCTCGGCCACCGCCCGCATCTCGATCGCCGACAGGACCCGCGTTTGGAGCCCGGCCTTCTCGAGCGCGTCCTGCAACGCGAGGGCGTTGATGACGGTCGCGAGCATCCCCATGTAGTCGGCCGTCGCGCGGTCCATCCCGCCCGCGCTCGCCGCGATCCCGCGGAAGATGTTCCCGCCGCCGATGACGACGGCGGTCTGCACGTGGAGGTCCGCGACGCCGCGAATCTCCTCGGCGATCCGCACCAGGACGTCCGGATCGATGCCGTACCCCAGCGCGCCGGCCAGCGCCTCGCCCGAGAGCTTCAGGACGATACGGCGGTACGCCGGGCGCGCCGGGCCCGCGGCCGCCGCCATGGTTACGCGCTCTCGCCGACCTGGAAGCGCGCGAACCGCTTGACGACGACGCGCTCGCCTGTCTTCGCCGTGACGGCGGCGACGAGATCCTTCACCTTCGTCTTCCCGGTCGCGTCCTTGATGAACGGCTGCTCGAGCAGGCACTGCTCGGCATAGAACTTCTCGAGCTTGCCCTCGATGATCTTCTCGATCACCTGCGGTGGCTTCTTCTGATCCGCCATCTGGCTCCGGTAGATCTCCCGCTCCTTCTCGGTGACGGGGCCCGGCACGTCCTCGCGCGCGACGAACGAGGGGTTCGCCGCGGCGACCTGCATCGCGATGTCCTTCACGAGGTGCTGGAAGGCGTCCGTCCGCCCGACGAAGTCCGTCTCGCAATCGACCTCGACGAGCACGCCGATCTTCGCGCCCGGATGGATGTACGACGCGACGACGCCCTCGCGGGCCTGTCGGTACTGTTTCTTCGCCGCGTCCGCGAGCCCCTTCTTCCGGAGGAATTCGATCGCCCGCTGCTGGTCTCCCTGCGAGGCCTCCAGCGCCGCCTTGCAGTCCATGACCCCGGCGCCGGTTCGCTCCCGCAGCTCCTTCACCAGCTCGGCCTGGGAAGGCACCGCTACACCCCCGTCTCGGCGGCGGCGGGCAGTTCCGCCTCGAGCGGGGCCGGCTCGGCGCCCTGCGCCGCCGTCTCGACTTCTTCCTTGTCGAGCGCGCCGCGGCCCTCGAGGATCGCGTCGGCGACGCGGGCGGTGATGAGCCGCACGGCGCGGATGGCGTCGTCGTTGCCGGGGATCGCGTAATCGATCTCGGTCGGGTCGCAGTTGGTGTCCACCACCGCGACCGTGTGGATGCCGAGCCGCCGCGCCTCGGCCACCGCGATCCGCTCCTTGCGCGGATCGATGATGAAGACGGCCGAGGGCAGGTGGTCCATGCTCTTGATTCCGACGAGCGCCTTCTCGAGCTTCTGGCGCTCGCGCTCCAGCTCCAGCACTTCCTTCTTCGGGAGCCGCTCGTACTCGCCGGTCTCGTGCATCTCTTCGAGCTTCTTCAAGCGGGCGATGGATTTCCGGATCGTCGCGAAGTTCGTCAGCGTGCCGCCGAGCCACCGCTGGTTGACGTAGTACATGCCGCAGCGGGTGGCCTCCTCGAATACGGTGTCCTGCGCCTGCTTCTTCGTCCCGACGAACAGCACCGAGCCGCCCGCCGCCGCGAGGTCGCGGACGAACGCGTACGCCTCGCGGAACTTCTTCAGGGTCTTCTGCAGGTCGATGATGTAGATCCCGTTGCGCTCGCCGAAGATGTACTTCTGCATCTTCGGGTTCCAGCGCTTGGTCTGATGGCCGAAGTGTACGCCGGCCTCCAGCAGTTCCTTCATGGTCAGGGCTGCCATTCGGTTCCTCCTCCACCCTCCGCTGCGGGCCCCCGAAGGAGCCCCACACGCCCGGCACCACCAAAACCGCTCGCCGCTTCCGCGCCGTCGGCGGGTTCAGAGCGCCGCGGGCACCGAATCCTAGAGGGTGTGCGTGATGGTGTTCCCGTCCAGTTTACGTCGTGTACTTGCCGTTGATCCGAACATATTCTTCCGACAGGTCGCATGTCCACACGCGGTCCTGGCCAGGGCCGAGCCCGAGGTCGATCGCGATCACGTACTCGGGCGTGGCCAGGATCGAGCGGACCCGGTCGAGCCGCGCGCCCGGGCGGAGCATGCCGTGTTCGACAACCACCTCGTCGTCGAACGCGATGCTGACCCGGTCCTGGACGACGCGCGCGGCCGACTTGCCGAGCGCCATCATGATGCGGCCCCAGTTCGGGTCCTGCCCGTTGATCGCCGTCTTGACCAGGGGCGAGTTGGCGACGCTGCGGGCCGCGGCGAGCGCGTCCCGGCGGTTGGCCGCGCCCCGCACGACCACCTCCACCAGGTGCGTTGCGCCCTCTCCGTCCTTGACGAGCAGGCGCGCCAGGCGCTCGGCCACGGCCTCGACCCCGGCCGCGAACTGGCGCAACGGCCGCCCCGCTCGGTCGAGCTCCGCGTTCTCCGCGAGCCCGTTGGCGAGGATCGCCACGGTGTCGCTCGTCGACCGATCGCCGTCGACGGTGACCCGGTTGAACGAGCGGTCCGCGGCGCGCTTGAGGACCGCGTCGAGCGCGACGCGCGAGATCACCGCGTCCGTCGCGAGGAAGCCGAACATCGTCGCCAGGTGGGGCTCGAGCATCCCGACCCCCTTGGCGATGCCGCCAATCGTCACGGGACGGCCGTTGACCTCGACGCGCACAGCCGCCTCCTTGGGCCGGGTGTCGGTCGTCAGGATCGCCTCGGCGGCGTGACGGCCTCCCTGTGGGGAGAGCGACTTGACGAGCTTCGGGAGCCCCGCGCGCACCTTGTCCATCGGCAGCGGGACCCCGATCACGCCCGTCGAGGCGACCAGCACCTGCTTCGGCGGGATGCCCAGCAGGTCGCCGACGATCTTCGTCATCTCACGGGCGGCCCTGAGACCCTCGTCGCCCGTGCAGACGTTCGAGCAGCCGCTCGATGCGACGATCGCCTGGGCCGCCCCCCCGCCGATGTGCTCCATCGACACCAGCACCGGCGCGCCCTTCACCTGATTGGTCGTGAACATCGCCGCCACGCGGGCGGGCGAGGAGGAGTAGATCAGTGCGAGGTCCTTCTTGCCGTTCGGCTTGATGCCGGCCGCGATCCCGGACGCGAGGATGCCGGGCACGGCTGTGATGCCGCCGTCAAGCCACTCGATCTCCGCCATGTTACGGGTACACCGGCGGCGCTTCGAGACCGGTGCGCTCGTCCCAGCCGGACATCACGTTGAGGTTCTGGATCCCGTTCGCCGATCCGCCCTTTCCCAGATTGTCGATCGCCGAGACGCAGACGGCGCGGTTCGTGCGCGGATCCGCGACGACGGCCACGTCGCAGAAGTTCGACCCGACGACGCGACGGGTGGTGGGCAAGCCATCCCCCTCGCGCGCGACCCGCACGAACGACTCGCCCGCGTAGAACTCGGCGTAGAGCGCACGCAGCTCGCCCGTGGAGGCCGCCTTCGCGAGCGGCACCGACGACGTGGTCAACAGGCCTCGGTTGACGGGAATCAGATGCGGCGTGAAGGCCACCCGGACCGCCTGTCCCGCCAGGGCGGACAGCTCCTGCTCGATCTCGGGCGTGTGGCGGTGGCTCGCGAGGCCGTAGGCCTGGATGTTCTCGTTCGCCTCCGTGTAGAGGTACATCGGATCGGCCCTCCGGCCCTGGGCGCCGGCCCCCGTCACGCCCGACTTGCCGTCAATCACGATGCCCTCCGCCCGGCCGAGACCGCTCTCGAGCAGGGGCGCCGTCGCGAGCACCGCGCCCACGGCATAGCAGCCGGGTGCCGCGACGAGCGACGCGGTCGCGATCGCCTTGCGGTGCAGCTCGGGCAAGCCGTAGACCGCTTCGGCAAGGCCGGCGGTGTCGATGTGGGCGCTCTTGTACCAGGTCGTGTAGTCTGCGGCGTCGCGCAGCCGGTAGTCGGCCGACAGATCGATCACCCTGGCTCCGCGCCTGCGCAGCACCGGCACCGTCTTCTGCGACTCCATGTGAGGCAGCGCGAGGATGACGAGGTCGGCCTCGGCGGCCAGCCACTCGGGCTCGAGCTCGTGCAACGTGAGCTCGGTGAGCCCGCGCAGGTGGGGATAGACCCTGTCGAGCCGCTCACCCGACAGCCGCTCGGAAGTGACCGCTGTCACCGACACGCGCGGGTGGACAAGGAGCAACCGCAGGAGCTCGGCGCCCATGTAGCCGCTGGCGCCCGCGACGGCGACGCGAAGCATCGACCGACCGTCCGTCGCGCTACCGCTTCGAGTACTGGAACTTCTGCCGGGCGCCCGGCTGGCCGTACTTCTTGCGCTCCCGCATGCGCGGATCGCGCGTGAGCAGGCCTGCCTTTTTCAGCGTCGCGCGCAGCTTGTCGTCGAAGCGCACGAGCGCGCGGGCGATGCCGTGCCGGACGGCTCCCGCCTGTCCCGTCGGGCCCCCGCCGCCAACGTTGACGAGGACATCGACCTGGCCGAGCGTGCTGGTGAGCTGGAGCGGCTGGGCGATGATCATTCGCAGCGTCTCGCGCGGGAAGTAGTCTTCGAACGGACGCCGGTTCACTACGATCCTGCCGGGGCCGGGTCGGATCCACACCCGTGCCACCGACGTCTTGCGGCGCCCGGTCCCATAGAATCTCTCAAGCACGGCCATTTACGAGATCTCCAAGGCGGTCGGTCGCTGGGCCGCATGCGGATGGTCACTGCCGCGGTACACCCGGAGCTTCTTCACCATCGCGCGTCCGAGGCGGTTCTTGGGAAGCATGCCCTCCACCGCCCACTCGATCACCCGCTCGGGGTGGCTCTTGAGCATCCGGCCCGCGCTGACCTCCCTGAGCCCGCCGAGATGCCCCGTATGCCAGCGGTAAGTCTTGTCGGTCAGCTTGCGTCCGGTCAGGTGGACCTTCTCGGCGTTGATCACGACGACGTGGTCGCCGACGTCCATATGGGGCGCGAAGGTCGGCTTGTGTTTTCCGCGAAGGATCGACGCAACCCTCGTGGCGAGCCGGCCCAGCACCCGGCCGTCGGCGTCGACCACGAACCACTTGCGTTCGATCTCAGACTCCTTCGGCATCGCCGTCGGCATGATCGCTCCTCTAGCTCCCGGGGCTTGATTTAAATGCGCCTGGCTACTGACGAAATAACAACGCGATAGCATACGAGGGCGCGCCACAAAAGTCAACTGCGCGGCTTGGTTTTGCCGGGCCAGGGGCATAGCGCCCGCACCGCGCAGTGAGGACAGGCCGGGCTCCGGGCCCGACAGGTGCGGCGGCCGTGCGTCGTGACGAGGTGGGTTGTCTGGGTCCACTTCGGCCGGGACAGCACCGCACAGAGCTGGTCGTGAATCTCGTCCGGATCGTCCGATTTGGCCAGTCCAAGCCGCTGGGAGACCCGGAACACATGCGTATCGACCGCGATCGCCTGGCCGCCGAAGGCGTTGCCCAGGATCACGTTCGCCGTCTTCAGACCGACACCGGGCAACGCGACCAGCTCCTCGCGCGTGCGCGGCACCTGGCCCCCGTGCCGCTCGACGAGCGCCCGCGCCATCCCGATCACCGAGCGGGTCTTGGCGCGGTAGAAGCCCGTCGACCGGACCTCCTGCTCGAAGTCCGCGGGATCCGCTGCGGCGTAATCCTGCGCCGACCGGTACTTCTGAAACAGCGTCTTCGTGACGATGTTGACGCGCTCGTCCGTGCACTGGGCGGCGAGGATCGTCGCGACGAGCAGCTCCAGTGGCGTCGTGAAGTCGAGCGCGATCCTGGCATCGGGGTACGCACGTTCGAGGGTGCGAATGATTTTCGCGGCCCGCGCGCGCTTGGCTGCCGTCGACTCCCGCGCACCGGGACTCACCGGATCACCCCGGCGAGCCGGCCGAAGGCCCGGCTCCGGGCGCGGCAAGGAAGCGGCCGAGCCGCGCGAGCCCCTCCCGGATGCGCTCGACGGACGAGGCATACGAGAAGCGAAGATACCCCTCCCCGTTCCGGCCGAAGTCGATGCCCGGTGTCACGGCCACGTGGGCACGTTCGAGAATCTCGAACGCGAACGCGAGCGAATCGGTCGTGTGCCGGCGCGCATCGGCGAAGACGTAGAAGGCGCCGGTCGGCTCGACGTCGACGCCGAAGCCGATCGCCCGCAGGCCGTCGATCATGACCCGGCGGCGCTCGTCGAAGATCGCGCGGAACCGACGCACCTCGTCACCCGCCTCGCGAAGCGCCGCGACGCCCGCCCACTGCACGAACTCGTTCGTCGAGATGAAGAAGTTCTGGTACGCCTTCTGGAGCGGCCGAATGTACTCGCGCGGCGCGATGACCCAGCCGAGCCGCCACCCGGTCATCGCGAACGCCTTGGAAAAGCCGTTCAGCACGAATGCGCGGTCGGTGAACTCGAGGATCGACCGGTCCCGGCCCTCGTACGTGAGGCCGTGATAGATCTCGTCGGAGACGACCAGAGGCCCGAGCCCCGCCACTGCCGCCATGCGCGCAGGATCCAGGTGCGTGCCCGTCGGGTTCGCGGGCGAGTTGACGAGGATCGCGCGGGTCCGCGTGGTCAGCCGCGCGTGGATCTCCTCGGGCCGGTACTGAAAGCCGTCGTCCGCCTCCACCGGCACGGAGACCGGCTGGCCCTCCGCGAAGCGCACGAAGTTCGGGTAGCACGCGTAGTGCGGGTCGGAGAGGATCACCTCGTCGCCCGGATCGAGCACGGTGTTGAACAACAGCAGCATGGCCGGCGACGTCCCCGCGGTGACGAGGATCTGGTCGGGCGACACGGCGACGCCGTACGTGCGCGCGTAGTGCTCGGCGATCGCCTCCCGGAGCGGGAGGATGCCGAGGCTCGCCGTGTACTTCGTCCGCCCGTCCTTGATCGCCTTCTGCGCGGCTTCCTGAATGATGGCGGGCGTCTCGAAGTCGGGCTCGCCGAACTCGAGGTGCACGACGTCGATCCCCCGGCGCTCGAGCGCTTGCGCGCGCTCGAACACCTCGACCGCGAGGAACGGCTCGATCTCCTGCGCCCGGCGCGCGAGCCTCATCCGCGCGGCACCAGACGCCGGGCACGCAGCACTTCCCGGAGCATGCCCGGACCGTGGGTGAGCACGCCGACCTTGCCGCCGGCCTGGTCGGCCCAGTTGACGGCGACCTCGGCGATCCGGTAGCCCCGCCGCCGCGCGCGCATGAGCAGCTCGACGTCGAAGCCGAAGCCGCTGATCTCGAGGGCCCCGAAAAGGTCCAGCGCCGCCTGCGCCCGAAAACACTTGAAGCCGCACTGCGAGTCGCTCACCCCGGCCAGACCCGCCCACGCGACGATCGCGTTGAAGACGCGGCCGGCGAGCTTCCTGTGGAGCAGCGCGCGCACGGACACGCCGGGATCGAGGAGCACGCGCGAACCGATGACGATGTCGGCGCCGGCGGCGAAGGCCGACTCGAGCCGCTTCAGCTCGACGATCGGCGTGGCTCCGTCGGCGTCGGTGAACAGGCGAAACTCCCCGCGCGCGTCGAGCATGCCGGCGCGCACCGCCGCGCCCTTGCCCCTATTCACCGGCAGCCGGAGCAGGCGGACGGCGCGACGCTCGCGCGAGGCGGCCCGGACCGCTGCCGCGGTCCCGTCCGCGCTGCCGTCGTCCACGACGATCACCTCGTACGGGTCGCCCCGGCCCTCGAGGAACGCGACCACCTCGTCGAGGTAGCGCGGAAGCCGCGCCTCTTCGTTGAACGCCGGAATCACGACCGACCAGAGCGGCGGTGCCCGCACTAGAACGCGGCCAGGTCGAGGCGGCGGCGCCGGCGCGCCACGCCGGTGCGGTGAGCGGCGCCCGCGACCGCGCGCGCGACCTCCGCGGCCACGTGCTTGTTGAACACGCTCGGAATGATGTACTCGGGCCCGAGCTCGCTCCGGCTGACGCACCCCGCGATCGCGCGGGCTGCCGCAATCTTCATCTCGTCGTTGAGCGTGCGCGCCCGCGAATCCAGGAGGCCGCGGAAAAAGCCGGGGAAGCAGAGAACGTTGTTGATCTGGTTCGGGTAATCGGAGCGGCCCGTCGCCATGACCCGCACGTGGCGCTCGGCCAGCTCGGGCTGGATCTCCGGCACGGGGTTCGCCAGCGCGAACACGATGCGATCGCGCCCCATCCGCCTCAGGTTCTTCACGGTGAGGACGCCGGGCACCGAGAGCCCGACGAACACGTCGGCGCCGGCGAGCGCGTCGCCGAGACTGCCCCGCAGGTTCTTCGGATTCGTAGCCGAGGCCAGCCAGGTCTTCATGTAATCCATGCCCGCTGTCCGTCCACGGTAGACCGTGCCGTGCTCGTCCACGCCGATGATGTGCCGGACACCGCTGGACAGCAGGATCTTGACCGTCGCGGTGCCGGCGGCTCCCACGCCGCAGACGACGACCCGGACCCGCCGGAGGTCCTTCCTGACGATGCGGAGCGCGTTCAGAAGCCCGGCGAGCACGACGACCGCGGTGGCGTGCTGATCGTCGTGGAAGACCGGCACATCGAGCTCCTTCCGGAGCCGTTCTTCGATCTCGAAGCAGCGCGGCGCAGCGATGTCCTCGAGGTTGACGCCGCCGAAGGCGGGCGCGATCAGCTTGACGGTCTCGATGATCTTCTCGGGGTCCTTGGTCGCGAGGCAGATCGGAAAGGCGTCGACGTTTGCGAACTCCTTGAAGAGCATTGCCTTGCCTTCCATCACCGGCAGCGCCGCCTCCGGCCCGATATCACCGAGCCCGAGCACCGCCGTGCCGTCGGTGACGACCGCGATCGCGTTCTGCTTCATGGTCAGGAAGAACGCGCGCTGGACGTCGTCGCGGATGGCGAGGCAGACGCGCGCAACGCCGGGCGTGTAGGCCATCGAGAGGTCGTCGCGGGTCCGGAGCGGCACCTTGTTGTGGATCTCGATCTTGCCGCCGAGGTGCATCAGGAAGGTGCGGTCGGAGACGTTGACGACGCGGGCCCCGGGCACGCGCCTGAGCCGCGCCACGATGCGCTGACCGTGCACGCTATCGCGCGTGTCGATCGTGATGTCCCGCACCACGCGGACGCGCGAGGTCCCGACGAGGTCGACGGAGCCGATATCCCCTCCGGCCTCGCCGATCGCCGATGCCACCCGTCCGAGCATTCCCGGCTTGTTGGTGATCTCGACGCGGACGGTCAGGCTGTAGCTGGCGCTCGGCGCGATCATCGCCCCGTCAGTGATCCGGGTTGAGGGCCGCCACGGTCATGGAGCAAGTGTAGAGTAATCGCCGACCGGGACGTTCACAAGGAAAAGCCCTCAGCGCGGCGGCGGCAACGAGCGGCGGATGAGGTCGAGCGTCAGCGTGGCGGCGCGGATGCGCATCGACGGCAGATCCCCCCCGAGCCGGTACTCGCGCGAGTCGGTCACGCCGTCGACAGACACAGCGATGGCCGTGACCGTCACCGGCGGTGCGGCCGAGGGCACGTCCTCGAAGTAGGTCGCCGCGCCGACGCGGGCACCGGCCCAGCCCGCGGCCGCTCGGGCCAGCACCCGCGCGCGCTCTTCGGCACCGGCGACCACCGCGAGGTCGGCGCCCAGGCGCGCCGCCGCCGCGGCCTCGGTAAGGATGACGCCTCCGGCGAAACCGACGGCCACGCCCGAGGCCAGTCGCTCGCCGACTACCCCGCCGCTGCCAAGCTCCGCCAGCCCGACACGGGCGCCCATCGCGTTGAGCCGCGCGCTGATCTGGCTCTCGAGCGTGTCCGAATCGGCGCCGAAGATCAGGTCGCCGAGGCGCCGGCGGATTTCTTCCTCGACCGGGGCGATCAGCGCCTCGGCTTCGGCGGCGTCGGTGCCTTTCGCGGCGATTCGGAGGTCGACCTGGCCCAGGTGAGCCAGGGTCCCGACGGTCGGGTTGCGTCCCTTCTCCATGAAGTCGGCGATCATCTCGCCGACCCGGCTCTCCCCGAGGCCGACCACCTTGAGCACTCGGAGCCGGATCTCTCCCTTGATGCCGTAACGCCCGCGTAGGTAGGGGATCACGCGGTTCACGAGGAGGTACTCCATCTCGCGCGGGACCCCCGGCAGGGTGATCACGCACTGGTCCCCGACTTCGACGATGAAAGCCGGCGCTGTGCCGACCGGGTTTTC
>QHRS01000288.1 GCA_003221435.1 Candidatus Rokuibacteriota bacterium
CGGTACCCCGAATCCGTGCTCTCCGGCCTCACGGTCGAAGAGCTCCGCGAGGGCGCCTCCCGGCTCGAGCGCGTGCGCGCCTGGCTCCGCACCGCGACGGCGCCGCGCGGGACGGTGACCCCGGGGGGCGAGCCGTTCATGCTGGCGACGCTCGTCGAGCAGCCGCCGGAAGGCCGGGGCTGGATTTACGAGATCAAGTACGACGGCGTGCGCGTCCTCGCTGTCCGGCGGGGAAAGGCGGTGGAGCTGTACAGCCGGAGCGGCCAGTCGGCGACCGGCCGGTACCCGGAGATCGCGCGCGCGCTCGCCGCGCTGCCGATCGAGGACTTCGTGATCGACGGCGAGATCGTCGCGCTCGACGAGGACAACCGCCCGAGCTTCCAGCTTCTGCAGTCGCGCATGGGGCTCACCGAGCCACGCGACATCGAGCGGGCGATGACGGAGGTGCCGGTCTCCGCGGTCTTCTTCGACTGCCTCGCCGTCGACGGCCACGACCTGCGCAAGCTCCCGCTGCGCGCCCGGAAGGAGTGTCTGGCGCTCTTTCTGCCCAGACGCGGAGTCGTCGCCTACGGCGACCACGTGACCGAGCGGGGCGCGGCGTTTCTCGAGGCCGCCTGCGCGCAGGGCCTCGAAGGCATCATGGCCAAGCGCGCCGACAGCGTCTACTCCGCGGGGCGCACGCGCGACTGGCTGAAGATCAAGTGCCAGCGCCGGCAGGAGTTCGTCATCGGCGGGTACACGAAGCCGGAAGGCTCGCGGCAGCACTTCGGCGCGCTCCATCTGGGCGTGTACGACAACGGACGCCTCGTCTACGTCGGCAAGGTGGGCACGGGCTTCGACGCCTCGACGCTCAAGGCGATCCACCAGGCGCTCGAGCCGCTCGAGCGCGCGACCTCGCCCTTCGACGTGGGCACCCCGACCGGGCGCGGTCACCACTGGGTGGAGCCCCGCCTCTGCGCGGAGGTGCGCTTCACCGACTGGACGCGCGACGGCGGAATCCGCCATCCGGCCTTTCTCGGCCTCCGGACCGACAAGCCGCCGGAGACGATCACCCGCGAGGCGCCGAAGCCACCGGCGCCGTCGAGCACGCCCGCTCCCCGCACGGCGGCGGCTCCCCGCATGGCGGCGGCGAACCCGGGCGGGCGAGTCAGGTTGACGAACCTCGGAAAGGTGTTCTGGCCCGACGAGGGCTACACGAAGGGGGATCTGATCGCGTACTACGACGCGGTGGCGCCGCTCCTGCTCCCCTACCTGCGTGATCGCCCGCTCGTGCTCACCCGGTACCCGGACGGCATCACCGGGAAGTCCTTCTACCAGAAGGACGCGCCCGCGTTCACCCCGGACTGGGTCCGCACCGTCCGGATCCATTCCGACGATACGAAGCGGGACATCGCCTACTTCGTCGTCGATGACGCTGAAGCCCTCCGGTACGTGATCAACTCCGGCGCGATCCCGCTGCACCTCTGGGCGTCGCGCACCGGCTCGCTCGACCATCCGGACTGGCTCGTGCTCGACCTCGACCCCAAGGGCGCGCCGTTCTCCGACGTCGTGAAGATCGCGCGGATCATCCACGACCTCCTGAACGACCTCGGCCTGCCGGGCTACATCAAGACATCGGGTGCGACCGGCCTGCACATCCTGCTCCCGCTCGGCGCCCGCTACACGTACGAGCAGGGGAAGGGCTTCGCGCGCCTGCTCGCGATGCTGGCGGTGCAGGAGGCCGGCGAGATCGCGACCATCGTTCGGGCGCTGCATGGAAGAGAGGGCAAGGTGTACGTCGACTGGGGCCAGAACGGGAAGGGACAGACCATCGCGGCGCCGTTCTCCGCCCGCCCGCGCCCCGGCGCGACGGTTTCGTGCCCGCTCGCCTGGGACGAGGTGACGCCCCGGCTCGATCCCGCGCGCTTCACCATCAAGACCGTGCCGGAGCGCTTCGCGAGGATGAAGGACCCGATGGCGGCCGTGCTTGGCGGCACGATCGACATGGCCGCCGCCATCGCCGCGATCGAGCGCCGCCTGGCGCCGGCTCGCCGCACGCCGCGGAAGAAGGCAGCCAGCCGGTGAAGACGGAGACGCGCGCGGCCCGCGTCAGGCGATGCCGCGCGCGAAGTCTGCGAGCTGGCGGAGGGTGCGCGCCTCGAACACGCCGGTGCAGTACGGCGCGTAGAGGCTCATGATCGAGTCGGTGGTGTCCCACTTCGATCGCGGCTCGGGATTCAACCAGTAGACCCTGCGCGCCCGTTCCTTGATCGCGCGCAGGGCCAGGACCCCCGGCTCGCGATAATTGTTGCGGGCGTCACCGGTGATGATGACGGTCGTCTTCGGGCCGAGGGCCGCGTGCCCGCAGGCGTCCCAGAATCGCTCGAAGACGTTGCCGTAGTCGCTGTGCCCGTCGGCCCACACGACGTTGGAGCGGGCCAGGAGGTGCGAGGCATCGAGCACGGTCCTGCGGTCCTCGAGCACCTGGGTCACCTCCTCGATCCCGTCGACGAAGACGAAGGACCGGATCTTCGTGAACTCGTCGTTCATCGCGTACAGGAGCGACATCGTGAAGCTGGCGAACTCTCCGACCGAGCCCGAGAGATCACAGAGCAGGTACAGATCGGGTTTGGAGACCCGCGGATACCTGAAGGCCGGCTCCAGCGGCACGCCACCGGCGGGCAGGGAGCGCCGGATGGTC
>QHRS01000297.1 GCA_003221435.1 Candidatus Rokuibacteriota bacterium
CCGCAGGGCTGCGCGCGACCTGCCCGCTGGAGGCGCTGACTTCCGCAGAGCCGAGCGGCGGCGTCGCCGACACTCGCAAGAACGCAGGCCGCCTCGCGCAGCCGACGAAGAGAGACGTTAGAATGAAAACCGCGAAGATCGTTACGCGTAGGCGTCCGCGTCCGTGTGCCATGGCGTGACCTCGCTCCTTGTCCCAACGACTCCCGCGAGTCATAGGGCCATCGGAAGAGAGTTCTTCTCGGACCTCGGATGTGAGGAGACTCTGGCCAGAACCGAGACGGTTGTCAAGAGCACGACGACTCGGTTCATATTCCCCTCAGACTTCGGGAATAATGCGGCCTAGCTAGTGAGCGCGCGGGATGCGGGGGGGAGACGCGGTGCCGGCTGACAGGATGATGCGGATACCTTCCTCGACGGACAGTCCGGTCGAGAGCACCTCCTCGCGCGACAGGACGATGACGTCGCCGAGGTACAGGTTGTTCGTCGGGACGAACACCGACACCATGTCGCGCTTGCCGTCCGGCCCCTCGACCACGAGCTCGCTCGTGACGAAGCCGAACGCGAACTCCCCCTTTCGGGGATGCTCGGCGAGCACGACCTCCTTGAACGCGCTCCGCTTCTCCGGCGAAAACGCCTCGATCAGCTGCTTGACGGAGGGGTACAGGCGCCGGTACACCGGGACGCGCATCAGCAGCTTGTCGGCCATCCCGAGGACTCGGCGGCCGACGACGTTGCGCGCGATGACGCCCATGACGAAGATGCTGGCCACCGCCGTGAGGAAGCCGAGGCCGGGGATCGCGCGGCCGAACAGCGCGCGGTAGAGGGGATCGAAAAGGTCGTCGATCTTGATCCAGAAGATCCAGAGCAGCCAGGCCGTGGCGAATGCGGGGACCGTCACGAAGAAACCGGCGATGAATTGACGCTCCAGCCAGTTTCGCAGCGTTCTGCGCATCGTTCTGCGATGAGAGCACAGCGACTCGGACAAGTCAAGAAAGGGGACCGTGTCGCGCTCGTGACGGGCGGCGCCGTGCGCGTCGGCCGCGCGATCGCGCTCGCTCTCGCGCGCGCGGGCATGCGGGTGGCGATCAGCTACCACCGCTCGGCCCGGGCGGCGCGCGCCACCGTGCGCGACCTGGAGTCGCTCGGCACGGATGCGGCGGCCTTCGGCGCGGACCTGCGGGACCCTGCGCAGGGGGCGCGGCTCGTCGCCCGCGCGATCGCGCGGTTCGGACGGATCGACGTGCTCGTCAACAGCGCCGCCGCCTTTTACCGCACCCCCTTCGGGAGCACGACGCTTGCGCAGTACAACGACCTGCTCGACCTGAACCTGCGCGGCGCCTTCTTCTGCGCCCAGGCCGCCGCGCGCCGCATGCGGACGGGGCACATCGTCAACATCGGCGACATCGGCGGCGATCGGATCTGGCCTGGATATATTCCCTACACGCTCTCGAAGGCCGGGATCGCCACGCTGACGCGGGGCCTCGCGATCGCGCTCGCGCCGAGGATCGCAGTGAACTGCGTCGCGCCGGGCGCGGTGCTACGGCCGCGGGGATTTCCGCTCGCCCAGTGGGAACGGCTGACGCGGGGCAGCCCGGCCGGCGTCGAGGAGGTCGCCCACGCCGTCGTGTTCTTCGCGACCTGCCCGCGGGCGATCACGGGCCAGATCCTCGGAGTAGGACGCTAGTGCAGGCCCGGCAGGCCGCTCAAAAAGGTCCAGATGCGAGGCGGCGAAGGAGCGACGACTGGGTCAACGTCGGGGGGAGCGAGCGCCGCTCCCCCCGACACCCCCCACCGGCCACCGGTCGCGACGATTCTTTCACGAGCTCTGAGACGTGACAGCGGTTGCCAACGACGCAGATGGGCCTTTTTCAGCGGCCTGCCAGGCCGCCGCCCATGACGCGCAGGAATTCACCGAGCGCCGTGAAGCGCATGCAGGGGTTGCCGCGCTTCTCGGCGCCGATCGTCGAGCGCGGGCCGCCGTAGTTGTGGCCGGGAAGCAGCACCGTGTCGTCAGGCAGCGCCGCGAGCCGCTGCGTGAGCGAGTAATACATCTCCGCTGGGTCGCTTCCCGGCAGGTCGGTGCGCCCACACGAGCCGATGAACAGCGTATCGCCGGAGACGAGCCGCCCGTCAACGAGGAAGCACTGGGAGCCCGGGGTGTGCCCGGGTGTGTGCAGGAAGGTGAGCGTCAGGCGGCCGACCGCCAGCGTGTCGTTGCCGTCGACGCGCACGAGATCCGAGCCGAAGCCCCTGAGGAACTCGCGTTCAGCTT
>QHRS01000298.1 GCA_003221435.1 Candidatus Rokuibacteriota bacterium
AGGTGCTCGTGCGGCTGGGATGGCGCGCCCCGGTGACGCCGCGACTGACGGAACGGGACGTTATCGCCAAGGCCCGCGCGGTCGCCGATGAACATGGATGGACGTGGATCGAGCCGGCGCAGGCGGACTTCGAGCCGGATTATCGAACAGGAAGCGGCATCTGGAAAGTCGTCTCGAACGCTCACGCTGTAGGCATGAACGTCAGGGTCTACATCGACGACGCGACCGGGGCAGTCCTCGAAAAGGGGTTTCTTCCGCGATAGGCGTCGATCTTCGGCCTGAGTCCGACCGCCCGCGCGCCGCGATCTCCCAGACTGCCTCGACTTTCGGGCCGCGCACGACGTACACCCGATCGTAGAGGTTCATCGTCGGGTCACAGTGTGGCGGGAAGAACTCGATGCGCTCGCCCAGGCGCGGCGCGCGCGACGGGTCGGTGATCGTGAGCCTGCCGTGCTCGTCGCCGGCGAAGGCGTGCTCGATCCCCCTTGAGGCCGGCGTCCACCATTACGCCCGAGTCCAGTTGGTCTCCGCAGCGCTTTTTCTTTCTTCTACGTCAGCAGCAGCTTCGATAATGGCAGTCGGCTGGGCGCCCCGCGGAGGGGCGCCATCAGAGTGCGACGCACCTATTCCAAACGGAGGCCAACGGATGGCAAAGGACAAGAAGGCGGCATTCGGCGGCTATTCCATCAACTTCGATGGCTGCAACGACACGCTGACCGCCGTGTTCGGCGACAAGCCGATCCCCCCGTCGGAGATGACGAAGAAACTCTGGGCCTATGTCAAGAGGAAGAAGCTCGCACACAAGTAGCCGCGACGCTGCCGCGATCAGGCGGTCCGCGCGCCTAGCCGGCCGCCTGATCATTCCGATCTAGTCGCGAGTGTGGTCGCAGGCTCGGAGCCACCGGCGGATGCGACCCACTATAAGACCATCTTCCCAGCGGGTCGCGCGTATTGGGCCAAGCGCTAGCGCTTTAGGCCGTCGCCTGCTCACCACCCCGCGCCCGGCACCCCTTCGAGCGCGCCCCGTCAGCTGGTTGAGGGTTCGGCCCCGCAGGTCTACGATGAAGCACTTGATGACCCAGCCGTCGAATCGCGTCGGGGAGCCGCTGCGCGAGCGGCGCGTCGAGGTGGCGCCCGGCGTCGCGCTGCACGTCGAGGTTCGCGAGGGTGCGCCGTCCGCGGTTCCCTTCGTGCTCGTCCACGGGCTGGCGTCGAACGTCCGTCTGTGGGACGGCGTGGCGGAGCGGCTTCACGCGCTCGGCCACGCGGTGATCGGGCTCGACCAGCGCGGTCACGGGCGTTCCGACGCCCCGGATGCCGGCTACGATCTCGACACCGCGGTTGCCGACCTGCTGGCCCTGATCGGCGTGCTGGGTCTCCGGCGCCCGGTTCTGGCCGGCCAGTCGTGGGGCGGCAACGTCGTGCTGGAACTGGCCTGGCGCCGGCCGGACGCCGTGCGCGGCATCGCGTGCGTCGACGGCGGAGTCATCGAGCTCGCCGACTGGTTCCAGTCGTGGGACGCCTGCGTGACGGCGCTGACGCCGCCGAAGCTCGACCACCTCTCGCTCGCCAAGCTGGAAGCCCGGCTGCGCACCGAGGTCCCCGACTTCACCGATCGCGCGATCGCGGCATACCTCCACTGCTTCCGGGCCCGCGCAGACGGCACGATCGAGCCGCGTCTCCGGCGGGATCGGCATCTGTCTATCCTGAGGTCGCTCTGGGAGCACCGGCCCTCGACGCTCTGGGGGACACTGAAGACGCCGGCGCTCCTGCTCCTGGCCGATACCGGAGACGAGGCGCGGACGGCGGCCAAGCGTCGCGCTGAGACGGCGGCGCTGGCCACGGCGGCCAGGCTCCGCTCCACCTGGTTCGCGCCCGGCCACCACGACCTCCACTTGCAGTTCCCCGAACGGGTGGCCGACGTCCTCGCGGGCGCGGTCCGGGACGGATTCTTCGCATGAGCGCCAGCGTGCCACGCATCCTCGCGGTGATGGGCTCCGGGGAGACCGCGCCCACCATGGTCACCCCCCATCGCGAGATCGTGGCCCGCCTCGGCGATCTGCCGCCGCGAGCCGTGCTGCTCGACACCCCCTACGGCTTTCAGGAGAACGCGCCCGAAATCACCGAGCGAGCGATCGAGTACTTCGCGAAGCGCGTCCAGCTCACCATGGAGCTGGCCGGTATCCCGGGGCCCCTCACCGCCGATCCCACCGAGCGCACCGCGCTTGCCGAGGCCGCAGCGCTCTCACGGCTGCGCACCGCCAACCTGGTCTTCGCCGGCCCCGGGAGCCCATCGTATGCGCTCTCGGTCTGGCGCGGCTCACCGGTGCCGGAGGCGCTCGCCGGCAAGCTCGCCACGGGTGGCGTCCTCGTGTTCGCCAGCGCGGCCGCCGTCACTCTCGGCCGCTTCAGCGTCCCCGTGTACGAGATCTACAAGGTTGGTCAGCCGGTGCACTGGCTCGACGGCCTCGACCTCATGCGTACCGCGGGCTTCGAGGGCTCGTGCGTGGTCATCCCGCACTACGACAACGCGGAGGGCGGCACGCACGACACGCGCTACTGCTACCTCGGCGAGCGGCGCCTCGCGGCATTCGAAGCGATGCTCCCGCACGACGGCTGGGTGCTGGGTGTCGACGAGCACACAGCGCTCATCGTCGATCTCGACGCCCGCACCGCCGCTGTCACCGGCCGCAGGGGCGTCACGGTCCGCCGTCGAGGCGTGTCGCGGCGATTCCTGGCCGGCGACCGGGTCACTCTCGACACGCTGCTCGAAGCCGCCCGGGGCGACACGTCAGCGCCTTGCCGGAGCCCGGAGGCCTCTGGAGCGGCGGAGAGCGCGGGAATGTCGCCGCTCCAGGCGGCAGCGTCGCCTGCGGAGGGATCACCCCTGCTGGCCGAGGTGAGCCGGCTCGAGCGGGCCTTCGACACAGCGCTCACCGCGCGTCGGGCGGCGGAAGCCGCCGAGGCGCTCCTGCACCTTGACCGAACCATCCTGGAGTGGGCCTCGGACACCCTCCAGTCGGACGAGCCCGAGCGGGCGCGGGCCGTCCTGCACTCGCTCATTCACCGGCTCGGGGAGGCGGCGGCGGTCGGCCTGCGCGATCCGCGCGAGCCCCTGGCGCCGCTCGTCGAGAGCCTCATCACGCTGCGCGCCGAGCTCCGAACCGCGAAGGCGTGGGAGCTCGCCGATCGGGTCCGCGACCGCCTGATCGCCGCGCGGATCGAGATCCGCGACACTCCCACTGGAACGGTCTGGGAGCTGCGCGAGTAGCCCGCCCGTATCCTATGCAATCATCGGGAAGATCTCACGCCGACAGCTTGATGTGGTTGCCGGTGATG
>QHRS01000301.1 GCA_003221435.1 Candidatus Rokuibacteriota bacterium
TCAACGGCGTCAGCGGCGGGCCATTCATGAAGTCGATCCCGGCCTCGCCGACGGGGTGGACCGCGTACAGCTACACGTCCGCGACGGACGGTACATTCACCGTCGGCGCGAGCGGCGACGCGACGACCGTCTCGTATCCATAGGGTCGTAGGCAGTCCGTAACTCCGGCGGGGGCGCCAGCGCCCCCGCCGGCTCATATGTCATGAGTCTCGCCGTGTCGGCCTCTCCGCCCGCATCCCCCAGGATGATCCCGTCGATATGGGTGCCGCTGGCGCTCGGGGCGCTCGCCTACGTCAACACGATCGGGTTCGGGTTCGTTTGGGACGACAAGCACCTGATCGTGCACAACACGCTGGTCCGGCAGGCATCGCCGCTCCCCGCCCTCGTGTCGGACTTCTGGCAGGAAGGAGAGCGCACGGACTTTTACCGGCCGCTGGTGAGCCTGAGCTACTTCCTCGAGTTCCGGCTGTGGAAGCTCTGGCCGGCCGGGTACCACGCGGCAAACGTCGCAGGCCACCTGGCTGCGACCCTCTCGGTCACCGCCACCGCGCGCCTGCTGTTCGGCAGCGCCCCGGCGGCGATCATCGCGGGAATCGTGTTCGCCCTGCATCCCATCCACACCGAGTCCGTCGCGTTCATCTCGGGCCGGCCTGACGTGCTCGCCTGCGCCCTTCTGGTCGGCGCCTTCGCGCTCTTCGTGCGAAGCCGGCGACGAACTCGCGGGGTGTCGGCGGGAAGTCTCGCCCTGTTCGTCGCGGCGCTGCTCTGCAAAGAGACGGCCCTCGCGCTGCCCGCAGTCCTCGTCGCCTATGAGCTCGCGCCGATCGAGCCGGGCGTCCCCATCCAGAGCCCTTCCGGTCGCGCCCTCTTCTGCCGACTCGCAGCGTCGACCTGGCCCTATCTCGCCGCGGCCGCGGCGTATCTGGGACTTCGCTGGGTCGTGCTCGGAGCGCCGGTCGGCACGGCGCTCGATCGGACACCGCCCGGCACGCGGGCTCTGATTGCCGTGAACGCGTTCGGCGAGTATCTGCGACTGCTGCTCGTCCCGTACCCGGCTGCCCCTGATCGGCTCCCCGATCAATCGCTGTCGGGCCAGACGATTGCGGCCATCGTCGTGCTCGCGCTGCTCGCGGTCGCGCTCGTGTGGAGCCGGGGGCGCTCCGGGGTCCCGGCGTTCCTCGCCGCATGGTTCGTCCTGACCCTCCTGCCAGCTAGCCCGCTCGTGCCCGGACGCGTGCCCCAGGTCGCGGAGCGATTCCTCTACATCCCGTCGGTCGCGTGGGCGTGGCTCCTGGGGTGGGCGGGCGCCGGAGTGTGGGCCGCGACGAGGTCTCGTCCCCCGGCCCTGCGCGCCGCCACGGCGGTCCTCGGGGTCGGCCTCGTCGTGTGCGGCGCGGGCCTGACGGCGCTCCGGAACCTCGATTGGCGCGACGAGTATCATCTCTTCACCCGGATGGCAGCGTCGGAGCCGCGCTCCTACCTGGCACCCCTCAACCTCGGTCATCTGTACGTCCATGCCGGCTACACGGCCGAGGCGGAGGCCGAATTTCGTCGAGCGCTCGAGATCAGGCCGAAGTCGTCGGCTGCGTTGCTCGGCCTCGCCCTCGTTGAGAGCCGGCTGGGTGCCCATGACCTGGCGATCCGCTACGGCGAGCGCGCGCGCGATCTGGCGCCGCAGGGCGATCTCATCCACGCGCAGCTCGGCTCGATTTACGGCGTTGCCGGTCGGTACCCCGAAGCCGTCGCAAGCTTCCGGGAATCGATCCGGCGCAATCCGCGGCGCCTGCACGCCCGCGCAAATCTGGTCATGGCCCTGACCGACGCCGGCAGGCTCTCCGAGGCGGCCGACGCCCTGCGGGAGGCCGAACGTCTGCTCGCCGCCGGGCCGTACCAGGACCCCGTGGACGTCCAGATGCTCGCGGAGCTGCGCCAGCGCCTCGCCCTGGCGCGGAAATCGCCGTGAGACGAACCGTCTTCGTCGTGTTCTTCATCGCCTGCGTGGTCGCCATCAGCTTCGGCAACACCCTGTCCTACGGCTTCGTCTGGGACGACCACTTCCTGATCGGCGACAGCTACTTCGTGCGCCACTGGAGCGCGCTGCCGAAGATTTTCACGTCGCACTTCTGGGCCGGACACGCCGACTGGAAGATGTATTACCGACCCCTGATCAACGTGACATATCTCGTCGACTATCACCTCTGGGGCTTGCGGCC
>QHRS01000299.1:0-2933 GCA_003221435.1 Candidatus Rokuibacteriota bacterium
TGCCTGCACGATCATCATGAACGGTCTGGCGGTGAAGGCGTGCAATCTCTTCGCCGTCCAGGCCGACGGCGCGCAGATCATGACGATCGAGGGGCTGGCGAAGAACGGTCAGCTCCACCCGATCCAGGAGGGCTTCTGGGAGAAGCACGGGCTGCAGTGCGGCTACTGCACGCCAGGCATGATCCTGGCGTCGTACCAGCTCTTGCAGCGCTACCCGCACCCGACCGAGGCCGAGATCCGGCACCAGCTCGAGGGCAATTTGTGCCGCTGCACCGGCTATCACAACATCGTCAAGGCCGTGCAGTACGCCGCCGAGAAAATGGCGGGGAAGTGAGCGCAGCCATGGCGACCGCGACCGGGACGAAGCTCTTCGGGGCAGCGATCAAGCGACGCGAGGATCCGCGGTTCATCTCCGGACGGGGCCAGTATGTCGACGACGTCAAGCTGCCGGGGATGACCTCTGCCGCGTTCGTGCGCAGCCCACACGCCCACGCGACGATCAAGAGCATCAATTCCGTTGAGGCCAAGAGCATGCCGGGCGTCGTCGCGGTCTACACGGCGCACGACGTCAAAGTCGGCGGGCTGCCGTGCGGCTGGATGCTGCCGGGCATCAAGGTGCCGACGCGGCCGGTGCTGGCATCGGGGAAGGTGAGGTACGTCGGCGAGCCGGTCGCAATCGTGATCGGCGAAACGCCGTACGCGGCGAAGGACGGGGCGGAGGCGGTCCAGGTGGAGTACGGCCCGCTGTCCGGCGTGAGCGACGCCAAGCGGGCGCACGAGAAGGGGGCGCCGCAGCTCTTCGACGACATCTCGCAGAACCAGTGCTTCTACTGGACGATCGGCGACAAGGCGGCGACGGAGGCGGCGTTCAAATCGGCGGCGAGGGTCGTCTCGCAGCCGATCCGCAACCAGCGCCTGATCCCGAACGCGATCGAGCCGCGCGCGTGCGTGGCCTCCTACTCGCCCGGCACGGGTGAGTTGACGCTCTGGGTGACCTCGCAGAACCCGCACGTGCACCGGCTGCTGATGGCGGCGTTCGTCCTCGGCATCCCGGAGACGAAGATGCGGGTGATCTCGCCGGACGTCGGCGGCGGCTTCGGCTCGAAGATCTTCGTCTACAACGAAGAGGTCGTCGCCTCGTGGGCGTCGAAGGCGCTCGGGCGGCCGGTGAAGTGGACGGCCGAGCGCCGGGAGAGCTTCCTCAACGACGCCCACGGGCGCGATCACGTGACCGAGGCCGAGATGGCCTTGGACGGGAACGGCAAGATCCTGGGCCTCCGGGTGAAGACCCACGCCAACCTCGGCGCCTATCTGTCGACCTTCGCGCCGCTGATCCCGTCGTACCTCTATGGCCCGTTGCTGTCGGGGGTGTACAAGATCCCGGCGATCTTCTGCGAGGTCTGGGGCATGCTGACGAACACGGCGCCGGTGGATGCCTATCGCGGCGCCGGGCGGCCCGAAGCGACCTATCTGCTCGAGCGAATGATGGACCGCGCGGCGGGGGAGCTGCGGGTCGATCCGGCCGAGCTGAGACGGCGAAACCTCATTCCGCCGTTCACCGGCGGGACACCGTATCAGACCCCGGTGGCGTTCGCGTACGACAGCGGCAACTACGAGCCCGCGCTCAATCGCGCGCTCGAGCTGGCCGGCTACGCGCAGATGCGGAAGGAACAGGCGGAGGGGCGCAAGCAGGGCCGCTATATCGGCCTCGGAGTGACGACGTACATCGAGGCATGCGGCCCGGCGCCGTCGGCCGTCGCCGGCTCACTCGGCGCGGGCGCCGGGCTCTGGGAGTCAGGCCTGGTGCGGGTGCACCCGTCCGGAGCCGTGGCCGTCTACACGGGCTCGCACTCGCACGGGCAGGGGCACGAGACGACGTTCGCCCAGCTGGTGGCCGACCAGCTCGGGATCCCGATGGAGCAGATCGAGATTGTCCACGGCGACACGGGGCAAATCCCGTTCGGGATGGGGACCTACGGCAGCCGCTCGGCGTGCGTCGGGGGCAGCGCGATCGTGAAGTCGCTCGACAAGATCAAGGAGAAGGGGCGGAAGATCGCCGCGCACCTGCTCGAGGCGAACGAGAACGACCTGGTCTTCGAGGGCGGCAAGTGGGCGGTGAAGGGCTCGCCCGACCGGGCGAAGACCTGGGGCGAGGTGGCGCTGATGGCGTATCTGGCGCATAACATTCCGCAGGGCATGGAGCCGGGGCTCGAGGCGACGTCGTTCTACGATCCCTCGAACTTCACGTTCCCCTTCGGCGCCCACGTCGCGGTCGTGGACGTCGACCCGGACACGGGCCAGACGAAGCTCCTCAAGTACGTCGCGGTGGACGACGTCGGGCGGGTGATCAACCCGATGATCGTGGACGGCATGGTCCACGGCGGGATCGCGCAGGGGGTCGGCCAGGCGCTGTGGGAGCACGGGGTCTACTCGGAGGAGGGGCAGTTGCTCTCGGCGACGATGATGGACTACGCGATGCCGAAGGCCGACCAGCTCCCATCGTACGTGACCGACCGGACGGTCACGCCGAGCCCGATCAATCCGCTCGGGGTGAAGGGCGCCGGGGAGACGGGGACGATCGCGGCGACGCCCACGGTGGTCAACGCCGTGCTCGACGCGCTCGCGCCGTTCGGCGTCGCGCACCTCGACATGCCGCTCACGCCGGAAAAGATCTGGAAGGCCGTCAAGGCCGCCAAGAAATAACGGGAGGCGCACACATGTATCCCGCGTCATTCGACTATCACGCGCCGGGCAGCGTGCAGGAGGCGATTTCGCTCCTCGGCAAGCTCGGGGAGGACGCCAAGCTGCTCGCCGGCGGCCACAGCCTGATCCCGATGATGAAGCTGCGGCTCGCCCAGCCGAAGCACGTGATCGACCTCCGCAAGGTCCCGGGCCTGTCAGGGATCAAGGAAGACGGTGGCATGATCTCGATC
>QHRS01000299.1:3102-4866 GCA_003221435.1 Candidatus Rokuibacteriota bacterium
GCCGGCGAACCGTCAAGGTCGACGACTTCTTCAAGGGCCTGATGCTGACCGCGGTCGGATCGGAGGAGATCCTGGTCGAGATCCGCGTCCCCGTGCCGCCCGCCGGCACCGGCGCGTCCTACATGAAGTTCCCGCACCCGGCGTCGCGCTTCGCCGTCGTGGGGGTGTGCGCCGCGATCACCGTGGACGCTAGAGGCACATGCTCGAAGGCGGGCGTGGGGATCACGGGCGCGGGGACCAGAGCGTTGCGCGCGCGGGGCGTCGAGGCGGGGCTGACGGGCAAGACGCTCGATCAGGCGACGATCGAAGCCGCCGCGGCGAAGGCCGCCGACGGCGTCGACGTGCAGGCCGACCTGCAGGGTTCCGTGGAGTACAAGTCGCACCTGCTGAGGGTCCATGCCCGACGCGCGATCGAAGCCGCGCTCAAACGAGCCCGAGCGTAGTCTTGACAACATCCTGAACGTTGCTAGACTCGCCCGGTCTCCTCAAGTTTTAACGGCCACGCGTCCGGAGGACACGTAGAAATCCCCGAGTGTTGATGGATGTCGAAAAGGAGGTCCAGAATCTTGATCTGATCCGAACCGATGGCAGCGCGGTTAATCAATCGTTGCCGGGGCGACTTCGACGATCGTTGGCATGGATCCCGCGCCCTGGCGATCCCGGGCCAGCAATCTGGTCCGGGGCGAGAAGGAGCACAGTCATGAGGCGAAGCATCTGGTTAGCGGCGTTGTTTATGCTGTTGGTCCCGTGCGTCGCGTACGCCAACCCGGAACTGCTCGCGTTGCAGAACGATGACGGGCAGTGGGCGATGCAGGGGAAGAACTACTCGGCTCAGCGCTACTCCACTCTGAGCCAGATCACCGCGGACAACGTCAAAAATCTCAAGACCGCCTGGACATTCTCGTTGGGGACGCTTCAGGGGCAGGAGGGGGGGCCGCTGGTCGTCGGGACCAGCATGTATGTCCACAGTTCCTACCCCAACAACGTCTACGCGCTCGACCTGACGAAGCCCGGCGCCCCTGTCAAGTGGAAGTACACGCCGAAGCAGGATGACCGGGCGGTCCCGGTCGCGTGCTGCGACCTGGTTCACCGGGGCGTGAATTATGTCGACGGGAAAATCCTCTTCAGCACTCTGGATGCCCAGGTGATCGCGCTGGACGCCAAGACCGGGAAAGAGATCTGGAAAGTCAGGAATGGCGACCCCACCAAGGGCGAGACCATGACCGGGGCCGGCATGGTCATCAAAGACAAGTATATCGTCGGGATTTCCGGCGGTGAGTTCGGGGTCCGCGGCTGGGTGGCCGCCTACAACATCAATACCGGCGCGCTGGCCTGGAAGGCCCGCAGCATGGGCCCGGATGAAGATCTCCTCCTCGCCTCCGACTTCAACGAGGCCAACCCTCACTACGGGCGGTTCGGCGAGGGGACCAGGACCTGGCCGGGCGACCAGTGGAAGGTCGGCGGCGGCACCACCTGGGGCTACTGGTCCTACGATCCCGACCTGAATCTCTTCTATTACGGGACCGGCAATCCCGGGACGTGGAACCCCACGCCGCGCAAAGGCGACAACAAGTGGTCCATGACGATCTGGGCGCGCAACCCCGACACCGGGAGAGCGAAGTGGGCCTACCAGATGACGCCCTGGGATGCATGGGACTACGACGGGGTCAATGAGGGGATCCTGGCCGATCTCACGATCGGCGGGAAGAAGGTCAAGGCCCTCGTGCACTTTGATCGGAACGGCTTCGCTTACACGCTGGACCG
>QHRS01000300.1 GCA_003221435.1 Candidatus Rokuibacteriota bacterium
CTACCCGTACGGAACCGACGGCAAGCGCCTGTTCATCCTCACCTGAGTCAACGTCGGGGGGAGCGAGCGCCGCTCCTCCCCGACACCCCCCACCGGCCGCCGGTCGCGCCGATTCTTTCAGGTGCTCTGAGCCGACCCGGACAGGGCGCTGAAGACCGGCTGGCCGCGATGGAGGTCCGGATGCCCGGCGGCGAAGGCGCGACGACTGAGTCAACGTCGGGGGGAGCGAGCGCCGCTCCCCCCGACACCCCCCACCGGTTACCTGCGGCGTCGATTCGTTCACGCCCTCTGAGACGTCCAGGCTTGGATCGCAATGGACGCATCGTCTCCTGCTATCATCTAGCAGCCTGTCGCAGTAATTGCCTTCGAGCGCCGGCTGTGCCGGCGCAATACGGTTCTGGGGGAGGCTCGGAGGGGGCCGTCGAGGCCCTCTCCGATCGTGGAGCGGGACCGAGAGGATATCAGCCGGCATGAAGCTCGTGATTGACGGGCAGACCGTGGACGTCCCCGCGGGGGTTTCCGTCCTCGATGCCGTGAACCGTCTCGGCATCCCCCTCCCGCAGCTCTGCAAAGACCCCGATCGACCGCCGCTCGGCGCCTGTCGCACGTGCCTCGTGCAGGTCGAGGGGCAGCGCGGCACGCCGGCCGCCTGCCACCTCCCGGCCCGGGACGGCATGGTCGTGAGCACGACCGCGCCCGAGGTCGCCCGCATTCGCGCGATGGTGCTCGATCTCACGCGATCGATGCTCACCGACGGAGACGGGCGGGACCATTTTGGTCAGGTCGGGATCGCGTGCGACCAGCACCGGATCGGCGCGGCCTCCTTCGCCCCGCTGCATCGCTTCGCGGTCGACGACACGAAGTCGTTCTTCGTGCTCGATCGCGAGGTCTGTATCCTGTGCGGTCGCTGCACGGTCGCGTGCGACGACGTCCAGCAGATTGGCGCGATCTCGATGCTCGGGCGGGGCCACGCGATGAAGGTCGGCGTCGCCGGCGACGGGCTCATGTCGGCATCCTGCTGCACCTCCTGCGGCCAGTGCGTGGCGACGTGCCCGACAGGCGCGTTGAGGCCCAGGGAAGCCCGCGCCCGGGTCGTCCGGACCGTGGAGACGACGTGCCCTTACTGCGGCGTCGGCTGCGGGATCGCCGTCAGCGTCAGGGACGACCACCGCATCGCTCTCATGGCGGACGACGTGCCCGGCAACAGGTCGAGCCTGGGGATGCTGTGCGTGAAGGGCCGCTTCGGCTCGGGCTTCATCCACGCCCGCGACCGGATCACGGCGCCGATGCTGCGGCGGGATGGCCGGTGGCGGGAGGTCTCGTGGGACGAAGCGCTCGAGGCCGCGGCCGAGGGGTTCGCGCTCCATCGGGGCCGCTTCGGCGCGCTCGCCAGCGCGAAGGCGACCAACGAAGACGGCTACGTGATTCAGAAGTTCTGCCGCACCGTCATGGCGACGAACAACGTGGATCACTGCACGCGGCTCTGCCACTCGCCGTCGGTGGAGGCGATGCTCGCGGCGATGGGCTCGGGCGCGACTTCGAACTCGTACATCGACTACGAGGAGGCCGGGTGCCTGCTGATCGTCGGCGCCGACGCGTCGGCCAACCATCCGGTCATCGCGGTTCGCTTCAGGCGCGCGATGGCGCGGGGCGCCCGGATCATCGTGGTCAACCCGAAGCGGATCGAGTTGTGCGACCAGGCGGACCTTTGGATCCAGCAGCGGCCGGGCACGGACGTGACCCTCTTCAACGCGATGGCGAAGGTCCTCCTCGACGAGGGGCTGGCGAACCTCGACTTCGTCCGCGACCGGACGGAGGGCTTCGAGACGTGGCGAGCCTCGCTCGCCGGCTTCGAGCTCGAGCGCGCCGCGTCCGTCACGGGCGTGCCCGCGGAGGACATCGCCCGCGCGGCCCGCTGGTACGCGCGCCCGCAGTTCGGCGGCTCGTGCCTGATCTGGGGCATGGGGATCACCCAGCACGTCAACGGCATCCACAACGCCCACGCGGTGCTCAACCTCTCCCTCGTCACGGGGCAGCTCGGCTTCCCGGCCTCGGGCATCTCGCCGCTGCGCGGCCAGAACAACGTGCAGGGATGCGGGGACGCCGGCTGCATTCCGACCAACCTCCCCGGCTATCAGCACTACGTCCCCGAGACCCTCGCGAAGTTCGAGCGGGCCTGGGGCGTTCGCCCTCCGGCCGAGCAGGCGTTGGTCGTCACTGAGATGGTGGAGGCGTGCCTCACCGGACAGGTCCGGGCGATGTACGTCGTCGGCGAGAACCCGCTGCTCTCGGAG
>QHRS01000302.1 GCA_003221435.1 Candidatus Rokuibacteriota bacterium
GACGAATCGGCGTGCTGGCGCGATCGTCGTATACGCTGAGATCATGCTGACTGGCATTCGCCGGCATCCGATTCTGTCGTCGCTCGGAGCGATGGGAGTACTCACGGCCGTCGTCATCGCCGCCGCCGCCGTCTACCTCTTCGGCGAAGAGCGGCGCTCGGGCCGTCTCGTCTCGGGGATGCTCACGCGCGCGGTGGGGACCCCGGTATCCGTCGAGCGCGCGAAGGCCGAGGGCGCGTCGCGCCTGATCCTCTATAACATTCACGTTCCCCCGGGCGCTCACTTCGCGGGTGAGGTCCGCCTGCGCGAGCTCCGCGTGACGGGGGGCGTCCTGCCGCTCGTCTTCCCCCGTGGCCGCACGCTCTCGGTCGTGGCGGTGTCGGCGTCGGTCACGCTGGCCGAGGAGCGGACACCACTCACTCCCCCGACGGTCGAGAGCCTGGAGGCCGTGCGCCGGCTCGTCATGCAGGTGATCGAGTGGCCCGCCGTGCTCTCGCTCCGGATGGAGGGGGGCGAGTTGCGCTCGGGCGATCAGGTCCTCACGTTCGCGCTCACGGGCGAGAAGACAGCGGCCGGAGCGCTCGGGATCACGATGAGCGTCTCGCCGCCCGGAGACCCTCCGGCGCTCACGCTCAAGCTCGCAGGCGCGGCGTCCGCGGGGCAGGTGTCGCTGCGGGTCGGCGTCGGGAGCGAACCGACCCGACTCGGCGCGTTCTGGCCGTCGACTCTTCCTGCGCTGAGCCGGCTCACGCTCGAGGCGGACGGCCGCCTGCGCGCGGGCGGCGACCTGCAGCTCGCCGGCCGCGCGAACGCCGATCGGGCGGCCGGCGGCTCGCCCCTTTCCGCCGAGTTTGCGTCGTCGTACCGCGCCGCTGACGCGCGACTCGACCTTTCACGCCTCGCGCTCTCCTGGGGCGAGCACCTCCGGGTCGACGGCAGCGGCAGGGTGGAGTCGCTGAATGACGCCCCGCGGCTCACGCTCGACCTGACCGGCACGGTGGAGGGAAGCCCGCTCACGCTCGGCCTCGCGTACGCGGGGAGCACCGGCGCGGTGACGGCGAGGATCGACGCCGGCGCCATCGACGCGCGGCGCCTGCTCGAGATGGCCGGCCTCGGGGCGCCGCCGACCGACGTGACCGTGGAGCGCGTCCGATCGACGGTCAGCGGCACGGTGGAGACCGCGCAGGTGCAGCTCACCGTCGACGCGACGCTCGGCGGGCTCCAGGCGCCGGCATTTCTTCCCGGCGTGGAATTCGAAGGGTCGCTCCGCGCGGACGCAACGCTCCGGCGCGCGCCGTCCGGTCTCGAGCTGGCCGCGCTCGGTCCGAGCACGCTGACCCTTGCGCGTGACGCGGCGCCCGTGATCGTCGCCAGATGGCCACTCGCCATCGAGGCGACGTTCCCCGATCTACGCCGGCTGCCGTCCTGGTCCTCGCTCCCCGCGACACTCACCGGTCGCGCGGTTCTCACCGGCGATCTCGACCACGCGCGCTTCACGGGCGGGATGACGGCCGAGCTGCCGAGGGTGGAGGTGCGATTCGCGAGCCTGATCGTCGCGACGAACACGCGCGCGGCGATCCCGATCAGCTGGGGCGGGCCGTCGGCGGCGAAGCCCGGGACGTTTTCGGTGCAGCGGCTCGCGGCCTACGGGTTCGCGCTCGACCGGCTCGCCAGCTCCGCGCGCTTCGACGAGGGACGGCTCTTGCTGTCGGACATCCGGTACGTGCAGTATGGCGGCCGCGGCGGCGGCTGGATCGAGGCGGCGGTGGACAAACGGCCGGTGCCGCTGCGCGCCAGGATCGAGGGCGAGCACATCGACCTGGCGACCCTCGCGCGCGAGTACGGTCTGACGGTCGCCCAGCTCCGCGGCGCGGTCCGCTACCTGATCGTCCTCCAGCACTCGACCACACGCGGGCTCACCGCCGTGGGGCAGGTGAACTCGGAGGAGGGCGGAGGCGAGGTCGGCATCGAGGCGATCGAGAAGCTGCTGAGTTCGGGGCAGGTGCAGGCCGAGTCCACGGGATTCCTGCGCCAGACGCTCGAGAGCCTGCGCGTCTTCAAGTACGCCTCCCTCGACGCCGAGGTGCGCGTCACGCGCGACGGCGGGCACATCAACCTCTCGCTCGAAGGCAAGAAGCGACTCGGCATCTTCCCGGCTCCGGTCAAGGCCATCAACTTCAACAACGTGCCGATCACGCTGCTCGCGCGCACGTTCGCCCGGAAGGAGCAACCATGAGAGGCGCTTGCCTGGCCCTGCTGCTCGCGGGGTGTATCGCGGTCACGATCAACGTCACGTTCCCGCAAGAGAAGCTCGAGAGCGCCGCATCGAGCATCGAAGACCTCGTCGGGTCGGGCGGGCCGCCGAAGAGCCCGCCCTCGAAGAGCGAGCCGCCGAAGCCCGAGAAGCAAAGCCTGCCTCTCGAACCCGGCTCGAGCTGGGCCGCGTGGCTCCAGCCCGGGCCGGCCGAGGCGCAGGTTCCCGACTTGAAGACCCGTACCCCGGAGGTGATGGCGTCGATCGAGTCGCGGCGTAAGCGCCTGCCCGAGCTGCAGGACGCCGCGGCACTGCCCGCCGACGCTCGGCCAGCTCGTGGCGGCGGAGAACGGCGACCGGATGTTTCTCTACAAGACTCTCGTCGAGCAGAACAACATGCCGCGGGGCGATATCACCCGCGTACAGGCGGCGTTCGCGAAGGCGCGTCGCGAGAAGGCGGCTCCGGGGACGTGGATCCAGCTCGAGAACGGGCAGTGGGTGAAGAAATGAGCGCGCCGGCGGCGGCGCACGCGAGACCGAGCGCGATGCCGCCGAGCACGTCGGACGGCCAGTGCGCGTGCAGGACGATTCGCGCGAGGGCGACCAGCACGATCAGGCACGCGGCGGCGCCGCGCACGATCCGGCGCGCGGCGGGGCGCAGGTCGGCGGCCGCGTAGATCAGCGCGCCGAAGTAGGCCGCGGCGGCCGTGGCGTGGCCGCTCGGAAAGCCGAACGCCGCGCTCTCGGGCCGGGGTCGGCCGATGACGGGCTTGAGCAACGATTCGAACACCGGCGCGGCGACGATCACCGTGAGCCACACCCACCAGTGCCGCCGCGCGCGCGGAAAGAGCAGCAGGAGCGGCGCGGCCGGCACGAGCACGCGCCAGTTGCCCGCGTAGTTGATCCAGTGCATCACCGCCACAAGCGCGGGCCCAGTGTGGGCCTGGACGAGGTCGCGGAGCCACGCGTCTCCCGGGAGGACGCCGATCGACAGCACGGCGCCGGCGAGCGCGGCGAACGCAATGATCGGGAGGAGGAGGGGGGCGACCCTCACCGAGTCTCGTGCGGCACGGGGCGGGTCGCCTCCCCGCTCGACTCCTGGGCCGCCATGACCCGAGCCAGTACCATCACCGACCACACTACCACCAGCGCCAACCCGAAGACGCACACGATGGTCGCTCCCGTCGGGATGTCGAAGTACGCCGAGGCGACGGCATAGACCACGCCGATGACCGCCTCCTGGGACACTCGCCGCTCGCGGGTCCGCGTCAGCGCGAAGATCGCAGCGCCGGCCAGCGTGAACCCGAGCGACATCCAGTACGCGGCAGTGCTCTCCAGATCGTAGCCGACGAGGAAGGCGGCCGTCGCCCCGAGGGCGGCGACCTGGGCGAGCGCGATGTCGACGAAGATGACCTCGCGGGAGACGACGTGGAGACCCAGATACCCGTGGATCAGGGTCAGCACGAGGCAGGCCATGAACGGGAGCCACATGATACTGACGAGGTCGGCTACCATATTGCGCTCCTGGCTATCCCTTCACGATGACCGTCATCCGGTGCAACGTGCCCCGCCCCCAGATGCCCGTGAACGTGTACAGGCCCCGGTACACCCCCGGCTCGCGGAATACCGCCCGGAACCACCCCGACTCGTTCCGCTCCACGTGCGGCCCTCGTCGGTCTGGCCTGAACCATATGGTCTCGAAGTGCACGTCGGCCCAGATCACTTCCGTGCCCGGTTCGATCTCCAGCGTGTTGTTGTGCCGAGCCAGCTCCCGCACGGTGACGCGTAATGGGGCCAGTGGCGTCGCGACGCCCGAAGCGAACCCTGCACGGACGACGAGCCCGATCAGCAGCGCCGTCACTCCCTGCATCACCTCAGCACGCTCGTCCGCCTATGCTACGCACCATGGCGATCATATCCTGACAACTCCCCGCGCGGGCTCGCGCTACGCGAGCGCCTTAGCGATGGCGTTGACCAGGTAGTCCATGTGCGAGATATAGTCCTCGGTGCCCTTGACCGCGCCCGGCGTTTGAGGGACGGTCAGGACTTGCGCTCCCGTCTCCCGCGCGATGAAGTCAGAAACCTCACGGGGATACCAGGTCTCGAGCAAGATGACCTTGACCTTGTCGTTCTTCATCTGCCGGATCAGCGCGGCGACGTGCTGCGGGGACGGTGGAATTCCGGGTCGGTCTTCGATGGTGCCGCCGTCGACGAGTCCGAAGTGGCGATAGAAGTACGCCCAGGCCTTGTGATATGCGACGAGCTTGGTTGCGCGATACGGAGCGAGGGTCTGCTGCCAGCGCTTGTCGGCCGCGGCGACCTTCTCGAGAAACGCCTGGCGGTTCGCCTCGAACCTGGCGGCGTAGTCGGGCATGAAGTAGGCGAGCCCGGTCAGAATGTTCGCCGTGACGATGGGGACGTTGGATGGGTCGAGGACGTAGTGGGGGTTGCCGAGCGGGTGGATGTCGCCCATCGATCGGTCGACCACGACGGTGGGCCGCTCCAGGACTTCGATCCCCCGGGCGGCCTCGATGACGTTGGGAGACCCACGGAGGAGCTTGGGGTTGCCCGAACTTTCCACGATCGGGTCGACCCACATATCCTCCTCGAGCCCGTTCCGGACGAGGATATCGGCGCGCTTGACGAGGAGGATCTGACTCGGACGGATCTCCAGATCGTGCGGGTTCTGGCCGAACCGTGTTGCCAGCTTCACGTCGAGGAGGTCGCCGGCGATGGGCCGCGTGAGCACCAGCAGATCCGCCAGCGTCGCCACGACGGTGGGTTTGGCGCTCGCAGGAGCCGGCGCGAGCGCGGAGCCGGCGCACGTGAGCGCGAGGATCGCGAATCGGAGGGATCGTCTCATGGTCAAGTCTCCCTTCTCAGAAGCGGTCCGTCGGGTGGGCGCCGATGACGAAGCTGCCCTGCACGAACATGCAGACGGAACCGGAGGAACTCCGACGGCTTGAACGTCAGGTACGGCGAGATCGCCGATTCTTCGCCCTTCGCCAGAGTGGGGAACTGGGTCCAGTCGTGCCGGAGGCCGGCGGCCCAGCGCTTGCTCCAGTCGTACTGGCCGTACAGGTAGTACCCCAAGCTCTCGAACCGCTGGATCGCGTGAACCCGGGCCCCCGGGGACGCCTCGATGATCTCCGCGATCTGCTCTTCGCTCCGCTGGTTTGTCCGGTTGCCGTAGATCGCCTCGCCGGCCAGCGTGATGACGGGGAAGGGGTAGCCGACGAGCGGGAACCACTTGTACTTGAGGCCGAGGCCGGCGATGTTGTTGCGGCGATCCTGGTCGGTCACGCCCGTCGCCCCTGTAATGTCGACCTGGAGCGCGCCGCCGTTCTCGCCGAGCTCGAAGAAATTACGCAGCCGGCTGGTTACGAGCGGATCGCGGATGCTGCCCCGGCCGAACGCCAGCTCGTTGTCGCCGTTGAACGCGCCGAGCGACAGCTCCTGGTAGAACGGCGTCG
>QHRS01000042.1:0-3265 GCA_003221435.1 Candidatus Rokuibacteriota bacterium
CCTCGGTCGCGGGCGCGGCGGCGCGCTCCCGCGCGTGCGCGACCAGCATGTAGATCGACGGCACGACGAACAGCGTGAAGCAGGTGCCGATGATCATCCCGGTCACGAGCGTGATGCCGATGCTGTTCCGGGCTCCGGCTCCCGGTCCGTTGGCGAACACCAGCGGGAGATGGCCGAAGACCGTGGCGGCGGTGGTCATGAGGATCGGGCGCAGCCGCGTTCCCGACGCCTCGAGGATCGCCTGCAGCTTCTCGACTCCGGTCTCGCGAAGCTGGTTCGCGAACTGCACGATGAGGATGCCGTTCTTCGCCACGAGCCCGACCAGCGTGATCAGGCCCACCTGGCTGTAGATGTTGAGCGTCGTGAAGCCCAGGAACGAGAACAGCAGCGCCCCGCACACGGCGAGCGGCGCCGAGCCCGCGAGGATGACGAACGGATCGCGGAAGCTCTCGAACTGGGCGGCGAGCACGAGGAAGATCAGGATCGCGGAGAGCAGGAAGATCCCGAGGAATCGGCTGCCCTCGGTGCGAAGCTGGCGCGACTCGCCCGCGTAGTCGATCGTGAATCCCTGCGGCAGGATTCTCCGCGCCTCGTCCTCCAGCGTGCGGAGCGCCTGGTCCAGCGAGACGCCGGGCGGGACCACACCCTGGATGCGCACGGCGTTGAGCTGCTGGAACCGCTTGAGCTCCCGCGGCTCTGTCGTGGTTCGGATCGTGGCAAAGGTCGACAGCGGCACGAGCCGGCCGTTGGGTCCGGTCACGTACATGTCCTTGAGCTGGTCCGCGGTGAGCCGCCCACTGCGCTTGACCTGGGGGATGACCTTGTAGCTGCGACCCTGGATGCTGAACCGGTTGACGTAGTTTCCGCCCAGCAACGTCGAGAGATCCTGGCCCGCCTGGCTCATCTCGACGCCCTGCGACCGAACCTTGTCGCGGTCGAACACCACCTCGGCCTGAGGCTGGTCGAACTTGAGGTCGGCGTCGGCGAACATGAACTTGCCGCTGGCGTACGCCTTCTGCACCAGCCGGTTCGCGAACTCCACGAGCTGCGCGGGCTCCGCGGTCGAGGCGATGACGAAGTCCACCGGGAAGCTCCCGCCCCCGGGCAGCGCCGGGGGGACGAGCGAGATCACGCGGATCCCGGGAATCTTCGAGAAGCCGGCGGCAGCCTCGAGCTGCAGTTGCGCGGTCTTCTTCGTCCGCTCGCTCCACGGTTTCGTCACCATGCCGCCGAAGCCGCCGGTGGGGTTGATGAGCTGGAACGAGTGCTGGTACTCCGGGAGCGACTTGTAGACGTCCTGCACCGCCGAGGCGTAGAGCTTGGTCTGATCGAGCGTGGAGTTCGCGGAGGCCTGGATGACGCCGAACACCACGCTCTGGTCCTCGTTGGGGGCGAGCTCGTGCTGCGAGAACATGTAGAACGGCGCGATCAGGAGCACGACCAGCACCCACACCGCGTACACCGCGGGCCGGTACTGGAGCGTTCCCGCCAGCGTGCGTTTGTAGGCCTCGCGGACGCTGTCGAAGCGCCGGTTGATCCAGCCCGCGAAGCCACGCTCGTCGTCGCCGGCGCGCAGCAGCTTCGATCCCATCATCGGCGACAGCGTCAGCGCCACGAGCCCGGACACGATCACGGCGCCGGCGAGCGTGAACGCGAACTCGCGGAACAGCGAGCCGGTCAGGCCGCCCTGGATCGCGACCGGCGTGTACACCGCCGCGAGCGTGATGGTCATGGCGATGATCGGCCCGATCAGCTCGCGCGCCCCCTCCAGCGCCGCGCGGAACGGGGGAACGCCCTGGCGCAGGTGCCGCTCCATGTTCTCCACCATCACGATCGCGTCGTCGACGACCAGGCCCACCGAGAGCACGATCGCGAGCAGCGTCAGCAGGTTGATCGTGAACCCCGCCACCAGCATGAGAAACACCGCGCCGATCAGCGAGATCGGGATCGCGACGATCGGGATGAGCACGGCGCGCCACGAGCCGAGGAACAAGAAGATGACGAAGATGACGATGAGCAGCGTCTCCACCAGGGTCTTGATCACCTCGTGGATCGCGCTCTGGATGTACTCCGTCGAATCGTAGGGAATGCCCGAGGTCATCCCCGCGGGGAGCTGGGATTGGATGTCCGGCATCGCCGCACGCACGCGATGGATCACCTCGAGCGAGTTCGCGGTGGGCAGCACCCAGATGCCCATGAACGTTGCGCCCTTGCCGTCGAAGCGGACGTCCTGCTCGTAGTTCTCGGCGCCTAGCACCACGTCGGCGATGTCGCCGAGCCGAACCACGACGCCCTTGTCTTCCTTCACCACCAGCCGCCTGAATTCCTCCGTGGTCTGCAGGTCGGTGTTCGCCACCAGGTTCACCGAGACCATCGAGCCCTTGGTCTGCCCCAGCGTCGACAGGTAGTTGTTGCTCGCCAGCGCGTCGTGCACCTGGGATGGCGAGATGCCCATCGCCGCCATCCGCTCGGGCTTGAGCCAGATGCGCATCGCGAACGTGCGGCCGCCGAGGATGTCGGCCTTCTGCACGCCTTCGATCGCGCTCAGCCGGGGCTGCACGACCCGCGTCAGGTAGTCCGTGATCTGATTCTGGTCGAGGTTGTCGGAGGAGAACCCGATGTACATCGCCGCAAACTGGTTGTCGGCGGTCGCGAGCTGGATGATCGGCGCCTCCGCCTCCGGCGGCAGGTCGTTGCGCACCTGCGCCACCTTGGACTGGATCTGGGTCAGCGCGGCGTTGGTGTCGTAGTTGAGCTTCAGGTGCACGGTGATCGTGCTCACCCCCTGGGCGCTCGACGACTCGATGTAGTCGATGCCGTCCGCGCTCGCGATCACGCGCTCGAGCGGCGTGGTGATGAACCCGCGCACCAGGCCGGCGTTGGCTCCAACGTACGCCGTGGTGACGGTGACCACCGCGATGTCGCTGCGCGGGTACTGCCGCACGCTCAGCGAGCGGATCGACTGGAGACCGGCGATGAGGATGACCAGATTGACGACCATCGCCAGGACCGGCCGTCGGACGAACAGGTCGGTGAATTTCATCTAGCTGTCCTCCGGCTTCGGCGCGGGGTTGTTCGCCGGCCGAACCTTGTTGTTGACGAACACCGCCGCGCCGTTGCGGAGCTTGAACACACCCGAAGTCACGACCTCGTCGCCCGGTTTGAGCCCGGAGCTCACCGCGACCTGGTCGCCGCGTCCGTCTCCGAGCTTGACGAAGCGCTGCTGGACGCCGCGGTAAGTCTTTCCGTTCGGACCCTGCATCTC
>QHRS01000042.1:3271-13840 GCA_003221435.1 Candidatus Rokuibacteriota bacterium
TACGGCGCGAAGTTCACCGCGGAGGCGGGAAGCGCGATGACGTCGTTGGCTTTGCCGACACTGACCTCGACCTCGACGAACATGCCGGGCCGCAGCGCGCCCTGGAGATTGCGGAACGTGGCCTGAATGCGCACGTTTCGCGTGGCCTCGTCGACCACGGAGTTGATCGCCGTGATCCGACCCCTGGACACCGCCACGCCGATGCTCTCCGCGGCCACGCCCACCTCGGCGCCGACCTTGAGATCGCGGACTACCTGCTGGGGCACCGAGAAGTTGACGTAGATCGGATCCAGTGACTGGAGCGGGACGACCGGGTCGCCGGGGTTCAGGTACTGGCCCAGGTTGATCTGGCGGATACCCAGCACTCCGGCGAACGGCGCCCGGATCTGCTTGCGCTCGATCACCGCCCGGATCTCGCCGGCCCGCGCGTCCGCCTGCTTGGCTTCGGCCGCGGACCGGTCGTAATCGGCCTGCGCGACCACTTCCTTGTCCCGCAGCTGCTGCGTGCGCTCGAGATTGACGTGGGCCAGCTCGCGCTGGGCCTCGGCCGCGGCGAGCTGGGCACGCTCCTGGCTAGTGTCGAGCCGCACGAGCACGGCGCCGGCGCCGACGCGCTCCCCGGAGGCGAAGTCGATCTTCTCGACGATGCCGGGCAGGTCCGCGCTCACGGTGACGCCCTGCACCGCCTCCGCGGTCCCGATCGCGCTCACGCTGGAGGGCCAGCGCTCCCGGCGCGCGACGATCGTGGTGACGGCCTCGGGCGGAGGATGCCACGACGCGCCCTGCGCCATGGCGGTGCGGATCTGCTGGAACTTCACGAAGCCCAGGCCGACGACGAGCAACAGCATCGACGCGAGCACGAGAATCATTCGTCTTGCCATGAGTGAGTCCCCCTGTTATTGGCTGCTTCCACCGAGGTGGATGCCGCGCTCCTCGATCAGCGACCCGGTGGCCCGCGCCATCTCGGTCACGGCCGTCCGGTAGTCGGTGAGCGCGGAGATCTCGTCGAGCCGCGCCCGCGACAGGTCGTTCTGGCGCGTGAGCACCAGGAAATTCGTGGACAGCCCGCTGCCGTAGCGGTCGCGCTCGGCCGAGAGCTGGACCTCCGCGGCCTCGCGGCCGGCGCGGGCGGCCTCGATCCTCTGGCCCGCCGTCTGCAACGCCGCCGCGGCGTCGAGCACCTCCGCGCGGATCGTGTTGCGCACCCGCGCCAGGTCGGCCTCGGCTTGGCGCTCGAGGTGGCGGGCGGCCTCGGCATTGCCGCGCGCGGCCCGGTTCAGGATCGGCAGTCCGAGCACCACTCCGACCCGCGCCGCGTCGAAGTCGCCGCGGCCGAGCGACTGGAATGACGTCGCCCAGTTCCCGTCGAGCCCGGCCGGCACCGCGGCGGGCCCGGCCGCGTTGCGCGCGCCGGCGAGCCCAAACCGGTCGTAGGAGAGAACCGCATCGAGCCTGGGCCACACGCCGTCGCTCGCGAACGCCGCCTCCGCGCGGCGCCGGTCCACGACCGCCTGGCCCAGCTCGAGCTCGGCGCGGGCCGAGAGCCCCCGCTCGACGGACTCCGCGACCTCCACCGGCGCCGCCTCCGCCGCGACGCTGTCGGCGGGGACGATGGATGCGAGCCACGATCTCTCGTCGCCGTCGCCGAGGATCAGGAGCTTGAGCGCGTTCTCCGCGCGCGCGACGGTTTCCGTCGCCGCCAGCAGCTCGCCGCGCCGCCGCTCGATCTCGGCCTGCGGCTCGGCGAGCTCGGTCCGCGGCGCGGAGCCGCTTTGCACTCGCGAGCGCGTCAGCTCCAGCTGCTCCTCGGCGAGGCTCACCGCTTCCTCGCGCACGCTCACGCCGAGCCGGGCGGCGGCGAGCGCCCAGTACGCTCGCTCGGCGGCGGCGATCGTCTCGTTCAGCGTCCGCCTGAGCGAGGCCGCGGCGCCCCGATGCCCGGCCTTCGTCACGCGCAGCTCGAGCCGCGCCCCGTCGATGGCACGGTCGCGCAGGAGCGGCTGGCGCAGCTCGACGCCGGCCTCCGTGCTGTAAGCGGGAGAGAGCGGCGTGAACACGCCTTCGGACGTGGCACGCGCGCCGCTGCCCCGGAGCGTCAGCGCGCCGCCGGTGGGAAGGAGCTGCCGGATCGAAGCGTCGGCCCCGAGGGACTTGGTCTCGGGAGCGAGCTGCCCCGCGGGCGCTCCGGAGAACGAGGAGTTCACCGGCGGCTGCGAGCGATCCGCCGCGCCCTCAAGCTCCAGTAGGGGATCGTAGGCTCCGCGCGCCGCCCGCGCCGCAGCGGCTGCGGCGCCCAGCGCCTCGCGCTCGATCACGATGCCCTCGCTCTTCCGGAGCGCGAGCCCGATCGCCTCGTCCAGCGTCAACCGCTGCTCCGCAGCCGCCGCCGCCGCGACCCGCGGGGCCACGGGCACGAGCAGCGCCACCAGCAGCGCCCAGCCGCGAACCGACATGCTCACCAGCAGCCTCCTCTCAGATCGGTCTTCTGCAGCCGCGGGCCGATGGCCCGGGCGAATCTCGACAGCTCCTGGGGATCGATGTGAAGCAGCGAGTGCAGCTCGCACGCGTTGAGCTCCATTCCCAGGTCCTGCAGCTCCTGCAGCGCCGCGCGCGGATTCTGGGTGAATCGGTCGCGGAGGCCTTCGTCCGTGGCCAGGATCCCGATGACCTTCTCCACGCTGTGCTGGCTCATTGCCCCCGCTCCCTATTCACGAGGAACTTCCCGCGCCGCAGTTCGATCCGGTGCCCCGCTCGGGGCACCGGATGCGACTCGGCGCTCACATCCGGTACCCGAGACCGAGCGTGACGCGCTCCATCCAGATCGGATCCGCCTTGCCGCCGGTCGAGAGCCCGGAGGCGCTCGTGGACGGGAACGCGGCGAGCTCGCGGAAATCGGCGCGCACCGACCAGTGCGGGGCGAGCGCGATGCTCGAGCCGGCTCCGAAGTTGATCGCAAACGCGGTCTCGGACTTGCCGAGCTGCGGCAGACGATCGGCGTCGGTGTTCTTGAGGAACGTGACTGCGCCCGCGCCGGCGGCCAGGTAAGGGGTCCAGGTCGCCTGCGGCCAGCCAGCCCGCAGGCTGGCTTGATAGGCCAGGATGTCCGGCGTCTTCCTGTCCTGCTTGATACCTGTACCCGAGTCCACCTTCTGCTGCACCGGGATCATCCAGCTCAAGTCGCCCTCGACCGCGAGCAGCGGGTTGAGCTGGTAGGCAACCGCGGCGACCGCGGGGATGTCGACGAAGTGATCCGGCAGCGCCGTGTCGTTCTTGTTCAGCGCCTGGATGCCTCCCAGGAGGGAAACCTCGAAGCGCGATGCCTGGCTTGCTTCCTGTGCGGCGGCGGTCGCGGCGACCCCCGCCACCAGGATCGAAACGACGGCCGCGACGAGTGCTGCGCCTCTCCGACTGTCCATGACCTTCCTCCACGTTTTGCTTCTGTCGTTTTGGCGGCCCGTGCTGCAGGAAGCGACAACTCAAGAGACGTGCCGGCGGGCGAGAGCGGCTCGAGAATGCCCGCCACGTCGTGTGGCGGCAGGGAGTTGCGATGAGGAAGCTTCTTGGGGCAGGACGCGAGCGCCGCGTCCATGTGCTGACGATGAATCGACAACCTGTCGGTGTGTCCGCGCTCATGCGCAGCCTACCGAGAGCGCCGGCAAGCGAGGGCCGGCGTCAGTCCGGGATCATGAATAGTCAGGGCTGTGGAGTGCTACCGAATCCCGTACTTCTCGAGGCGCCAGTAAAGCTGTGCCCGGCTCAAGCCCAGCAGGCGGGCAGCCCGGGACTTGTTGCCCTTGGCCTGCCCCAGAGCCTTCTCGACCAGGCCCCGCTCCATGGCATCGATGTTCATGCCGTGGGCCGCCGGCGCCGCGACGCCGTTCGCGTGAGCCCCGACCTCCGCCAGCGGGTCCGCCTCGTCGAGCGTGGTGCCCGCCGGGAGATGCTGGCGCGTGATGAGGCCTCCGTCGCACAAGAGGATGGCGCGCTCGATCGCGTTGCGCAGCTCGCGCACGTTGCCCGGCCAGCGGTAGGCGAGCAACCAGTCGCGCCCGTCCCGGGAGATCCCGGCGGCGGGGCGTCCCATCGCTCGCCCCAGCTCTTCCAGGAACGTCTCGGCCAGAGGCAGGATGTCCTCGGGACGCTGGCGCAGCGGCGGAATCTGGATCTGGAACACGTTGAGACGATAGTAGAGATCCTCGCGGAACGCCTGCCGCGCGATGCGGGCCGGGAGATCGCGGTTCGTGGCGGCGATGACGCGAATGTCGGCCTTGAGCGTGCGGGTCCCTCCCAGCCGCTGGAACTCGCGTGCCTCGAGCACCCTCAGGAACTTCGCCTGCACGAGCGGGCTCATCTCCGCAATCTCGTCCAGGAACAGCGTGCCGCCCGCTGCCTGCTCGATGCGGCCGATCTTGAGCGCGACCGCGCCCGTGAACGCGCCCTTCTCGTGCCCGAACAGCTCCGACTCGAGGAGCTGCTCCGCCAGCGCCGCGCAGTTGATGGCGACGAACGGCTTCTCCGCGCGCGACGAGTTGTGATGGATGAGGCTCGAGATCACTTCCTTCCCGGTCCCCGATTCGCCCGTGATCAGCACCGTGGTCTCGGACGGCGCGACCCGGCCCACGTGGTGCAGGACCTCGCGCCACGAGGCCGACACACCCACGACGCGCCCGCGGCCGCGCGACTCGAGCTCGCGGGCCAGCGTCTGGACCGTGGCCTCCAGCCGCTGTGCGCGCTCCTGCGCCTCCGCCGCCACTCGCGCCTCCTCGGCGAGCCGGTGGAGCGAGAGCGTCAGGGAGATGCGATCGGCCAGGCGCCGAGCGACCTCGGCGTCCTCGCGGTCATAGCGCGATGGCTCGCGGTGGAAGAAGCTCAGGGCTCCTTGGATTTCTCCCGATAGCCACACCGGGACCCTGAGCCATGACCTCAAGCCCGTGGCGATGATCAGGCGCTGGCGCTCGGTGTCGGGAGTGATGTCCCCGGGGATGTCGTTCAGGATCTCGAGGTCGGCCCGCTGCTCCAGCTCGCGTTCCGTGAGCGGTATCGGGTCGGCCGGCACCTCGATGTCGCACTCGCCGGCGGACGCCGTGATCTGGATCGTGCGGGCGCGTACGTCCACCTGGGTCAGGACCATCAGGTCGTGGCGCAAGATGGGCTGCATCTCGTCGGAGAGACGCTGGAACACCTCGCGCACGTCCAGCGATTCGGCGAGCGTGCCCAGCAGCGCCTCGACCCGGTCGAGCCGTTCCTGACGCCGCCGTTCCCGGTCCCAGATCCGCCAGTGCTCAACCGCCGATCCGAGTAGCGCCGCGATCGGCCGCAGCACTCGCTGGTGCTCGTCCGTGAACGCTGCCGGCACGCCGGCGCCCAGGCACACGCCGCCCCGCAACGGCCCCTCGGTGTTGAAGGGCTCCCACAGGCACGATCGCGCGCCGCTCGCCAGCATGTGCGCGTCGGCGGGGAAGGACGGATCCAGCTGGAGCCGAACATCGTCGACACGGGGGATCGCGCCCGCGCGGGGGCGGATGCGCGGCGACCACCAGGTCAGCGGCACCGGTTCCGCGGAGATCGGCTTGCAATTCCGCTGAGTCTTGGAGGTCGCGTGGGGAATCACCCCGCCGCTTTCGGTGATCCGGATGACGCCGATGTAATCCGAGGGGATCACCCGGCGGACGGCGGCCGCGACCCGATCGAAGACGTCCTGGAGCTCAAGGGTCTCCGAGGCGATTTCCGCGATCTCGGAAAGAACGCCGGCGACCGTGCGATCATCGATCGACGGGGAATTTCCCAGGGTGAGACTCATGCGCAGCCTTTCGATGCACGTCAAGCGATTGTGGTGCGGCTTGTTGCGAGGGCCCAATAGCGGTGACAGACGCGATGCCAAGAGTCAAGCGTGCGGCGGGGTTCCACGCTCCCGGGGGCCTGCTCGCCAGCGTGCCCAGGGGCTCCGTTTGCTGGCGTGGCCCGGCCCTCCCATTGATCGGATCGAGCGCGCAGGCTCGACCCTGGTGGTCGAGGGCGTCACCGTGCGCGTCACCCCGGCAAGGTCGTGCGGCCGGAATTTCAGTCCCTCCGACTGCTCGCGAGAATGCCGCCGCACCCGTTACCATGCTTCCTCATGAGCGGAGACACGGCCGTCACGATCCAGGTTCCGGGGGCGCTGCGCGATTGCTGCGGGGGCGCCTTGCAGGTCCTGCTCTCGGCCTCGAACGTACGCGCCGCGCTCGAGGAACTCGAGCGGCGCCATCCGTCGTTGTACCGTAGCGTCTGCGACGAGACGGGTACGGTGCGCCGCCACGTGAACCTGTTCGTGAACACGTCCAACGTTCGTGACCGGGAAGGGCTCGACACGGCGCTGGCACCGGGAGACGTCGTCACGATCCTGCCTGCGATCTCGGGAGGTTGAACATGCCGGAGCGATTGATTCTGTGCGTCGGGACCAAGAAGGGCCTGTTCGTTGCCGAGGCGCCGAGGACTCGGCGCAAGTTCACGCTGCGCGGACCGTTCGGATCAGGCGTAGCTGTGTATGCGGCGCTGATCGACAGGCGCGGCACGCCGCGGCTCTACGCCTCGAGCTGCAACGCCTTCTTCGGCATGAAGGTCCTGCGCTCTACCGATCTCGGCAAGACGTTCAAGGAGACAAAGTCCGCCCCCGCGTTTCCGAAGGAAGATGGGCGGGCGCTCGCCAACATCTGGTCGCTCGAAGCCGGCGGCGGCAAGAAGGACCTGTGGTGCGGCGTCGAGCCGGCGTCGCTGTTCAGGAGCAGCGATGGCGGCGATTCCTGGGAGATGGTTTCGGGCATCAGCAACCACGAGCACGCTCGGAAATGGCAGCCGGGAAACGGCGGGCTGTGCATGCACACGATCCTGCGCGACGGGAACCGTGTGCACCTCGGCATCTCGACCGGCGGGCACTACCTGAGCGAAGACGGCGGCGCCACGTTCACGGCTTCCAACCAGGGCATCGGTGCCGGGTTCGTGCCAGATCCCTACCCGGAATTCGGGCAGTGCGTGCACAAGATCGCGGGCCACAAGGACGCGCCCGGCCGGCTCTACATCCAGAATCACGGCGGCTGGCCCGACCGGCCCGGGATCGGCGTGCTGCGCAGCGACGATTACGGCCACACCTGGCGATCGATCGCCGACGGGCTGCCGTCCGACTTCGGTTTCCCGATCGTCGTGCACCCGCACGACGCCGACACGGTGTACGTCATGCCGCTCGAGCCCGCGACGCGCACCTGTCCCGGCGGCTCGCCCGCCGTGTGGCGCAGCGAGGACGGCGGCGAATCGTGGCGGCGGCTTGCCCGCGGGCTGCCCAAGAAGGAGAGCTTCTTCACGATCCAGCGCGATGCGATGGACATCGACCAGCTCAAGTCGCCGGCGCTCTACTTCGGCACCACCACTGGGCAGCTCTGGATCGGTCGAGACGGCGGCGAGGAGTGGGAGTGCCTGTTCGAATCGCTCCCGCCGATCCACTGCGTGAAGGCCGCGGTGGTGTGAGGCTCGCGGCGGCGCCCGCGCTCGTGCGCGCGGGCGCCGCTCCGACATCTCGCGAAGATTCGGCTGGGCGGTCGCGCCGCCCTTTTCACCTAGCGGTAGCGCGCCTTCACGGTGCCCCACGTCGAGGTGTTGGCGGCCGTGGCTTTGAGCAGCGTCACCCGAATGTAATCGACGCTGAACGAGGTCCAGGAGCACCCGCAGCAGTCACATGCGTCTCCGCAGCAGCCGACCTCACCGACCCCGAGTTGAATGCAATGGGGCCGGGGAGTGGGGTGCGGCCCGGCGAAGTATGCGCCGTCCACGTAGAGGGAGGACTGGCCGTCCTGGTACCGGAGTGTGAACGTGTGCCATGCCGTATCGAACGCCAACGAAGCGCTGCCTTCACCGGGATATCCCAGGAGGCTGATGTTCGGCCCTTTGCAATCGACGTTGTCCTGGTGAATCATCAGAACGTACTGTCCCTTGGCGGGTTCCGTACTCCCCAGTGCGGGCTCGAACGCGGAGGGCATCGTCACGATCCGAACGCCGTCTCCCCAATACCCCGGGCTCGCGTACCTCATCCTGAATTCGAGCTCGAAGTCTCCGTGAGCGGGGATGGCGGTGTTGGTCCAGATGAGCGGAAACAGGGGACAGGATGGCGTCGGCGAGGAGTTGGCGAGCGTGAGGCGAGAATCCATCACGGTGACCGAGCCGTAGTTCGCCGCCGAGGCCGGGAAGGTCCAGACGCTGTCCGCGAAACGAATGCCCGAGGTGGCGATGTCGGTTTTCCACTTGCTCGCGTCGAGACTCGATCCGTTGAAGTCGTCGAAGAAGAAGGTCGCTTGTTGAGCGAGCGCTTCGTGCGCCAAGGGCATGAACAGCAGGCCGAGCGCACCCAGCATCGACACGGACAATCGTAACCCAGGTCTCTTGTTCATGGCGGCGACTCCTTCCGGCAGTGCGGCGACCGCGAGGCTTCCCCGCGAACGATAGCACCAGGCGCCGGGCGGCAAGAGAGATTTCTCGAGGGCGATGGCGGACTTTGCCGGGCTCGCGTAGAGGTCGCTCAGCCGCTTCGCGTCGGGATCGCTCGCGTCGAGGTCCCCCAGCCCCTCACGGCGCGCGTAGTAGTTCCCGTAAGGGCGGTACGGGAACAGGACATGGAGCCCGAACGCGACCAGCGGGCACACGATCGGTCCCAACAGCCAGCGGATGGCGTTGTGATCCGCCATGCGGGCGGGCAGCGGGCCGAACAGGAAAAAGACCGCCATGACGAATCCGAAGACGACGATGAAGCCCCGGTTCTGGGCCATCATCGCCGTCCGGAACGGGATCTTGCGGGTGATCTCGGCTCGACCGGTCACGGGGGGACGTTAGCCGATCGAGGCGGCGCCGCGCATCCGCGCCCGCTTTCTGGCGGTTCACCCGAACACCGGAGTCGTTCAAGCGGAGTTGCGCGACGGCGCTCTGGGCCGCGCGCCGGCGTGACGAGCCCATTGATCAAAGCTTCTATTCCCGGGACTTGACGCGCCACAGCGTCGCGGCGAGCAGGGCGCTCGCGACCGAGCCCCCGATCCACAGCGCGATCGGGCCCGACCAGTCCACGATGTGCTTGGTGCCGTCGGGCGCGACGATGGTGTGCGCGTTGAGGAACATTCCCGAGAGTTTTTCCTGCGCAGCGGCGCCCAGATACGAAATGAAGCCGATGAATCCCATCGCCATCCCGGCGGCACGTTTGGAAGAGACATCTACCGCCAGGAGCCCGCCCAGGACCGCGAGGATTCCAGAGAGCGTGAAGCCGTAGACGATCAGCGCTCCGGTGAGCACGTAGCCGTTGTGTGGCCCGTAGAACATCACGAGCAGCGAGAGCACCTCGACGCTTCCGAACAGCAGCGTGGCCGGCGCCCGCCGTCCCTTGAACCACATGTCGCTCACGAACCCGTAGGCCACGGAGCCGAAGAGTCCCGACAGCGTGTTGATCGCGATCGACGCGGTGGCCGACGGCAGCGAGTAGCCCCGCACCTCCTGGAGATAGAGCACGCCCCAGCTCTTGACGCCGTAGCGCGTCACGAACATGAGCGCGCTCGCCAGGGCACAGACCCAGATCGTCGGATTCCGCAGCACCTCGAGCTGCGCCGCGCGCGTCGAGGTCGAGGCATCGTGGTGCGCCTCGCCTTTCCAGTCGTGGATCTCGGGCAGGCCGTAGGCCTGCGGCCGGTCGCGCAGCACGAGCAGCGCCACGGCTGCGACCACCGCGCAGGCGAACCCGGGCGCCAGGAACCCGGCGCGCCAGCCAAGGTGAACGACGATCGACGCGGTGACGATCAGGGTGGCGCCTTCGCCGAGCGAGTGGGCCGCGCTCCAGATGCCGTAGGCGCGGCCGCGCTCCCGGCCGCCGAACCAGTGCGTGAGACTCCGGACGCTGGTCGCCGCACCCACTCCCTGGCTGTAGCCGTTCACGACCCACAGGGCGCACGCGACCAGGTAGGCGGTGTTGAGCCCCATCAGGATGTTCACGACGGCGCTCGCGCCGAGACCGAGCGCCAAGAAGCGCGACACTCGCACGCGATCGGCGAGGACGCCGTTCAGCAGCTTGCCGACGGCGTAAGTGGCGAGCAGGCAAGTGCCGAGCGTGCCGAGCTGATCGGCGTTGTAGACGTTGGCGTCGATCAGCGGCTTCTTGACCACGTCGAGCACGCCGCGCGTGGTGTAGAAGAACGCGTAGATCAAGGTGAGCGCAACCAGGATGCGGGCGCGCACCGCGCGGTAGAGCGCGTCGCGGGCGGCGCCCTCGATACGGAACGCGGCATCCGGCAGCGGCTGGAGGAAGCGCGGAACACCCATCGGGTCATCTTAACCGCAGGAAAGTGAAAAAAGTGCTTGAAGGAAGCGGGTCGCCGGCACACAATGCTGAGTTCCTGGCCGCATTCCCCGGGCCGCACCCTTCGAATCGACGCGACCCTCATTGAAGGTCAAACGCTCTAGACGGCGGGACAGATTGCGCCCTGCCGCCGGCGCCCACGACACCGGTCAATCAATTTTCTTGCGTCAAGGAGGCTGCGATGCAGACCAGGCGTTTCGTTCAGCTAGCAG
>QHRS01000043.1:0-15765 GCA_003221435.1 Candidatus Rokuibacteriota bacterium
CGTGGAGCACGCCGGGCGGGCCGCCGTCGCGCGCGCGGCCGAGCCCCGGCGCGATCCGCGCGAGTCGGCGCTCGAGGTCGGGGAACGCGGCGGCGATCGCCTCCAGGGCCTCGTCGATCCCCCGCCGCTCGCCCTCCGGCGTGAGCTCGCGCGCGAGCACGGTTCGCCCGCGATGGAACCGCGCGAGCGAGCGGCCCAGGCCGGCCATCACGGGCTCCAGGTCGATGCGTCCGAGCCGCTCCTCGAGCGTGCGGCCGGGCAGCGACTCGATCCAGACGCGTGCCGCCGCCGCCTCGAATCCCAGGACCCGCGCAATCCGCACCGGAACGCCGGCGGGGGAGGCGGCCCGCGGCGGAGCCATGGCCGGGGGGCCGGGACCGAGCGCGCTCAAGCTCTCGTAGCATCGGCGCGCGCGCTCCGGCCGGGCGAACTGCTTGACGATCGCGGTCGCGGCGCGCCGGCGCCCCACGCCCTCGGTGACGACGCACCGGCACCGCGCGGTCCACCGTCTCTCGGGCACGTAGCGCAGCAGCTCGAACGCCGCCTCAACGACCCGCGTTCCGCCCCGGCGCCGGCCGAGCAGGCGCGCGGCCAGCTGGCGGGCGGTGCGCGCTCCTGCCGGCAGGCGCAGGGCGGGATCGTTGGGATAGGCCAGCAGCACCGCGTGCGCTTCGGGCAGCGGAATCACCGCCCGCCCGATCGGCGCCGCCCGGGCCGTGCGCGTGAGCGTGCGCACGAGCCCGGCCAGCTTTGCGGGCGGCACGATGATCCCGGTGTACAGCGCATGGCGGGTGACGCCGCGGGCCTCGAGCGCCGCGCGGTAGAGCACGACGATTCGCTTGGGCCCCACGCTGGAGTAGAGCACCTCGATCCGGCCGACCCGCTCGACCCGATCGCGCGGGCGCCATGCGAGGCGCGACATGCGGTCCTCGAGCCAGCCGATGTCGAGCGCCGGCGAGGCCTCGAGCCGTCCGCGATCTGTGGCGCTCATGGCTCGACCCCGACCGAGCGATAGACGGCGAGCCACGCGGCGCGCTCGCGCTCGGGCGTCATGGCGGCCGTGGTCTCGATCGCCGCAGCGCCGAGCCTTTGCCTGAGCGCCGGGTCCTCGGCCAGGACCGCAATCGCCGCCGCCACGTCCTGGGCCGAGCCGGGCTCGACGAGGAGTCCGTTCTCGCCATGGCAGATCACTTCCGGAATTGCGCCGGCGCGGCTCCCGATCACCGCTCTCCCCACCGCCATGGCCTCGAGCAGCACGCGCGGGCAGCCCTCGGAGAACAGCGACGGGAACACCAGGATGTCGAACAGCCGCAGGTAGTCGGGCATCCGCGCGGGCGGGATCTTGCCGGTGAACACCAGGCGCTGCTCGAGCCCGAAACGGCGCAGGTCGGCGATGAGCGGGGGGCCGTCCTCGGGGCGGAAGTAGTCGCCGGCCAGGAGCAGCGTGTGCTCGAACCGGCCGTCGACGGTCGCCAGCGCCTTGAGCAGGTAGACGAGGCCCTTCTTGTAGCGGAACAGCCCCGCGGATCCGACCACGATCCCCCGGAGCGGGAGCTGCGGCCGCTCGCCGACCGACCGCGCGCAGGGCTCGACCGAGTTCAGGATCGTGAACGCCTTGCCGGCGATCGGGACGAGCGTGCGGTCGGCGAAGTGGGTGAGGCTCGTCGCGACCGACGTCACGGCCGAGGACAGCTCGAGCGCGGCGCGGACGAACGGCACGCGGTGGGGGTCGAACGCGAACTTGCCGACGTCGTTGCCCCGGATCGACGCGATCATCGGGATCCCGTGGCTGCGCGCCACGAGCGCGGCGACGTAGCCGCCGGGATAGAGGAAGAAGCCGTGCAGCGCGGCGTAGCGCTCGCGCGCCTGCAGCTGGTCGAGCGCGTGGAACATCTCGCGGTTGTAGCGCGTCAGCGCCTCGGCCTCCTCGGCCGCTTCGAGCGGCCCCGAGGCCGGCCGGTGCACCTTGACGCGGTGGACGCGCACCTCGTCGTCGAGCGAAGTGGCGATCGCGTCATCGAACGGGACCGGCTCGAGATGCCGCTCCATCACCACCACGTCGACGGACAGGCCGGCCGCGGCGAGCAGCCGCGCGACGCGCTGGGCCGACTGCCCGACCCCGCCGACCTGGGGCGGGTACTGGTTCGTGACGAGCCCGACCTTGGGACCGGCCATCAGCGAGCCTCCGCCGCGAGCAGCGCCGCCGCGAGCTCGGCCACCCGGCGCGCGTTCCCGGCCCAGGTCCGCTCGCGCAGCACCCAGGCGCGCGCCGCCTCGCCGAGGCGGCGGCACTCCGCCGGGTCTCGCACCAGGCGCTCCAGCGAATCCGCGAGCGTGTCGGGGCGCCCCGGCTCGACCAGCACCGCCGCGTCGTCGGGGAGCACGCGGGCGAGATCGTGCCCGGCGCCCGCCACCACCGGCTTGGCCATCGCCATGTACTCGAACACCTTGATCGGCGAGAAGTAGAAGCCGGGCTCGTCGGCCCCCGGGGCCACCGTGACGTCCATCGCGGCGACGTAGTCCGGGACTTCGCCGTGGGCGACCGCGCCGGCGAGCGTCACCGCCCCGGCCAGATCCGCCCCGCGCGCGCCTTCCTCCAGCGCCGAGCGGCCCGGACCATCCCCGACCACGAGCAGATGGGTGTCGGGGAGCCGCGCGTGCAGCAGCCGGAACGCCTCGAGCAGCGTGTCCATCCCGTGCCACGGTTTCAGCGTGCCGACGAACCCGATCACGCACCGGCCCGCAAGGCGCGCGCGCAGCGGGCCGGGCAGCGGCTCGCGGTCGCGGGCGGGGTCGAAGCGCCGCGGATCGACGCCGTTCGGAACGAGATGCAGGCGCGACTCCGGCACGCCGCATGAGCGCGCGAACTCGATCAGCGGCTCCGAGACGACGAGCACGGCGTCGGACCCGCGGAGGATGCGGTACTCGGTCTCGTGCGCGAGCGATTGCAGCTCGAGGCCGCGGGTGCGCTGCTGCTCGTCGGCGAGCGGCGCGTTGACCTCGAGCAGGTGCGGCACGTCCAGCTCGCGCGCGAGCCTGAGCCCCGCGGCGGCAAACAGCGTGTAGCGCTCGTAGACGGCGTCGACGCGCTCCTGGCGCAGGATGTCGAGGCCGGCCTCGAACAGCGAGACGTTGTAGAGCAGGTTGCGGAGCTCCTGGCGCAAACGGGTCTCGCGCCCGATCACGTCGTCGGCGCGACGCAGGGTCTCGAGCAGTGCCTTGTGGGTGGGATCGAGCCCGATCGTGAAACAGCTCGCCCCGGCCGCGATCGGCGCGCTCGGCGAGTCGGCGCCGGCCGGCGCGGCCACGGCTTCCGCCGGGCTGCCGGGAGCGGCATGCGCCGGCGGCGGAGCCTGGGCCGGCGTCAAGATCACGACCTCGTGTCCGAGCTCGGTGAGCGCGCGCACCAGCTCGCGGACGTGGACCGAGGCGCCCTTCGAGCCGTCGAGCGGCACGCCGAAGTCGGCGCAGATGTAAGCGAGCCTCATTGGCCACCCCCCGCGTGGCGGCCGAACTGTTCGGCGCGCTCCGCTCCGACCTGCGCGACCAGGGACACCACCCTCGCCGTCATTCCCACCCCTCGAGCATGTCCTGCACCAGTGTCGCGCCGCGGGTGAGCAGGCGCGAGATGGCGGCGAGGTCCAGGTGCGCCACCGTCCACGACATCTTGGTGGCCGTGTAGGCCGCGGCGTACCAGGCGATGCGGCCCGGGTCGCAGTGCCATGGCACCTCGCCGGCGTACCGTGCGCAAAACGCCGCCGCCGCACGGGCCAGCTCGCCGCGGGGCCGGCCCGCGGAGATCTCGAGGTAGCGCAGCGAGGCCACGAACTCGGCGACGTCCTGAAGCGGATCCCCCTGGGCGAGATCGTCGAAGTCGACCGCCGTCAGTCGCCCGTCGCGCACCAGCAACTGCTCCACCTGGAAGTCGCCGTGGATGGGGACGCGTGGCGTCTCGACGCTCGCCTGCGCTCCGGACTCGATGCACGCCCGCAGGGCGGCCACGATCGCCTCATGCTCGGGCATCAAGCGAGCGTAACGGTCGAGGTCTTGGGTCGCGGCGCGCACCACGGCGTCACGGTCCGGCCCGGCCGGGAGCCCCTCGACGCGGCTCCGGTGGATGCGCGGCGCCGTCGCCGCTCGCGACCACGGCCACGAGCGGCGCGCCGCCCCAGTCCTCCAGCCAAGCGGTGTGCCCTTCCTCGAGGTAGGCGAGCGGTCTCGGGATGTCGATGGCCGGCGCATGTGATGCCCACGCATCGCATGCGGCGCGCAGGCGCTCGTACGCATGCCGCGCCTCGTGGGCGGGAAAGGTCTTGCTGATGAACGAGGCCCGGGGCGTGATTTCCGGGATGCCGGGCCATGTCAGGCGGTAGCGCAGGACACAGCGTTTGCCGGGCATGTACTTGAGCCGGTCGAACTCGATCGCGGCGGACGCCGCGGTGCTCCCGAAAGCCTCGCGGGCTTCGGCGTGCGTCTCGAGCACGCGCCGCACGAACTGCGGAGCGCCGGCGAGGTGGACCCCGGGCATCTTGCGGTCGTGCGGGAACAGGGAAATCGCGATGTGCAGGTCGTCCCAGTAGCCGACCACCGGGATGCCGGCGAGCACCGGGCAGGCCGGGCGCAATCCGCTCACGCACGCCTCCAGATAGGCGAACCGCTGGGGGCCGATCTCCGGCGCGAACGCCTGACCGAACACCCATTCCTCGGCGTTGAGCCCGCCGCGGCCGCGCAGCGTGACCCGGTGCAGCACGCCGCAGTGCCGGTGCGGCTTGTAGTAGATCTGCTCGACGGCGCAGCCCGTCACCGACCAGTCCTGAGGCAGTCCCGAGGCATGGAAGTGAGCTTCTAGGCGCAGGCCCATCAGCACGGGACTGAGTACCATGCGCAGGCCGGGGAGATGGGGATCGGCGAGGAATCGCTCGGCGAGCGCCTCGTCGGTCGGGTGCCCGTTGTGACCCGTGGCGGGCGTGGCGGCGCCCGCGGCCTCCGCATCACCTGCTTGCGGCGAGGCCGGCCGATGCGGCTTCCGCTCAACCACGGGCCACTTCCTCTGCGCGCTCGAGCAGCGCGTCCAACAGCCTGGGATCCATCCGCTTCACCGACTTCGTGACGGCGCCGGCGACGAGGTGCGCCGCGGTCGACCACGCGACGAGCTCGGCGCCGACCGGGGCCCGCGCCGTGCGCGCGTAGGACTCGATGAAGCTTTTGCCCGCGCGCTCCACGGTGGAGGCGTTGAGCCGGCCCACGGCGCTCGACCGATGCAGATGGGCGAGCCAGCAGCCGAGGTCGTAGGCGGCATCGCCGGCCCCGGCGCCGTCCAGGTCGATGAACGTGAGCCCACGCTCGCCGGCGAACAGGTGCCCCAGCTTGAACGAACCATGCACGGTCGCGCGCGGACCGGCCGAGGCCGGTGCCGAGGCGAGTAGGGCTCCGGCCAAGCTCGCGCAGCGCTCCGCGTGCTCCGGATAGGTCTCGCCGACGAGCAGCCGCGCGGCTGCCAGCTCCTCGCCCAAGCTCGAGAGCGTGGCCTTGGTCGGAAGCTCGACACCGGCGCCGTGAAGCCCGGCGAGGCTCTCGCCGATCGCGGGGGCCAGCGCCGGCAGGCGTTCGTCGAGGTTCGGCTGCTTGCCGAGTGAGTTTCCACTCAAGGCCTCTTGCCACACGATGTGGGCGCCGCGGTCGTAGCCGAGCGGCCGCGGGACCTGGAACGCCCCGGCCCGGCGCGCCGCGCTGTCCCACACCGCCGAGAGCGCCCGGTGAGCCTGCTCGCCCGCCCGCTCGCGGTAGGCTCGACCGTAGACGGCGCTCGCTCCGCCCGCCGGCACGATCAAGTGGAGCTTGACCCCGGCGCGCTTGCCGGGAACGTACTTGATCAGCTCGGGGCGGACGTCGCCGGGGCGTACTGCGAGGCCGAACGCCGCCGGGCGGGTCGTCATCGCCTCGAGCATGCGCTCGCGGTCGAGCATGGCCGGGAGCCCCGGCAGATCCGGATCATTGGGATAGGCCCACAGCTCGAGCCGCAGCGTCGTCACGGAGAACGCCGCCGGGCCCCGCTCGGGTTGCACGAGCCAAGCGGGTGCGGCACGGTCGCGGGTCGCGAGGAGGCGGCCGGGCGGATACAGCCGTCCGAAGAACAACTGCTCGCGCGCCGCATCCGAGCCGGGGTCCTGCACCCCCGCGCGCAGCAGCAGCCGGCATTGCTTGCCGCGCCGGTAATGAAGCTCCTCGATCGTGCACCACGCGAAGCGCGGGACGTCTTGGGCCGGCGCGCCCGTGAGCGCGTGCACGAGCACCGCCGCCAGGCCCTCGGGGTCGGAGATGGCCGCGAGCTGGGGGAATTCGTGCGTCCGGGGGAGCACCACGCGCCGGCTGCGCGCAGCACCCCGGATGGCGCGCCGCGCGCGGTCCCGCTCCGCGGCCCCGGCCTGTTCTAGCGCCCGGTCGGCCGCGTCCGGCGCGTACAGCGCGCGGTACTCGGCGGAGTCGCGGAGCAGCTCGTCGTGAGTTCCGGTCGCGGCCGCGCGCCCGCCGTGGAGCAGCACGATGCGGTCGGCGCCGGCGAACGTGGCGCGCGCGTGCGCGATCACGATCACCGTCTTGCCGCGCGTGAGCGCGCCGAGCGCCCGCCGGAGCTTGGCCTCGGCGCGCGCGTCGAGCGCGGTCGACGGCTCGTCGAGCACCACGATCGGAGTGTCGCGCACGATTCCGCGGGCGATGTTGAGGCGCTGGCGCTCGCCGCCCGACAGGTTGTCGCCGCCCTCCTCGACCAGCGTGTCATAGCCCTGCGGCAGCCGCATGATGAACTCGTGCGCTTGCGCGAGCCGCGCGGCGCGCACGATCTCCTGTTCCGTGGCGTCCGGCTTCCCGAACGCGATCGTCTCGCGCACTGTCTTCTGGAGCAGTTTGGCATCCTGCAGGACCACCGTGATCTGGCGCCTGAGCGATGCGAGCGTGACGTCCTTCAAGTCGTGGCCGTCGATCCGCACCGCACCCCGCTGCGGGTCGTAGAACCGCAGCAGCAGCCGGATCATGGTGGACTTGCCGGCGCCGTTCCTGCCCACGAGCGCCACGGTCTCGCCCGGCTCGACGCCGAAGCTCACGTCGCGCAGCACCTCCGCCCCTTGCCGGTAGCCGAAGCCGACGCCATCGAACTCCACGCGGCCCCGGACCGGGGGCAGCTCGACCGCATGCGGCGAGTCGGCCACGACCGGCTCGTGCTCCACCACGTCGAGCAGCCGCTCGGCCGAGGCCTGGGCGCTCGCGATGTCCAGCAGCATGTCGTTGAACTTGTCGATCGGGTCGTACAGGCTCTTGAGGTAGGCGACGAATAGCACCAGGGTGCCGGGCAGGATTACGTGGTCGAGCGCCAGGCGGCCGCCCACGTAGACGACCGCGCAGGTGCCGACCGCCATTACGATATCGGCCGTGCGTTTGTAGGTCTTGGACAGCCGCATCGCCTTGATCCCGGAGGCGAGGCTCTCGCGGTTCTGGGTCGCGAACCGCTCCTGTCGCAGGTCCTCGCGCCCATAGGCCTGGACCAGCGCCATGGTCGTGACCTGCTCCCAGGCGAGGGTGGCGACCTGGCCCTCCTTGAGCCGCTTGGTGCGGGCCGCCTGGCGCACGCGCACGCCGATCCGCCGGTTGACCACGTAGAGGATCGGGATCACGCTGAACGCGATGAGCGCGAGCCGCCAGTCCACGAGCAGCATGAGCCCGACGTGCGAGACGATCGTGAGGGTGCGTTGGATCACGATCTCCGGCATGTCGAGCAGGATGGTCTTGACGTGGCTCATGTCCGACAGCACCCGCACGACGAGATCGCCGGAGCCGCGCGATTCGTGGAACGACAGCGACAGCCGCTGCAGGTGGGTGAACAGCTGCCCGCGAATGTCGGCCAGGATGCGCTCGCCGGCGGACAGGAGCCCGACCTTGTGCATGTACTGGGCGAGGCTGTCGAGCAGGCGCAGCGCGATGAACGCCGCCACCAGGATCACGAGCAGCGTTTGCGGCTCGGCGCTCCAGCGCTCGATGAACCGGGCGCGCGCCGGGAGCGGGTGCTGGAGCACGACGTGGTCGAGGATCAGCTTGAGCGGCCACGGCGTGAGCAGCGTCGTGGCGATGGTGAGGACCAAGCCGACCAGCGACACGGCGAGCGTCCTCGCCTGCGGCCGATAGTAGCGGCCGAACGCCCGGTAGATCCGCGCCACGATGGCGATCTCGATGCGCGGGAGCGCCTCGCCGCGCGCCAGGCGCTGGCTCATGGCCGACCTCCGAGCGGGGCCCCCGCGGCGGCGGGACCGTTCGTGCGCGGCCGCGAGGCCCCGGGTTCGTCCTGCAGCGCCGCGAGCTCGCGGTACGTCGTGCTCCGGCGCAGCAGTTGGTCGGGGGTCCCGAACCGCACCGTCCCGTCGTCTTCGAGCGCGAGCACCTTGTCGGCCCCCGCCAGCGTCGAGAACTTGTGCGCCACGATGAACGCCGTCCGTCCCTCGATGAGCCTCCGGACCGCGAGCCCCACCTTGGCCTCGGCGATGGCGTCCAGCCCGGTGACCGGCTCGTCCAGGATCACGATCGGCGTGTTGCGAACCATGGCCCGCGCGATGTGAATGCGCTGCCGCTGGCCGCCGGACAGGTCGGCGCCACCCTCCGACAGCACCGTCTCGTAGCCGTCCGCGAGCCTGACGATGAACTCGTCCGCCTCGGCGCGCTGCGCGGCGGCCAGCACCTGCTCGCGCGTGGTGCCCTTGCGGCCGAATGCGATGTTGTCGTGGATCGACTGGCGGAACAGCCGCGCGTCCTGGAGCACGACGGTGATCTGGTCGCGCACGCTGGCGCGGGTGAACGCCCGCGCCTCGTGGCCGTCGAGCAGGATCTCGCCCTCGTCGGGGTCATAGAACCGGAGCAGCAGGCTCACCAGCGTCGACTTGCCGGCCCCGCTGCGGCCCACGACCGCGATCGTCTCGCCCGGCTCGGCGGCGAAGCTCACCCCCCTGAGCACCGGTCCCGCGCCGCGCCGGTATCCGAACGTCACGTTGCGGAACTCGACGCGGCCGGCGAGGCGCGGCACGGCCCGCGCGCCGGGGGTGTCGCGCATCACCAGGTCGCTCTCCACCAGCGCGACCAGGCGCTCGCCCGATACCTGCGCTTGCGCGAGCCCCAGGAACACATTGCTGAACCGGTCGAAGGATCCGTACAGCCCGCGGACATAGGCGACGAGCACGACGAGCGTGCCCGGGAGCAGCGTTCCGCCCAGCGCCTGGCGCCCGCCCAAGTAGAGCACGCCCGCGGTGCTCAGCGTCACGAACAGGTCGACCAGCCGGCCGAGCGTGCGGTGCAGCTTGAGCGACTGGAGCTGGGCATCCAGGTTCTCGCGGTTTCCCTGCTCGAAGCGCTCTCGCTCCGCCTCCTCGCGGCCGTAGGCCTGGACCACCGCCATCGCGGTCAGGTTCTCGCCCAGGATCGAAGCCACCGCCCCTTGCCGCGCGCGGGCGCGGCGCGTCGCCTGCCGCATCCCCGTCCCGAAGAACCTCGTGCACGCCCAGATCAAGGGCACCGCGGTCACGGCGATCAGCCCCAGCTTGAGATCGAGCATCAGCAGCAGGGCGCCGTACACCGCGAACGACACCGCGCGCTTCGTGAAGTCCTGCGGGAAGTCGACCATCAGATCCTTCATCTGGCTGGTGTCCGACGTGAGCAGGTACACGAGGTCGCCGGTGCGCATGGACTCGTGGAACGACAGCGACAGCCGCTGCAGGTGCGCGAACACGCGCTCGCGGATGTCGGCGGTGATCCGGTCGCCGGTGCCGGAGATCCAGAACTTGTTGACGTACGAGAACAGCGCTTCGAGGACGGTGATCATGACGACGGACAGCGACAGCACGAGCAGGAGCTGCCGCGGATCGTGCGGCAGCACCTGATCCAGGAACCCCAGGCGCTTGGGCAGGGGGCGGGCGAGAATCACGCGATCGAGGATGAGCTTGAGCGGCCACGGCATGAGCACGGTCATGCCGATCGAAGCGAACAGGCTGAGGTAGGAGACCGTGAGCACCTTCCAGTACTTGAGGTAATGGTGCCCGAACGTCCTGTAGATCCGGATGAGCCCGGGGAGGCGCACCCCCTCCGCCGCGGCGCGGCTCTCCCGCGGCCGGAACGTCGTCGCGGCCGCGCTCACGGCGCTTGCCTCCTGCGCCCGCTCGCGGCCGCGGCGGCGAGCGCCGCGCGCGCCGCCGCGAAGTCCGCGAGCCGCGGTCCCCGGCGCAGCGTGGCGCAGGCGCGGCGCAGGTAGGCGAGCGCGACGTAGCGCTCGATCCCGGTCAGCGAGGCGCCGGGGCGCGCGGCGCGGTAGCGCTCGAGCAGCTCCACCTCGAGCCGGCAGGCGCGGGTGCCGAGCCTCGAGCGCAGCGACACGATCAGGCGCCCGAGGTCGAGCGCGGGCGGCGCGAGGCAGGTGCTGTCCAGATCGACGAACGCGCTGCCGACCCGACCCACGAACACCTGCGACACGCCCAGGTCGCCGTGGGCCGCGCCGCGCGGGGCACGTGCGGGATCGTCGCCGGGCTGAACGGACTCGAGCGCTCGCTGGATCAGCACCGCGAGCTCCGGATACCAGTTCGTGAGCACCTGCGGTCCGGGGTGGCAGGTGCGCCGCACGTGGTCGGCGAGCGGACGCGGCGCAAGCTCCCGCACGTCGAGGTCGTGGAACGCGGCCAGCGCCTCGGCCACTTGCCGGATCGCGCCGTGCCAGTCGTCGGCCGGACCGAAGTGCGCGAGCGGCCGGCCGGCGACCGCGCCCTGCACCACCATTCCCAGCTCCGGCAGGTAGGCGATCGGCTCGGGTAGCTCGAGCCGGCCGCGCGCGGTCGAGCGCGCCGCCTGCCACACCGCCCACAGCAGCTCGAACGCGCGGGCGCCGCGGTCGTCGCGGTAGAGCTTGCCGACGATGCGCAGATGCTGGTCACCATGGCCGGACAGCGTGTAGGCGAGGACGGCCCGCTTGCCCGGCGCATGCTTCAGCATCTCCGGGCGCACGTGGACCGTGCCCTTGAGGCCCAGCGCGGCCGACAGCGTGACGCCCATCGCCCGGCCGTCCGTTGCGCGGGCGAGCGCCGGGAGCTTGTGATCGGTCGACATCAGCATGCGCGCCTCGCTGGTTTCAAGATCTTCATTCGCTTCGCTCCACCGTCGTGTGGGGGGTGACGCGCACGGTGACGCCCGCAACCACCAGGGTCGAGCCTTCGCGGTCGATCCGATCGACGGGGCCTCGCAGCTTCTCGATGATGAAGTCCAGCGTTTCCTTGAGCTGGACGCTCTCGACCTGGAACCCCAGGGCCTCCGTGCCGCGGACCACGACCTTCACCCGCACCGGGGATCGCACCGCCTGGGGCGACAGGCGGTGTCCGTCCGCGCCAAGCAGCGCCATCCCCTCCGGGAGCACGATGCTCCGCCCCATCACCGTGACCGGCACTTGATCTCGACCGCCTGCACGCTGCCGTCCTGCGTGCTGACCCCACGGACCTTGACGTGCTGGCCCACCCGGATTCGATCGAAGCCTGCGGGCTCATCCATCGGCGCCGTCTCCGTTGCCCGGCGGCGAAGGCGATGCACCCGGCGAGCGGTGCACGCCGCGCCTCTCGGGCAAGCGCGCCTCCATCGCCTCGATCGAGCCGAGCCCGCGCGCCAGCATGTCCCGGACCCGGTCGCGCCACCCCCGGCGCTGGAAGCGCAGCAGCTTGCACGCGCGCCGCAGATGCGTGACCGCCTCGTAGAGCGGGATCCGGAACGCGATCGCGGGATCCATGTGCGTGAAGTACTCGTCGAGGAACGCCTGCAGGAATTCCTCGGCGGCCGGCCGCCTCCGCACCTTGTCCTTCAAGAACACCGCGATGTTGCCGACATCGGATGCCGGGTCGCCGCGACCCACGGCGTCGAAGTCGATGAGCCAGCTCCGGTCGCCCGCCACGTGGACCTGCCCCATGTGGAAGTCGCCGTGGAGCGGCGTGGTCTCGACGTGGCCGAGCGCCGCCTCGATCGCCAGCGAACGGTCCGCGATCGTGTGCACGGCGTCCGCCACCTCGGGACACGCCAGCGCCAGGAACGGGTAGCGGGGGTGGCAGCGCCGCAGGAGGTCGGGGATGCGCCGGGCCGGGCCGGCCTTGAGGCTCGAACGGTGCAGCTTGACGAGCGTCCGCGCGGCCACGCGGCACGGCGCGGGATCCGCGGACTCCCGGATGAGGTTGCGCACCGCCTTGCCGCCCACCGCCTCCTGCAGCAGCATCGCGAGCGAAGGCACGTACGCGATCGGCTCCGGCATGGTGATCCCGTCGCGCGCGTCGCGGTCGAAGCCGAGCTGCCACAGGCGCCGCATCGTCTCGTGCACCTGAGGGCCGCGGTCGTCGGCCAGCACCTTGCCGATCACCTGCCACGTGCGCCGACCGTCGCCTTTGACCTGGCATTCCACCGTGTAGCGGACGACGCAGCGGTTGATGTGCCGGCGATACACCTCGATTTCGAGATTCTCGATCCCCGCGTCGCCGAATCGCTCGTGCACCCAGGGCGCGAACACCGCCTTCATCCGCTCGGGATCGAGCGCGATCGCGAGCGAGGGCAGTCGCTCCTCGGCCACGGGGAGTGGTGCCGTGCTCCACTGGGGCGTGTTGGTCGAATCGGCGTCAGCCATGGTTCATACCTCGGTCAGCATGCACGCCGCGGCGCGCGAAGCGCCGTCGAGCGGCGGGAGGTTCCCCTCGTTCATGTCTCCGGGCGCCGCGATCCGCTCGGCGATCGCCGCCGCCAGGGACTCGGGGGTCAGGTAGTGCGGGTGGATCGCGTGAAACAGCCCGCGACTCGCCATGATCTTCGTGCGCATGGTCTGCTCCGCGCTCGGACCCGGCCGGGGGATCACGATCGCCTTCTTCCGGAACCGCATGATTTCGCACACCGTGTTGTAGCCGGCCATGGAGATCACGAGATCCGCGCGCCGCAGCAGCCGGATGCTGTCCTGGTCCAGCCGGGACAGGCGCACGGCCAGCCCGCGCGCTTTCTTGGCCAGCAGCCGGTACTGCTGCTGGTGCAGGAACGGACCCAGGGCCAGCACGGCGCGGCAGGGCATCCCCGTTCCCAGCACGCGCAGCGCGTCCAGGAACCGGTCCATGAAGAAGCTGGCGTCGGCCCCGCCGCCGCCGGTCACGAGCACGAACGGCACCCGCCGCCGCGCCCGGGGCGGCGGGGCCTCCGGCGCCGGCGCTCGCGGCCCGATGTGCTCGCGGCTCACGTACCCGCAATAGACCGTCTTCGCCGCCAGACGCGGCGGGAATTGATACTCGGTGGCGAGGTCGAACATGTCCGCGCAGCCGTAGACCAGAATGCGGTCGTAGTAGCGCTCCGTGGCCTCGAACGCCCCATCGGCCTGCCATTGACGGCGAATGTCTGCTCGCGCACCCAGGATGTCCCGCAGCCCGAGCACGATCTGGGCCCGGGGCGCGCGCGCGCGCAGCGCTTGCAGCGGCCGCGCGAGCTCGCCCGAGACGCCGTTCGGCATGTGGTCGACCAGCACCAAGTTGGGCCGGAAGCCGGTGGCGACGTTCTCCATGATCTCCGAGCGGATCGAGAGCAGCTCCTCGTTCACGAGCTGCAGCCGATCGGATGACCATACGCCGGTGTTCACTTTGACCAGCGTCGGGATCTTGACGAAGTCGCAGCGCGGCGGCAGGCGGAAGAACGGTGCGGCGGGCGAATCGGCGACGATCAGGATGACCGCCCGCGGGACCTGGCGCTGAACCTGGATCGCGATGTTCAGGTTGCGGCGGAGATGGCCCAGGCCGAAGCCATCCTGCGAGTAGATCATCATGCGCACCGCTGAGCGACCTTTCATGACGGGCCTCACAACCACCGCCACCCAAGTCGCAGGCGATGGGCCGCAATCTACACCGCTACCGCTAACGCCGCGGGGCGGCTTTGGACTGCCTGACGCCGTCCATTGCGCTGGCTAGAGCTTCGATTCGGGTTCCGACCTGTTCCAGGCCCTCCATGGGGATGATGCCGGCGTGGCCGTTGGCCCACGCCTCTCCGACGAGCACCGTTTTCGTCACCATCTCGCCAAGCCGCTCGGAGCCGAGCTCGACCGGATCGAGCACCTGCGTGATGCCGAGCCGCTCGAACATCCGCCCGCGAAGCAGGCGCTCGTTCGGCGGGCGCACACGCGGAGCCACGATCGCCGGCTTGTGGTAGCTGAGGTTCGCGCAGAGCGTGTTGTATCCACCGGTGCTGACGACGAGGTCGGCGCAGCTCAGATACTCGAGCAAGTGCCGGCTGAACCGATGAAACGTCAGCCGCGAGAGCCGTTCGGCTCGCGTCTTGAGACGTTGCTTGTCCACCGAGCGCATCAGGGGACCGGTGACGATCACGCTGCGGAACGGCACCTGGCCGCGGCGCCCCTCCAGAAAGTCGAGGTAGCTGTTCATGAGCGGATAACCGGCGGCGCCGCCACCCGCGGTGAGCAGGACGAGCGGAATGCGCGGCTGGGACCCGATCTTGCGCTGCACGCTCACGGTGCTCACGCGCGGCGAGCGCAGGTACCCCGTGTAGACGACCTTGGCGGCGACCCGCTCCGGCAGGCGGTAGTGGCGGGCCTGGTCGAACAGCGCTTGATCCCCGTGCACCCAGATCTCGTCGCACAGCGCGTCGAGCACCGGATAGACTCCGCCCGCGGTCCAGCTCGCGACGATGCTTTCGGGCTCGCCCAACACGTCGGGAAGCGCCCAGATCACCTTGGCCTCGTTCAGTTCCTCGTGCACGAACGTGAGGATGCGCTCGACCTCTTCCGTGAAGTTCAACGGATCGCGCTCGAGCACGACGAACTGCGGACGAAACGTCCTGACGATGCCCTGCAGCATCTTGCGCCGAATCTTGAGCGTGCTGGCGCGGTCGAGGCTCGTCGCGGCGTTACCGTCGCCGTTGCTCGCGAGGCCAGGGAGCCGCACGTAGTCGACGTTGGAAGGGAATCTGAAGCGCCCGATGATCGGGAGGTCGGTGACGAGGATGACGGAGCAATCCTTGAACCGCTCGGTCAGGTACGCGGCCATCGCCAGCGCGCGCGCCGTGTAGCCTAGGCCCGAGTGGTCATGACTCCATATGAGAAGCTTAAGCGGGAGGGGCAACTTGCGCTCCTAGGTCGACCCATGGTGTAGGTGACGCGGGGGTGCAAGACGTTCCCGTTCGGGCCCGATGCTGGCGGGATGCCTCCGGATTGCGTTACAGCAAACCGCAGGCACGCAACGGACGACCGATACGAGAGTTCCAGCCTGAATCAAAGGCTATTCACAAACTAAACCCGTTATGTGTGGGCCTGTCAAGGTGTAAGTTGGCTCGCACCGTTCGCGAATGGGTAGAGAAGAATGCGAAATAGCCGTACACTGCAAGGAGTTCGGGCTGCCCAAACGAGGTCGCCCCACGCTTGCTTCGACGGCGTCGCGAATCGTCCACGGATGTGGATGCAATCGTGTCTGCGGGACCGCGTAGCGAGCCGGGCGCGAACTTGGAGAATTTCGATGCAGTTGACACTCACTCGAACCCAGGGGGGCAAACTGCTGGAGTGGAGTTTGGTATTGCAAAACGTTCTGAATGAAAACCGCGAATGTCTTGGCCTCGCAGTCGACGTCCCCTCGAGGAAGTTGGCCATGCAGTCCCTCACGATGAGAATCTCAGGTCATACGAACCAGCGAATGACTCGATAGAGGTCGGTTGCCGATGACGAGCGTCGTGAGCCCGATT
>QHRS01000043.1:15803-31159 GCA_003221435.1 Candidatus Rokuibacteriota bacterium
GGGCGCTTCACATCCAGACGGAGGTCCTCATGCTCGGCACATCCAGAATCCCTCATGCGGCAGTTGGTGCGTGCGTCGCCCTGGGTGCGCTGCTAGGCATTCCAAGCGCCTACGGCGGCCCGCCGCGGCTCGACCATGTCATCGTGGTCATCCTGGAGAACCATTCGTACGATCAGGTTCGCGCGAAGCCGTATATCGCGAGCCTTATGGCGAGCGGAGCCACGTTCTCGGGTTCATATGCGGTCACACATCCGTCGCAGCCGAACTACCTGGCGCTGTGGTCGGGCGGCACGCAGGGCATCAGCGACGACGCTTGCCCGGCACCGGGTTCCCCGTTCATGGCCGAGAACCTGGGCCACGCCTGCGAGCGGAAGGGTCTGACGTGGAAGGCGTACTCCGAGAACCTGCCGTCGGCCGGATCGACGGCGTGCTCGGCGAACAGCGGTAAGTACACGCGCAAGCATGATCCGTGGACGGACTTCGGGAACCTTAACCATCAGAACGAGCGGGGCTATGCGGATCTGGCCGCGGACATCGGGCGCGAACTCGCACGATTGCTCTGTTTCGACGGCGGACGGATGGCTCGCGGGCAATGTGCCGGCAATGCTGAATGCAATCGGCAGAGCGGGCGTTCTCATCGTGACGTGGGACGAGGACGACAAGAGCGCGAGCAACCACATCCTCACGGTAATGGTCGGGACGCCGGTCAAGGCGGGTTTCGTGTCGACCGGGAGGATCAACCACTACGGCGTGTTGCGAATGATCAGCGAGTCGCTCGGGATCACCCCGTTCGGCGCGGCCGCCGGGGAGGCGTCGGTGTCGGACGTGTGGAACTCACCCACGCCCGTGGCCCAGTCGACGTGGGGAAGGGTGAAGACGCTCTACCGGTGGTGAGGCCGCGATTTTCGAGCAGAGGACTTGGGCGGCGCAGATGTTGGAGGATGCGCCGGCTGGTGGTTTGCTCCACGCAGTGCCGGGAACGTCGCGCCAACAAAGCACTTCGGCCGCGGCGCCGCCGGGAGTCCGCCTCCTCGCGAGATTTCGGTTGAACCTCGCTCATTCGCGGTGCCAACATGCCGGTCCCTTGCCGAACCGCGGTCCATCGGGCCGCGGCAGAGATCACTTTCGGCACAGGGAGGTTTTCTCATGTTCGCCAGCGTGCAGAAGTACACGGCAGCAACGACGCATGTGGACCGACTCCTCAAGAGCCGGAACGAGATCGAGGAGACGGTCAACCAGGTGCCCGGGTTCCTCTCGATCTACCTGCTCAAGATCCCGGAGGGAATGACGATCTTGACGCTCTGCAAGTCGAAGGAGAGCGCGGAAGAATCGGCCCGGTCGCTTCTGACCTTGATCAAGGACAGAGCTCTGGAGCTGGCGAAGACGCCCCCGCAGATCTCGACGGGCGAAGTGGCATTCCAGGTTTCCGCGCTCGAAGCGCACATCTGACCACGGGTCGAATCCCGCGAGCCGCACGCCTTCACCGCGTGCGGCTCGATCGTTAGTACCGTGGTCGTGGGCCGTCTTCCATCGCCCGGCGCGGCCGGAGCGATGAAGCGAGCCGCCCGGCGCGGTCCATGCCCCGTAGCCCGGGCCGCGGGGCGCGGCGACGCTCGTTCCGCGATCACCCGTGGTACATTCCCGCGCTTCGACGTTCCTACCGGGAGATCGCATGGCGAGTCGTGCGCGGTTCGCGGGCAAGGTGGTGCTCGTCACGGGAGCCAGCAGCGGGATCGGCCGCGCGTCGGCCCTGGCCCTCGGCGGCGAGGGCGCGCGGGTGGTCGCCGCCGGCCGGCGCCGCGAGCGTCTCGAGCAGGTCGTGACGGAGATCCGCTCCGCGGGCGGCGAAGCGATGGTGGTCATGGGGGATGTCCGCGACGAAGCGACGTGCAACAAGTGGGTGGAGCAGGGAGTCGCGAAGTTCGGCGGTCTCGACGGGCTCGTCAACGCCGCGGGCGTGATCGGGAACGGCGGCATCGCGGAGGCCACGCCGGCCGAATGGGATCGACTGATGGACAGCAACCTGCGCTCCGTGTACCTCATGACGCGCGCCGCGTCGTCCGAGCTCATGAAGCGCAAAGGGCGCATCGTGAACCTGTCGTCCGTGGCGGGGAGCAGGCCTTACGCGGGACTGCTCGCGTACTGCGTGAGCAAAGCGGGAGTCGAAATGCTCACGCGCTGCGCGGCGCTCGATCTCGCGCCTCACGGCGTGCGCGTGAATGCGGTCACTCCCGGCGTGGTCGTGACCGAGCTCCACACCGTGGCGAACGCGGTGCCCGATTACGCCGCGTTCCTCGAGCGCTCCAAGACGACGCATCCGCTGGGCCGGGTCGGACAGCCGGAGGAAGTCGCGTCGCTGATTCTGTTTCTGTTGAGCGACGAGGCGAGCTGGATCACCGGCGTCACGTACTCCATTGACGGAGGTCGCGCGCTCTTGAGCGCGCGCTGATCGTGCGGCGCGGGAAAAAGTCGGCCGGCGGTGGCGGAGCGCCGTGGGGTCCGGCGCTCAAGCTCGTGGCATGGGCGCTCGCGATTCTCGCGGTGGGTTCGGCGTTCGCGCCGATGTCGCCCGGTCTCGTGCGTGGACTGCACCTGGTGCTGTGCGTCTTCAGCCTGCTCGAGGCGGGAATCGCGCTGGGCGGCGGGCGCCGCTGGGCGTTCTTCGTCTATGCGGCGATCGCCGTCGTCGTGAATCCGATCCGTCCGTTCACGTTCGCGCCGCAGGTGTGGAGGCTGGTCCACGCCGGCGCGGGGCTGTGGCTGGCCGCCGATCACCTGCCGTGACCGCGGTCTAGACGTTCGCTCTGCGCGCGGTGTGCGCGGCGCCGGCCACGCGCCTAACCCGAAGCGGATCCGCCTTCGCTACTGCTTCACCGCCAGCAGCTTCTCCATCTCGTCCATCACCGCGTTCATCTCCTTCATTGCGGCCCTGAACGGGGCCGAGGTCGTCATGTCGACCCCCGCGCCCTTGAGCAGGTCGATCGGGTACTTGGACGAGCCCGACGCGAGCATCGCGAGGTAGGCGTCGCGCCGCGCGGTGGGATGTCCCGGCAGCGCCGCCTCCTGCCGGATGCCATTGGCGATCGCGGTGGACGCGATGATGCTGGTGGCGTACTGGTAGACGTAGAAGTCGTAGAAGAAGTGGTCCACGTACGCCCATTCCACGCCGTAGAGATCGTCGACTTTGCAGACGCCCTTCGCGTGCCCGTAGTACTTGCGGACCAGATCGAGGTAGAGCTTCGACAGGTTCTCGCCGGTGAGGGTCTCGCCCTTCTCCGCAAGCTCGTGCATCCTGAGCTCGAATTCCGCGAACAGCACCTGGCGGAACAGCGTGCCGCGCAGGTTGTCGAGGTAGCTCCCGAGCAGGAACAGCCGCGTCGGACGATCCTTCGTGATGTCGAGCGTGTGGTGAATCAGCAGGTTCTCGTTGAGCGTCGAGGCGACCTCAGCGACGAAGATCGAATAGTCGTGCGTCACATACGGCTGGTGCGAGTCGGCGAGGTAGGTGTGCAGGGAATGGCCCGACTCGTGAGCCAGCGTCGAGACCTCCTCGTAGAGGCCGGTGAAGTTCATGAGCTGATAGGGGTGAATGCCATACACGCCGGTGCTGTAGGCCCCGCCCGCCTTGCCCGTGGTCGGCATCCAGTCCATCCAGCCGCCGGTGAACGCCTTGCGCAGCGTCGAGACGTACTCGTCGCCCAGCGGCTGCACCGCGGCGAGCGTGAGCTTCATCGCCTCGTCGGGCGTGTACTTGAGGTCCACGTTCTTGACGATCGGCGCGTACAGGTCCTCGTAGCGGAGTGTGTCGACGCCCATCATGCGCTTGCGCAGCCGCAGGTAGCGGTGCAGCGTCGGCAAGTTGGCATTCACGTCCGAAAGCAACTGGGTGTAGACCCGCACCGGGATGTTGTCGCGGAACAGCGCTGCCTTGACGCAACTGTCGAACTTGTGGACGTCGCGGTCGAACACGTGCGCGCGCGTCTGGTCGTTGAGCGCGGCGCCGAGCGTGCCCTGGAACTCGCGATGCTTGGTCCAGAAGGCGTGAAACACCTTGAGGCGATCCTGGCGGTTGGGGAGCGCGCGATACTGGGTGTAGCCGGCCTGGTCGATGCGGACCTTCTTGCCGCTGGACAGCGTCACTTCCGGGTAGGGCAGCTCGGCGTTCGTGAACACGTCGCGGACCGTCTCGCCCGCGTCGGTCATCGCTCCGGCCTGCGCCGCGACCTTCTCTTCCTTCTCGCTGAGCGTGTGCGGCGCGTACCGGAGAATGTTGTCCAGGAACTGGCCGTACTTGCGGAGCCGCGCCTCGGACGCCACGAACCCGCGGACCTTGTCGTCGCCGAGCGCCAGGATTTCCGGACGCAGGTAGGCGATCGTCGAGCGAAACTGGACGCCGAGCTGCTGCGCCGACTCGCGCATCGCCAGGTGCCGGCTGATGCGTGTGTCCTCGTCCGTGAGCATGCTGGCATAGGTCGTGAGCCGGTTGAGGTCGCGATCGAGGTCCATGATCGCGTCGAGCGCGCGCACCAGGGCGTCTGGGGAATCGCCGAGATGTCCTTGAAACCGCGCGGCGTCGGGGATGCGCTTCGCCAGCGCCGCCTTCGCGTTCTGCCACGCGGTCTCCGACGGATAGAGTGGAGTGAGGTCCCATTTGAACCCGCCCGGGACCTGGGAGCGTTCCAGGGCGAAGCCGGGCATGGCGGCGGCTGCGACCGCGGTCGCGGCCAGCAGGAGGTGCAGCAGCTTTCGGCTCATGGGCGTCCTTTCGGGCTGATCGCGTGGGGTGCGGCCGCCGCGCGCGACGCGCGAGCGAAGCGAGGAGGAACGGGCGTGGCAATCCGCAGGGCGAGCGAGGACGACGCGAGCCGAGCCGGCGGGGGAGCAGGGGAAAATCGGGGCACGCTGATCCACACCGTCGGGCATTCGACGCGCGGGTCGGAGGAGTTCCTCGGTCTGCTCGAGTCCTACACGATCGAAGTGGTGGCCGACGTGAGAACTGTTCCGAAGTCCGCGCACGTGCCGCAATTCAACCGCGAGGCGCTGGCGGCGTCGCTCGGCGCCCACGGCATCGGTTACGCCCACATGCCCCGCCTGGGGGGATTGCGCCATCCGCGCAAGGATTCGGTCAACACGGCGTGGAAGAACCTGTCGTTCCGCGGCTATGCCGACTACATGCAGACGCCGGAGTTCGAGCAAGGCTTGACCGAGCTGATCGAATTGGCCCGCAGGCGCCGGGCGGCGATCATGTGCGCCGAGGCGGTGCCGTGGCGATGCCACCGGTCGCTGGTCGGCGATGCGCTCCTGATCCGCGGCTTCAAGGTGGCTCACATCCTGAGCGAGACGTCGGCCCGCCCGCATGAGCTGACCCCCTGGGCGCGCGTGAAGGGGCTCGAGATCACGTATCCGGGCTGAGTGGCGGCGGCGGGCCCGTCGTGGGCGGCGGCGCGAGGGCGGGGCATTTCCGCGAGGCACGCTGCGCGCGGCATCCTGCCGCGCTCCGCTTTCCCCGCGGCTCGCTCCGGACGTCCATGTCCTCCGCAAGCGCGGGGGGCGTCGCTGCGATGCCCCGCCCTCGCGCCGCCGCGGACAAGGACGGGCATCTCCGCGAGGCACGCTGCCCGCGGACAAAGAACTGGGCCGTCACCGCTTCTGCATCATGCGGATCTGCCAGAGGTCGCGGCCGTGGGCGCGGCGGAGGGGCAGGATCGCAATCCGGCCGGTAGGGCCGATCGAACGCTCCAGATACTTCATCTCTTTCAGGTTCGCCTTCGCGTCGCGATCCATGGGCACGTCGAGCCCGGCTGCGCGCGCGATCAGCATGCCCTTGGCGCGCAGCGACAGCTCGAGATGGATCTGCAGCAGACACAGCATGTCGGCCACGACGGGCCCCGGGAAACGGTGCTTGAGCGACTCGAGATAGCGCCCGGCGCGCGTGCCCGAGATCTCGCCCGACAGGATGAGCTCGAGCAGCTCGACGTCGGCGTCGAGCCCGGTGCCGAGCCACTCCCGCGTGGCCTGCTCGCTGCGCTCGAACGCGCCGACCAGCAGCAACGGCATGCCCACCAGCATCACCGCCACGCTCACGAACGCGTGCGTCGTGAGCAGGTTGAACGCGGCGTGCGTCACGATCGCGATCGCGAGCCCCGGGGCGAACCACCGCAGCGCCGCCGTTCCATGCCGGTCCGCGAGATCCTTGGACACGATCCCGACGAGCGCCGTGGCGCAGCCATGCATCACCGCCGTGCCCAGGCCGCGCGCGAGCCACAGCATCGGATTTGGCTCGGGCAGCGTGAGCGCGTAATAGAGGTTCTCGAGCAGCGCGAAGCCGGCGCCCACGGCGAAGCCCTGGATGCCGGCGTCCACCGTGAATCCCACGCGATCCGTGCGCATCAGGTAGACGACGTAGAGCGCCTTGAGCGTCTCCTCGATCGCGGGCGCCACCACCCCCTGCAGGAGCCGTGCAGAAATCCCCGCTCGCAGCGCGAGCAGGTTCACCAGCAGCGCGAGCAGCGCCGCCACGACCCCGGCCGCCACGGCGCGCAGCACCACGCCGCCCGCGACGAGCTTGTAGCTGTCCATGAGCATCAGCCCGGCGAGGAACAACAGCACCGGCAGCAGCACGATGCCAAGCGCGGCGGGAGTCACCGCGGGGCGCTCGAGCGGCGCGACCGCGATCGCGCGCGACGCCTGAGGGAAGCCGGGCTCATGGACGGCCGGCTACAGGATCTTGAGCGACGCCATCCACTCGTGGCGACGCGGCAAGTGCTTCTCGAATGCCCACGCGTACCCGGCGGACAGCGTGAATGCGTTCTGGGTCAGGAGCTGCAGGCGCAGATCCGACTGCGCGCCGAGATCCGCCACGCGCGTGCGCGCGGAACCATCATCGAGATTCGTGACGAGCCCGGCGGCGAATGCCGAAACGCGCACCCAGCTCGCGTACAGGCCGGGTGTGCCGAGGCGTTCGAAACGGAGCGGGGGCAGATTCAGGTCGAGCAAGCTACGCGCATAGTTCGTGCCGGAGACCTCGTCCAGCTCAAGGCCCGGGAAGCTGCTCGGGTTCCGGTATCGCTTGACCTCGCCGCGGTCCAGCCCGTTGTTGCCGAACCCGCCGAAGAAGAAGTTGGCGAACGGTTCGCTGGGGTCCCCGGGCGACCAGCCCCCCGCGGAACGCAGCCACAGCGAGGCATTCGGGAGCGGGAGCGGGGTGCCCAGGTCGAGCGCTCCGGAGAACGACGGAAACCCACGCCACACGGCCTGGCCCGCCCGCCGGAACCGCACTCCGTCGTTGGCGTAGGTGAGCCGCCACAGGTACCCCGTTTCAGCGTCCACCGAGCCGATCGACGATCGCGTGTTCCCCTCGGCGAGCGTGACCGAGTGGGAGAGGAGCTTGTCGAAGCCGCGCGACGTCGGCACGTTCTGCTGGTCCGGGAGGCGCTCGAGCCCCGACCAGCCGTCGACGTTCACGTCCAGCTCGAGCTTGCGCGGCAGTTCGCGGATCAGGGTCTTCGACCAGCCGAGGCTGGCATGGGTCCCCCTGCGACTCGACTTCGTGCGTCCCACCAGGTCGTAGAACGACGCGGGCTGGTACTGGAATCCCCCGCGGATGTTGCCGTGACGGTAGGCCAGCGAGGCGTGCCAGCGCTCGTCCGCGGCCAGCTCGCGGTCCGGTGTCAGTGTGAACGAGGCCGTCAGTTCGTGGTCGGACAGCGGATCCTGCAGCACGGCGTTGAGCCCCGCAGCCGTGTGCTGCTTGTAGGCTTCGACGATCGGATATGCCGAGACCAGCCGCACGTAGCGCACGGGACGGTACGGGCCCTGGCGGGTGAGAAGGGAATCCAGGTTCACCGTGAGCGGCGAAGGCACGCGCCATGTCTGGAGCTCGGGATACTTCTCGACCAGCTCGTGTCCGAAGAATGTGATCGCGCTCACGTCGGCCAGCGGCTTCGCCTCGATGACGGCCGGCACGAAGCCACGACCCGAATAGCGGAACACGAGCAGGGAATCGCCGGACAGCGGGCGGGGGCGGAACAGGCCGGTCTCCGCATTGCTCACGACGTCCATCGAGTCCGTCGCCAGGTCGTAGCGAAAGATGTTCGATACGCCCGTGTAGTAGGAGCTGCCGTACAGATAACGCGCGTCCGGCGAAAATACGAAGCTCGTCGGGATCGAGCTGCCGAACTCGAACAGTGTCCGCGCCGTGGAGTCACGCGCCAGCAGCGATTCCACCCTCCACAACCGCAGCGAGTGGTGCCCGCTGATCTCACCCATCGAGGCCGCCAGCCAGCGGCCGTTCGGGGAGATGTCCAGGTCGTAGATCTCGCGACCGTAGGGGAAGGAGAACACCTGGGCATAATCCTGCCATGGATAGGGATAGCGTACGATCGTGGAGAAGCCGTTGAAGTGGCGCACGCCCCACAGCGACGAATCGGCGCCGTCGAACGCCAGATCGCCGACGCGGGCGTCACGCTGCAGTACGCGAGACGTCCCGCGGTCGGGGTTCAGCGCGCACAGCTCCCGCCATTCGTTGTTGTCGGCGGTATAGAACAGCGTGCGCGACGCGGGATCCCACGCGAGCGACGCCACGAAGTAGAGCGCCGGCCCGCGCACCTCGTGCAGCTTGCGCTGCGGACCTCCGTCCAGAGGAATCGCCGCGATGTGCGCGACCTCGCCGGGGTAGAACACGGCGGCGTAGATCCGGCGCCGCGCGGTATCCACCACCGCCTGCGACACCGAGCCGAGCGCCCTCCGTGACAGATCGCGGTAGGGCGTCGTCGGGAACCGATGGATGGCATCGAGATTTGCTCGCTGGAACCGGTGCTCCCAGCCCACCCAGTCGCGCCAGGCATCCGTGAGCGACCGGCCGTACACGTGACGGAACTGATTGGAGAAGTAGGCGCGGGAGCCGGGCCGGCGCGCGACCCAGTCGACGAACTTGCCCGGCCCGTACTGATACGCGAGCCAGGTCGAGAACCGGGTGCCGTAAAGGTAGGAGTTGACGCCCACCTGGAAATCGATCTTCGTGCCCTCGGACTCGAGCCCGAGCGGATCGTAGAAGTGGGCGTCGTCGCGCACCATCGAGCGGAACACCATCTCGTCGTAGGGCCCCTGCGCCCGCCCGAGCCCGCCGGACATCCAGGTCTCCATGAAGACCGCCGTGCCCTCGCGCTGCCAGCGTGGCGCCGCGCGGCGTGGCAGCGTGAGGAAGCCGTACAGGATGCTCTCGGGATGCTCCGCGTTTTCGCGTACCTTGCCGAACAGCGTCCGGCGGAGAATCGCGTCGCAGCCGGTCGCCTGGTCGAGCGTCACGACGTGCGCCAGCTCGTGGTTCATCAGGAAGTTCACGCGCTCGTTCGAGGGACCGGTCTCGTAGACGAAGCTGGGGGGCGCGAGGTGCAGCATCAGGGTGCTGCGCGGCGCGCCCCACACCGCGGCGTTGCTGTAATCCGCGAAGTCGTTGAGAAACACCGTCACCTTTTCGGACGGCGTGTAGCCGAACACGCGCCGGTAGAAGCGCATCGAGTTCTCGAAACAGCGCGCCGTGTGCGGTGCGATGTAGTTCGCCGCGGGGAAAGGATAGACGAGGCGCAAGTCGTGGGTCTCGAGGACGTACTGCTCGGCGCCGGCGCAGCCGGGAACGAGCGCCACGCACGCCGCGCATTGCAACGCCTGCAGGAGCACCCTGACGCGCATGAACGGCCGGCTCCTAGCCTTGCCTTGTTTCAAACGGCGAGGATCCTCCGGGGCCTCGCGGAGGATCGCCCGCCAGCAGCCAGCGCCGCGACCGCGGGTTGCGGCGCTGGCTACATGGCCTCACTCCGGAAGCAGCACTTTCGCGGCGTCGGCGCTGGAGGTGACGATGCGAGCAAAGCTGGCATCCTGCAGCACCTTCATACCGTCGGCGCTCTGCATCACCGCGATCAGACTGCCGTCGGTGATGACGCGCCCCAGGTCCGGCACTTGTGAGATCGCGCCGCGGAACGCGTCGGATCCGAGGTACCGCATGGCATCGGGGTTGGAAGCGGCCAGCTTGGCCAAATCGCCCTGCGCGACGAACTTCCCATTGTCGGCGTTCGAGAAGTAACGAGCGAAATCGCCCGACAGAATCACGGCCCGCGCATTCGCGTTCGCCATCAGATGCGCCCATTCGGCTGTCTTGGCGATGGCCTGCCCGTCCGTGGACTGAGCCAGGGCCTTGGACAGCTCCGCCGCCTGCCGGGCGGCGTCCGCCCCACTCAGCCTTGCGCCCTCTGGGCTGGTGGCCCTGGCGGCCTCCAGCGTGCCTTTCGCGCCCTCGGCACTGGTGGCCTTGGCGGCTTCCATGGTGCTCTTTGAAGCTTCGGCGCCGGTTGCCCTGGCCGCCTCCATGCTGCCCTTCGCGGCCTCCGCGCGGGTCGCCCTGGCAGCCTCGGCCGCGGTCTTGGCTTGATCCGCTGTCATCTGCGACCGCGACGCATCGCTGGCGACTCCTGCGGCCGTCGCCGCCTCCGCCATGGCGCGCGAGAAGTTCGCGTTCGTCACAAGGCGGGCGAAGTCACTGGACCGGAGCAGATCGGCAAAGCTCTCTTTCGCGGCGAGCTTGCCCCACTCGGCCCCGGACAGAGCGGCCTTGGCGCCGTCCTGCGACACCACTCGGGAGAAATCGGTCGAGCTCGCGACCTTCGCGGTCGCCTGATCCGCCAGTAGGGTGCGGAATGCCTCCGACTGCATTGCGCTCCGGAACCCGTCGCTCCTTACCACCTTCGCGAACTCGGGATTGGTCTGGATGCGGTGGAACATGTCGCTCTGGAGGAAAGTCTGGATTGCCGGATCCTTGAGCTGCACGTCCTTGTCGCTGATCTGGTTCGCCTGATAGCGGTTCGCGGCGCCGATCGTTCCCTCGGCGCCTTTGGGCGCGACCTTGCCCTTCCACGCGTAGTACCCGACTCCGGCCGCCACCACCAGCGCGACCACAATGAAGATGCCTCTGCTTTTCGCCATCGGAATACTCCTCGGTTCGTGTCGCCCGCCGCGCCGGCGATTTTGCCGGTGCCGCTTCCAAGTAGCGTCGATCCCGGATCGCTGGGCTCGAAACACGCGGGCCACCGGGTCACCCGCTGTGTCCTACGGTTTGGGCACCCCCTTGGCGGTTCCGTTTCCGGACCGCATCACGACGTGGACGGACCGCTCGTCCGCATGCGTACCGTGAAGCCGAATCGCGCACCGGAGATCACCCGAGAACTCGAGCGTCACGCGGCCCGGTGCGAACGACACGTGCAGCAGTCCAACCTGGATCGGATCGAGCGCCTGGACTTCCAGCGCGGGATCGAATTCGACGATCATCTCGCCCGCGCCGGCGGCGTGCGCCTCGATGTGTGCCTCGATGGCGGACGCGCCGCCGCGGGTCTCGACGATCGCTCGCGCGGTGCCGGAATCGAGCGTCACATGACCGAGCGGCCGGAGGGACTGGCCGGGGGGCAGCATGGTGCCCCCCGCCGGCAGATGCTCGATCGTCGCCCCCCGATTCCCCGTTGCCAGCGTCCATACCAGGATCCCCGCAGCGCACCCGGCGGCGAATGCCGAAGCCAGCCGCAGCGCGAGCCCGCGGCGCATACCGGCCAGGGGTGGGGGAGCCATGCTACGAACCGCGCGGTCCTCGTGGATTGCGCGCATCACGGCGGCCTTGAGCTCCGGCGGCGGAGCCACCGGGCGTGTGCGCGCCAGCGCCTCGAATGCGATCTCGAGCGCGGTCCAGGCCGCTCGCGACCGGGCGTCGGTCTCGAGCCTCGCCGCGAGCGCCCGGCGCTGATCCGGCGTCGCCGTGCCGTCCAGCGCCGCGTTCGCGAGCTCCTCGAACGATTCGCGCATCATGATGGTCCCACGCCCCGGAGCCGCAGCACCTCGCCGAGGCGCCGCCGCGCGGTAAACAGCCGCGACCTCACGGTCTTTTCCGGCACCGCGAGAACCTCGCCGATTTCCTGATACGAGAGGTTGTGGAAGTGCCGCAGCACGATCACCAGGCGATATTCGATGGACAGCTCCATCAACGCTCCCTGGATGTGCTCACCCAGCTCGCTGCGATTCGCCTGGTCTTCGGGCAGGGGGTCCGTGGCGACGATCCGCTCGTCCAGCTCCGCATGGCGGCGGCGGCGCTGCACGAAGTTCAGCGATTCATTGAGCGTGATGCGATAAATCCAGCTATAGAACCGGTGCCTGGGATCATAGCTGGCCAAGTTGCGCCACGCTTTCATGAACGCCGTCTGCGTAAGGTCGCGCGCGTCTTCCGAACTGCCGGTCATTCGCAGCGCCAGGTTGTAGAGCACGCCCTGATACTCGTCGACGAGCGACTCGAAAGCCTGCCCGTCGCCGTTCTGGGCGCAGCGGATCAGCGCGAGCTCGGGGTCCTCGGACATCATTACACCGATCCCCGCCGGAGGTTGGCGCCGCGGGCGCCGCGCTCACTCGATGTCGAGCAGCCGATCGAGGCCGGCATAAGTGAACACGTTGCGAATCCGCGGCTTGAGCCGGACGAGCCTGAACGCATGGCCGGCCTGGTGCAGGCGCTTGTACGTCTCGATCAGTGCCGATAGGCCGGCGCTCGAGATGTAATCCAGATCGGAAAAGTCCACGGTCGTCGGGCGATCCAGCGTGCCCAGCACGCGCCGGGCCCTGTCGGCCTCGGCGGCGTCCAGCCGGCCGGACAGCTTCACGACTCCGTCGTCCGTCAGAAGGATGTCGAACATCAGGCTTTGAGCCTCTTGATCACGGTGATGGTGCTGGTTCGGTTCGCGTACTCGTAGCGCAGCTCGTCCGTGATCTGCTTGACCAGATGGATGCCGAGTCCCCCGGGGCGGCGCTCGCTCGGCGGCGCGTCGAACGAGGGCGGCTCTGCCTGGGTGACATCGAACGGGTCGGCGTCGAAATCCTGGATCACGAGCACGAGCCGATCCGGCTCGGCGTCGAGCGCCATGCGGATGTCGCGCTGCTCGCCACGGCCATACTTGACGAGATTCGTGAACAGCTCCTCGGCGGCGAGCCCGACATCGTATTTCAGCTCGGGATCGAGCCCGCGGGCGTCGACGAAATCACCGATGAACGCGAAGATGGCATCGAGCGAACCGACGGCCCTGGGGAAGCGGCGCTCCACCATTTGTGGGAAGGTAGGCCGTGAGCGCCGTGGATTCAACGCGGGCTCGCCGCCCGACGCCGCGGCCCCCCGATCGGGAGACCGGAGGGCCGCGCGAGCCCAACCTCGGACGGGGCCAGCGTCGCGGAGCGAGCTTGGACAACTCTTGCTTCCCACCCCGAGCCGGCTACGGCGTCCGGGGCGTGCGCCAGATGCTGCCCTTCACAGCGGTCCGACACCCGCACCCGGCCGCCCTGCCAATCGGGGTGGACGCGCGGAAGCCTCGCCCCCCGGGCTTGAGCAGGACTTGAGTGCGCGCCGCCGGCGCCGAAACCGGGTCTGTAATCGATATGAAAGCAATGGGTTATGGCTGTAAGCCGGGCCGATCGAGTTTCTGTTGCGCGGAACACCGGATGGGTTGTCGGGCCCGTGGGCTCGCGCGCGCCCGGCCTCCGTCTCGAGAGCACGGAGAACGAACACTCGCGACAGCGAGTCGCGGGATTTTTTGCCCGAGCGACACGCGGCCGCTAGTGTCGGCACACGAGCATGAGTGCGAATTCTGCCGCCCGCCTTGAACGTCTCCCACGCGCCCCGAGGTCGATCTGACCGGAGAGCCCGCTCGTCCCGTGCCATCGCTCGTGCCGCTCGCGCTCGCGCTGGCCGCGGCGGTCGCTCTGTACCTGCCCGCGCTGCACACGTCGTTCTTCGCCGACGACTACCTGTTCCTGGACCAGGTGCGCGAGAAGTCGCTGGCCGCGGCGCTTCGCACTCCCGATCCGCTCAGCAACTTCTATCGCCCGATCTCGCGCCAGCTCTACTTCTGGACGGTGGCGGGGGCGAGCAACGAGTCCGCGCACGCGTTCCACGTGGCGGGACTAGCGGCGTTCCTCGTGCTGCTGCTCTTGCTGTTCGGGCTCGCGCGCTGCCTGGCGGGAGCGTACGCCGCCACGTTCGCCACCGCGCTGCTGGCCGTGCACTACACCGCCGACGTGCCGATCCGCTGGGCGTGCGGCAGCCAGGAGCTGCTGTCGGTGATCGGGGCGCTGGCCACGGTGTGGCTGCATCTCGGCGGGCGCACCTGGCTCGGCGCCATCACCATGGCATTCGCCGCGCTGTCCAAGGAGGTCGTGCTGCTGACGCCGCTGATCGCGCTGATCGCGGACCGCAGGCCGGGCGAGCGCTGGCTGGAGCCCGCCCGGCGCGCGTGGCCGCTCGCGCTCGGCGTCGGCGCGTGGGCGGCGGTGTGGGTGCTGGCGCCCCACACGCGCCGGGCCGCAGGCACGGAGATCGAGTTCAATCCGTGGGGACCGATCGCCACCTACCTGCACCTCGTGCAGGTGATCTTCGGCGCGGAGGCGCGCAAGCACGAATGGTGGCGGCTGCCCGGTGTTGGACCTCCGGCGCTGCCACTGCTGCTCGCGCTCGCCGCGGTGTTCCTGGCGGGAGCGGGCCACAGCATGCGCGGGCTCGCCCGTCGCGGGCCGGCGAGCGCGGGGCCCCCAGCTTCGAACGCCCGCGGCTCGGCGGGCCTGGGCGCCGCAGCGTCCGGAGGAGACGGCGAGTCCCGCCCCGAAGCCGAGCCGGGTCGCGGGCGACCCGCAGCGCCGCCCAAGCGAACCGCGGCGCGCGAGCTGACCGAAGCGCGCCGGCACGCGATTGCGACCGGCGCGGCGTGGGCCCTGCTCGCCACGCTGCCGGTGGTGGCCGTGGCCGTGCTGTGGAGCGCCTACTACTACCTGTTCGCGATGTGCGGGGTCGCGATCGCGCTCGGCGCATGGCTCTCGGCGCGCCCGCGCCCATGGGCGCTCGCGCTGCTCGCGCTCTTGGCGTGGGGATCAAACAGCGCCCGCCACCTGCAGGAGTTCGCAACGCCGCGCAGCCCGTGGACCGAGATGTCGCACATCAACAAGTTCTACCTCGAGCGCGCCACCCGCTACTGCGAGCGCTATCTGGACGACCTCAAGCGCATGCGTCCTGCGCTTCCCAGGAGCAGCACGCTGTTCTTCGCGGGGCTCAAGGGCAACATCGCGTTCCAGGTGGCGAACGGTCCGCTGATGCGCTGGGCGTACCGCGACACCAGCGTGCGTTCGTATTACCTCAACAACTTCACGCTCGACAAGGCCCGCCGCGGCCCGCTGTTCTTCTTCGTGGGCTCGCGCGATTCGCTGCGCGAGATGGAGCCGGGAGCGGACCTGTACCTGCGCATCGCGTTCAGCATGCTGGTGAACGAGTGGCCGCCCGGCGCGCGCGACGC
>QHRS01000043.1:31198-32558 GCA_003221435.1 Candidatus Rokuibacteriota bacterium
CGACGATCCGCGGACGAACTACTGGATCGCGTGGTGCGAGTGGGCGCTGGGGGACACCGCGTCGGCGCGGGCCTCGCTCGAGCGCGCGGGCTATGCGGCGTCGCATGCGCCGGCGCCCGAGACCGCCGAGGCCACGGCGTTCGCGCGGGCCGGCGACATCGCGCGAGCGCTCCCCATGATGCAGGCCGCGGTCAAGCTGCACGCGCTCGATCCGGCCGCGCACGCGCTGCTGGCGGACCTGCTGCTCGTCTCGAGCGCCGAAGATCCGCAGGGCCCGGTCGAGGCGTTTGCCGCCCGGGTGCTCGCTCCCGGCGACGCGCTGATGTGGCGGCGCTGGGCCACGATCCAGATGCAGCGCCGGCGCTACCTGGAGGCGCTCAAGTCGTTCGACCGCTACTTCAAGCTGGCGGGACCGGTCGCGGGGCGCGACGGCGAGGCGCAGCAGTGGGTGGCGAACATCAAGCGCGCGCTCCCCGGCGGCGACATCGCCCCCGAAGGGTTGCGCGAGTGAGATGAGGCCGGCCAAACCCGGCCGCCATCGAGCTGTCGGATGTGCCGCGATTCAGATAGGCGGAGTTACCGGGATGTGCCGGTCGCAGAGCGCCGGGCCTGTGACCGGGCGAACCCCAGCCGCCCGATGTCCACGAACTCGACCGTGTTGGAATTGAAGTTCGAAACGACGAGGGTGCGGCCGTCCTCGGTCACGCGAAGCTCGCGCGGGAACCCGCCGGCCGGGATGCTGCCGATCACGGCTCCGGCTCCGGAGGCGACGTTCGCCGCGTCGATCACGCTCAGCGATTGCCTGTCGTTGCGCCCGCCCGCGAAGCGGTTGGAGTTCCCGACCACGAGCTCTCGGCCGGCGACGACCACGGATCGAACGCCAGCACCGCGTTGCTGTTCCGGGCGGTGACGTAGGCCACGTCGCCCGCGGGTGAAATCGCGAGCCGCACGGGACTGCAGCCGGCCGGCACCCGCGCGACGATCGAGCTCGGCGGATCGACCTTGGCGCGTTCCACATCCACGACGATCAAGGCGCCCGCGGGATTCGTGGGGGTCGCCGTGGCCGGGTCCTGGCCCTCGGGCTTGCACGCGGCCGGCCAGCCGTAACTCTTGGGCGCCACCTGGCTCGTGGTGTAGAGGTGGCGCTCGTCCGGGGAGAACGTCAGCGCGATCGGCGCCCGCCCGACCGGGATCTTGCCCACGATTGCGTCCGGCTGGAATCCGGACCCGCGGGCCTTGCCCAGATCGATGACCGTGATCGCCTGCGCGTGTTCATCGCTGACGAAAAGATAGCGGTCATCCGCGGTGCAGTTGACGTAGACGCTTCCGGCGTTTTCCCCATCGCTGATGTAGCCGAGAA
>QHRS01000303.1 GCA_003221435.1 Candidatus Rokuibacteriota bacterium
AGCATGAAGTAGATCGGGAACAGGCTGTAGACGACGAGGAGTGCAAGCATCACAGCGTGCCCGACGCCTCTCCACCCGCGCCTCGTCATTCGACTACCCTCCCTCTCCCTGTCCGAGCGCCGGCTTTGCCGGCGCGATCCCGGGGGGAGGTTCGGCAGGGGGGCGGAGCCCCCCTCCGAGGAAGCTCCGGCTTTGCCGGCGCAATCCGGTTCTGGGGGAGGCTCGGAGGGGGCCGTCGAGGCCCCCTTCGATAGGGATCGCTCCTCCGGCGGATCGAAGATCCGGAACAGCCCGTAGAGCGCCGCGAGCAGGGGCGGCACGAGCGTGAGCGAGAGCGCCGCCCCGGGTCCGAACTGACCGGCCTTGATGGCGAGCCAGTACGCCTCGGTGCCGATCACCGGGAACACGACCCGCCCTCCGGTCAGCATCCAGACGTTCGACAGATCGGCGAACGCGCTCGTGAGCGAGAGAAACACCGCGAGCGCGAGAAAGGACCTGAGCAGCGGGACCGTGACCAGCCAGAACCGGCGCCAGGCGCTCTCGCATTCGAGCCGCGCGTACTCGAACAGCTCCGGCGGGATCGCATTGAGCCCGGCCAGCAGGAAGATTCCCGTGAAGGCGCCGCCGCGCCAGATGTTGAACAGCGCCACGCTGGCGAACGCGTACGCGCCCGAGCCGAAGATGTCGTCGACCGCCTGCTTCAGGTTGCCCGCGACGAGGCTGTACGAGGTGATCAGCGGCGGGTTCAATGTCCAGTACCAGCCGATGACGGCCACGCTGGCGGGATAGACCCATGGGAGAAAGACCGCCAGGAGGACGAGCGCGCGGCCGCGAACCGGCCGCCGGAGCAGCAGCGCGATGCCGATTCCCACCGCGAGCTTCATCCCGCTCGTGACGAGGACGTACGCAGCGGTGGTCGCCGCCGCCGGCCAGAATCGATAGTCGGGGTTCGTCACGAGCCGGACATAGTTCGCGAGCCCGACGAAGCGGGCCGGCCCGTCGAGCCGGGGCGACAGGTCGGTCAGGCTGATCCACGCCGCCCATGCGAGCGGATAGGCGAGCACGCCCAGCACCATCAGCGTGGCCGGCACCAGGAGGAGATAGGCCGCGAGGATGTCGCGGCGGCGGGCGGGGCCGGCGGCGCCCGGCGGGATCAGCGGGCGGGGTACCTCGCGGCAGCGGTGGCGCGCTCACGCGGGTACACGACCACGTGCTTGCCGTTCTGGATCTGGACGATGACGCGCTCGTAGAAAAGGGGATCCCCGTTGCCGTCGAACTTCACCCGGCCGAGCGGCGTCTCGACGTCGACCCGCGCGAGCGCGTCGCGGATGCTCTCCCCGGTGGGCTCGCGGCCGGCGGTGACGACGCTCTCGAGCGCGCTCAGCAACGCCTTGGCCGCGGCGTAGCCGTGCATCGTGAGCGGCGCGGGCTCGCCGCCGAACCGTGTGGTGAAGGCGCGGATGAAGGCGTCCGACTCGGCCTCGCGTCCTCCGAGATGGACGCCGGGCTGCCACGACGTGGTGCCGTACAGCCCCTCGCTGGCCGGCCCGAGGTCGCGGATCACGGCGGGGAACTCCATGCCAAAGGCGCCGAGGAAGGCCTTCATGTCGACCCCGACCTGGGCCATCTGCCGTACGAGCAGCAGGTGGTCCGCGAAGAATGTGTCCGACAGGAGGACCTCGGCGCCCCGCTCCCGCGCCCGCATGAGCAGCGGCGCGAAGTCGGAGAGCCCCGGCGCGAACGGCCCGAAGACGGAGACGCGCACCCCGTCCCGCTCGAGCGCCTCCCGCTGGTGGCGCGCCATCTGCGTGGCGCCGGGCGTGGACGAGTAGAGGATCGCCACGTTCCTCGTCTTGAAGACGTCGCGCACGATGCCGGTCGTGGCGGCGATGTACGGCGCGAGGCTCGAGATGCGGAAGAAGTAGCGGTTCCCGCGCCGGCTGAGCCGCTCGTCGAGCGAGGCCGTGGCGAGATAGGGGATCCGGGTCCGGTCCGCGACCTCGCTGATCGGGCCGACCAGGCTGTCGACGTAACCGCCGATCAGCGCGACCGCGGCGTGACGCGACGCGAGCTCCTCGGCTGCCGCGATGGCCCGCTGCGGCGCGCCCTCGTCGTCGCGCGACACCACCTGGATCCGGCGTCCGCCGACGCCACCGCGCGCGTTGGCTTCCTCGACCGCGAGCAGGATCCCCTGGTGGATCGCCGTGCCCTGCACGGCCAGCGCGCCGGTCCGCGGGTTGATCTCGCCGATCGTCAGCGGGGCCGCCGCGCGCGCGGGAGCGGCGCCGAGCGCGAGCGCCGGCAGCGCCAGCGCCACAACGAGGCGACGCATGGCGGGGCTACGAGAGGGATTCTTCGGTCTGCGCGTCGAAGAAGTGCATGCGCTCGGGAATGAACGCAATCCGGATCTTCTCGTGCACCTTCATCCGCTGGCTCGGATCCACCCGAACGACGATCACGTTCTGGCCGACCTTGAGGTCGAGCAGGATCTCGGACCCGAGCGGCTCCACGACGTCGACGACCGCTTCGGTCGTTATCTCCGCCGGGTCGCTGCTCGTGGCCAGGCGCAGATCCTCCGGGCGGATGCCGAGCGTGACCGACTGGCCCTTCTTGGCGCCGAGCCGGGCGACCCGATCGGCCGGCACCCGGAGGCGCAGGCCCGGGGCCTCGACCCAGAGCGCGCCGTTGCTCTCGGCGACCGTCATCTCGACGAAGTTCATCGCGGGGGACCCGATGAACCCGGCGACGAACCGGTTGCGCGGCTTGCCGTACAGCCCGAGCGGGTCGCCGACCTGCTGGACCCACCCGTCCTTCATGACGACGACCCGGTCACCGAGCGTCATCGTCTCGAGCCGGTCGTGCAGGCGCTTCAGCTCGACCCGCATCTGCACGCGCAGCTTGGCGTCGAGGTTCGACAGCGGCTCGTCGAACAGAAACACCTGGGGATGCCGCACGATCGCGCGCCCGACCGCGACGCGCTGCCGCTGGCCGCCCGAGAGCTGCCGCGGCTTGCGCTTGAGCAGCTCCTGGATGCCGAGGATCTCCGCCGCGTCCTGGACCCGCTTCTGGATCTCCGGCTTCGGGAACTTCCGCATCTTCAGGCCGAACGCCATGTTGTCGTACACGGTCATGTGCGGGTACAGCGCGTAGTTCTGGAACACCATGGCGATGTCGCGGTCCTTCGGCGGAAGGTCGTTGACGACGCGGTTGCCGATCTGGATCTCGCCGGCGGTGATTTCCTCGAGCCCGGCCACCATGCGGAGTGTCGTGGACTTCCCGCAGCCCGACGGGCCGACCAGCACCATGAATTCCTTGTCCTGGATGTGCAGGTTCACATCCTTGACGGCGTGGACCTCATCGTACTTTTTGTTGAGATCCTTCAGAACGACTTGAGCCATTGGCGCCCTCGCTCGGAGCGAAGAATGTGCACGATACTACTACAACCGCTCGCGGGATGCCGAAAAAGCGGGCAGGCCGCTCAAAAAGGCCCACCCGCCCGCGCCGCCGGTGCCGGTCCAAGTTGCGAGTCAGACGAGGCCCGAAGGAGGAGGCGACTCCTGCTAGCCTTTGACGGAGCCGGTGAGGCCGGCCACGTAGTACTCGACGAAGAACGAGTACACGAGCGCAACCGGCACGGACCCGAGGAGCGCCCCCGCCATGAGCTGACCCCAGAAATAGATGTCGCCGCGGATCAGCTCGGACACCACGCCCACGGGAACGGTCTTTCTCTCCGGAGAGGAGATGAAGACCAGCGCATAGATGAACTCGTTCCAGGAGAGGGTGAAGGCGAAGATGCCCGCGGACAGGATGCCCGGCACGGCGATGGGGAAGATGATGCGCGTCATCGCGCCGAAGCGCGTGGCGCCGTCGATCCGGGCGCACTCCTCCAGCTCCTTCGGGATGGTCTTGAAGTAGCCCATCAGGAGCCACGTGCAGAACGGGATCAGGAAGGTCGGGTAGGTCAGGATGAGCGCCCAGGGCGTGTTGCCCAGCGAGAAGTTCCGGATGATGTCGGCCAGCGGGATGAAGAGGAGCGTCGGCGGCACGAGGTACGTCACGAAGATCGCGGTGCCGAGGGTGCCCGCCATCGGGAACTTGAGGCGCGCGAGCGCGTACCCCGCCAGGAGGCCGCAGAAGAGCGAGATCCCCGTCGAGATGATGGCGATGAAGAGGGTGTTCCAGAGCCAGCGGGGGAACGTGGTCCGCGCCAGGAGATCGGTGACGTGCGCCAGCGTGGGATGGAGCGTCCAGAACGGCGCGTTGTTCACGCTCCGCCACGAGCGGTACAGCTCCTCGTCCGGCCGCACGGCGGTGATGAACATCCAGTAGAACGGGAAGAGCGTGCTGAGGACGAACAGGCTGAGGGGGATGTAGAAGAAGAGCCACTTCTTCCACTGGCGCTCGATGACCACCTAGTGTCCCTCCAACAAGTTCCGCCTAACGCGAGCTGCCCGCTTGGTGCCGGTCCAAATTGCGAGCCAGACGAGGCCCGAGGGAGGAGGCGACCGGAGCGTACTGGGTTGTACGTGAGGATCGCCGACGACCGAGAACGAAGTATGGCGAAGTAAGTTGGACCGGCACTAGGCGCCCTCGAGACGACGGAGATAGCGGAGCTGGA
>QHRS01000044.1 GCA_003221435.1 Candidatus Rokuibacteriota bacterium
GTTCGGGATCTTTTACGGCAAGGGCCTGGACCTGGAACTCCGCCCCGGCCCGGCCATGACCTTCAACGGGAAGATCTTCGCGAATGGCAACATCTACATTGCCGCCTCCAACAGCCTCCAAATCGATCAAAGCGTGAGGGCGGCGGGCAACATCTATCGCAAGATCAAGTCCGAAGCGGCGGATCCGAATGGGCCCGCTACCCCTCCCCAGATTGCGGATGCGCAGGGGACCTTGCAGGCCCTGAACTTTGATCACGACTTCAAGCCGGGGTTTACGGAGAGGTGGGCCTCACCGAGCGACTGGGCCAAGGCCGTGATGGACAAATTCGGCGGCCAGGTCCAGGACAGCGCCAATGGGGTCGAACCGCTCACCCCTCCCGTCGGCCCAGATCTGTTCAATCCGAACGTGGCGAATCCGGATGCCCTGGCCCATCAAATGATCGAGATCGCCAAACCCTCGGACTCCGCCGCCCTCAAGGACGCCAAGCTTTTCAACCAAGCGGGCCTCCGGATCATCGACCGGGCTGACGGGTCCCCGCTAGAGATCACCGATCAGAACGGAAATACTGTGAACCTGCCGAAAGACGCGGTCACGACTACGAGTTTCTATGACGCCCGGGACCGGAAGACGGCGAACGTCATCGAGGTCGACGTCAGCAAACTCAAACAGCTGGCGAACTCACACGGCCCCCTCGCAATCGGCATCCTCTACGTGGCCTCCAAGGCGTCCCCGTCGAGCTCGACGTTCCCACCGGTCCGCCTGGTAAAGGGCAGCAACCTTCCAAAGGATGGCCTGACTGTCGCGTCCCAGAACCCCGTCTACATCGCCGGGAACTACAACACCGACAACGGGACCTATCCCAACCGTCCCCCGGCGGCCGTCCTGGCCGATGCGGTCACCATCCTGTCAGAGAACTGGATGCTGCAGAACTACGACACCAAGGGCGCCGCCACCTTCCAAAGCCGGCCGGCCGCTGACACCACCGTGAATGCCGCCATTGCCACAGGGCCGAGCTCGGAATCGACGCTCAACGCAGACAACGGCAAGGCGAATAACCTTGTCCGGTTGCTGGAGGACTGGGCGGGCAAGACGTTCGCCTACAGCGGTTCCATGGTGGCCCTCTGGCACAGCCAGCAGGTCAACGGGCCGTGGAAGTGCTGCGGTTCGAGCAGCGAGTACTACTATGGTCCGCCCAATCGGGTCTGGGGCTATGACACCCTGTTCGATGCCAACCCTCCACCTGGGACGCCGTCAGGGATCATCATGATGAAAGGTTCCTGGTCGCAGAGCTAGGGAGAGCAGCGCCGTCGTTCAGCAGGCGCCTTCTGCTGAGGGATCCCCCGCCGCGGCTCGAGACGCTCCGGAGCGCTCCTGCTTCTCCACCTCTTCGATGATCATCGCGTTCAGGTCGTCGATGAGTCGGGCGCGCGCGACGCGGCCGTCATTGGCGACGCGCGCGCGCACGCGCGACGGCCGCGCGGAGAGCATGATCAGCGCCGTGCCGACGTCCACCGCCTCCTCGATCGAGTGCGTGATGAAGAGGATCGTCCGGCCGGTCTCGGACCAGATGCGCCTGATCTCCGCCTGCATGATGCGGCGGTTCTGGGCGTCGAGCGCGCCGAAGGGCTCGTCCATCAGGAGCAACTCGGGCTCGATCGCAAGCGCCCGCGCGATCGCCGCGCGCTGGCGCATGCCGCCGCTCACCCGGCCGGGGTAGTAATGCTCGAAGCCGCGGAGACCGACCAGGCCGAGGTACTCCATCGCGCGCGCCTCTCGCGCTGACCGATCGAGCCCGATCGGCCCGAGGACCAGCGCGGCATTGTCGCGGAGCGTCAGCCACGGCAAGAGCCGGTCTTCCTGGAACACGACGCCGATCTTCCGGTCCCGCCGGAGATCGACCGGGTTTCCGTCGAGCAGGACGCGGCCGCGCGTCGGCGACTCGAGGCCGCCGATGATCCGGAGAAGCGTGGTCTTGCCGCACCCGTTCGGCCCGAGCAGACAGACCAGCTCGCCCGTTTCCACGCCGAACGAGACGGAGTCGAGGACCGGGATCAGAAAGTCCTTCCCGACCTCGGAGACGACCAGCTTCAGCGCCACCTGGCGAGCCGGCGCGAGATCCCGTCGAAGACGAGCTTGTCGACGAGCAGCATGATCGCGATCATCACCAGCGCCCACACGAAGACCATCTGGGTGGCGAGGACCTCGCGGCTCAGGTTCATGATGTAGCCGATGCCCGACGTCACGCCGAAGATCTCCGCGACGACCGACACCTTGAGCGCGAGCCCGAACCCGACCCGCATCCCCGCGACGAGGTGCGGGATGGCGGAGGGGACCACGATCGCGGTGAACTTCTGCCGGCCGCTCAGGCGGTAGGCGTCGCCCATCTCGAGCAGCCGCCGGTCGACGCTCTCGACGCCCTCGACGATGTTCGACGCGAGGACCGGGAGCGTGATCATGAAGGTCGTGAAGATCGGCGCCCAATCGGTCAGCCCGAACCAGATCAGCGACAGGACGATCCAGACGAAGACCGAGGTCGCGTTGAGAATCGCGAGCGCGTCGTGAACGACGAGGCGGGCGGGCCGTGAGAGAAACGCGGCGAGGCCGAGCGCGAGCGCCGCGGCCAGCGCGGCGCCGAAGCCCAGGGCGATGCGGTACAGCGACGCGGCCGTGTGCCGCCAGACCTCGCCCGAGACGATGATGTCGCGCATGCCGGTGAGCACCGCCGCCGGCGCCGGCAGCACGTACGCGCCGTAGCGGCGCGAAAGGAGGGACCAGAGCGCGAGGATGAGCAGGAAGACGGCGAGCGTCGGGAGGTGGAGCCGCCGGGCCCACTCGCGGCGTCGCGCCGGCGTGGTCACGCCTGCCAGAAGAACTCGCGCCTGATGCGGTCCGGGCGGTCCCAGATGTCGGACTTGAGGAACCCGGACTCCTTGGTGATCCGGAGCTGCAGGATCAGGGTCTCGATCTGATCGGGCGTGAGCCCGTGCAGCATCCGCACGGTCTCGCGGTGCGCGACCTCGAGCACGGGCTTCTCGATCTTCGTGACCTCGGCGACGATCTCGATCGCGCGCGGCGCCTCCTTGTACCAGATGTCCACGGCGTCCTTCTGGGCGGCGTTCAGGTCGGCCGGGAACGACGGGTGCTGTTGGATGAACTCGGGGTTGACCAGATAGCATACGTGGACCGGGTAGTCGCCCTTGCGCCCGGTCGCGACCCGCCAGAGGTCGATCTGCTTGGTGAGGTAGACACCGAAGCCCTTCTGCACGGCGAGATCGCTGATCGGCTGCCAGGCGATGATCGCCTCGACGTCGCGTTTGGCGAGCAGGTTCGCCATGTCGGGCGGACTCGCGGCGGTGACGAGGCGCGTTTCCTGTTGCACGTCGAACTTGTAGCCGCGCTCGATCAGCGCGCGCACGTCGAGAAAGGTGGAGCTGCCGACGACCGCCGCGACCTTCTTGCCGCGCAGGTCGTCGACCGTCCGGATCGGCGAGTCCCGGTGGCGGACGATGGCGCCGAGCAAGGCTGTGGCGACGCCGGTCACCCGGAGCGGCACGCCGTCCTCGAACATCTTCGCCGTCATCGCGAAGCCCATGTCGATCGCGTCGACGTTCTTCGCGGCGAAGGTGTTGACGAGACCGGCGGGCGAGCCGGGGACGGCCGTGTACTCGGCGCTCCACCCATGCCGACCGAGCAGGTCCGCCTTGTGGACGATCTCGCAGGCCGCCCACCCGAGCTGGAGATAGGCGAAGCGGACCTTCGGCTTCGCCTGCCCCGCCGCCGGGCGGGGGAGCGCGAGCGCCGCGCCGGCGGCGGCGCCCGCCTTCAGAAACTCGCGCCGGCCGATCACGGCCCCTCCGGCTAGGCTTTCACCTTGGGGAGATGCCGGAGCGCTTCTTCGACCTTCGCCGACGGGTACTCGTAGTCCTGGAGCTTGCCCGTGAGGAACGCCTCGTAGGCGGAGAGGTCGAAATGGCCGTGGCCCGAGAGGTTGAAGAGGATCGCCTTGCCGCGGCCCGCCTCGGTGCACTTCTTGGCCTCGTCGATGACGACGCGGATGGCGTGCGCCGACTCCGGGGCGGGGATGATGCCCTCGCTCCGGGCGAACCGCACGGCGGCCTCGAACGCCGCCACCTGCGGCACCGCGACCGCCTCGATGTACTTCTCCTCGTAGAGCTTGCAGACCAGCGGCGCCATGCCGTGATAGCGGAGCCCGCCAGCGTGCAGCGGCGCGGGCACGAACGTGTGGCCGAGCGTGTACATCTTCACGAGCGGCGTCAGGCCGACCGTGTCGCCGAAGTCGTACACGTACTTGCCCTTGGTCAGGCTCGGGCACGCGGTCGGCTCGACGGCGATCGCACGGATCGTCTTGTTCTTCCCCGTCAGCTTGTCGCCGACGAACGGGAACGCGAGGCCGGCGAAGTTGGAGCCGCCGCCGGCGCAGCCGATCACGATCTCGGCTTCGTCATCGGCCTTCTCGAGCTGCTTCTTCGCCTCGAGGCCGATCACGGTCTGATGCAGGAGCACGTGATTCAGGACGCTCCCGAGCGAGTACTTCGTGTCGTCGCGCGTGGCCGCGTCCTCGACGGCTTCGCTGATCGCGATGCCGAGGCTGCCGGGCGAGTCCGGGTCCGCCTCGAGCACCTTCTTGCCGGCCTGCGTGTCGGTGCTCGGGCTCGCGACGACCTGCGCGCCCCAGGTCTCCATCATGATTCGCCGGTAGGGCTTCTGCTGGTACGACACCTTGACCATGTAGACCTTGCACTGCAGGCCGAAGAACTGACAGGCCATCGCCAGCGCCGAGCCCCACTGGCCCGCCCCGGTCTCGGTGGCGATGCGCGCGACGCCCTCCTGCTTGTTGTAGTAGACCTGCGCCACCGCGGTGTTCGGCTTGTGGCTGCCGGCCGGGCTCACGCCCTCGTACTTGTAGTAGATCCGCGCCGGCGTGCCGAGCGCCTTTTCCAGACGCCGCGCGCGATAGAGCGGGCTCGGCCGCCACAGCCGCAGCACGTCGCGGACTTCATCCGGGATCTCGAGCCAGCGCTCCTGGCTGACCTCCTGCTTGATCAGCCCCATCGGGAAGAGCGGGGCCAGATCCTGGGGGCCGATCGGCTGGCCCGTGCCCGGATGCAAGACCGGCGGGGCCGGGGTCTTCAAGTCCGCCTGGATGTTGTACCACTTGGTTGGGATGTCTGTTTCGCTAAGCACGACCTTCGTGTCATTGCCCTCGCGCGTAGCCATATCGGCCTCCTCCAGCGCTCTTCGCCGCTCGTGCCGCTCCAATTTACTTCGCCATACGTCGTTCTCGGTCGTCGGCGACCATTTCTCCTCAACATGCCGTCTGGCATGTTGACCGTGGGCGAGACGAGGCGTGAGGCCGCACACGCTCCGGTCGCCTCCTCCCTCGGGCCTCGTCTGGCTCGTAACCTGGAACGGCACCACCCGGAGCGAAAAAGTGGGCCAACAATACCGGGACTCGCGTGACGCTGTCAACCGTCGCGGGCGCTGCCCGGCGGTGCGGGAAGTCAATGACGGAGAGCGACGGGTGCGTGGCTTCGAGGAACTCTACGGGATCACCTGGCCGACGAAGAAGTCGGTGGTGAGCGCGACTTTTCCGGGGTGCGAAGGATACAATGAAAACGTGGATGTCTATAGCACGTTTGCCGCTCGGTACCCCTTCCCGCTCGACCCGTTTCAGGAGGAGGCGATCCGCGCGATCCAGGACGGACACTCGGTCATCGTCTCGGCGCCGACCGGCGCCGGCAAGACGCTCATCGCGGAGTTCGCCATCCATCTCGCCCGCGCAACCAACCGGCGCATCGCCTACACCACCCCGCTCAAGGCGCTCTCGAACCAGAAGTACGGCGATTTCGGCCGGGCGTTCGGCGCCGATCAGGTCGGCATCCTCACGGGCGACGTCAAGGTGAATCCGCAGGCGCCCGTCCTCGTGATGACGACCGAGATCCTCCGCAACATGTTCTACGGCGGGGGGCTGCCCGGGCTCGGCTGGGTCGTCCTCGACGAGTGCCACTACATGGGGGATGAGGGCCGCGGGACCGTCTGGGAAGAGATCATCGTCAACGCCCCGAAGGACGTCGCGCTCGTCGCGCTCTCGGCGACCGTCGCGAACGTGAAGGAGATCGCGGACTGGATCAGCATCGTCCACCGGCCGATCGTGCCGATCCACCATCCCGAGCGCCCCGTGCCGCTCTCCTACTCGGTCGCCGACCTGGCGGGCGAGATCCACGCGATCGACGCCGTGCGGGCCGGGAAGGCGCGGGTCATCGGCGCCGAGTCCCCGCGGGGCGAGCAGTCCGCCGCGGAGGGGCGCTGGTACACGCGCCGGGTCGTCGAGCCGACGGTGATGATCGAGGCGCTCGAGAGCCGGGGCTGGCTGCCCGCCATCTACTTCATCTTCAGCCGGCTCGGCTGCGAGCGCGCGATGGACGCCTACCTCGCCGACGGGCGGACATTGCTCAGGTCCGAGCAGCAGTACGAGGTGGACCACGCGATCAACGAGGCGATCGCGGAGAGCCCGTCGATCGCGGAGTCCCCGCTCAATCAGACGATCTTCACCGCGCTCCGGCTCGGCATCGGCCTGCATCACGCGGGCATCCTGCCGGGCCTCAAGCGGCTGATCGAGCAGCTCTTCGAGCGCGGGCTCTGCAAGGTGGTGTTCGCGACCGAGACGATGAGCCTCGGCATCCACATGCCCGCCAAGAGCGTCGTCCTGCAGAGCCTGACCAAGCGCACCGACCGCGGCTTTCGCGGGCTCACGCACAACGAGCTGACGCAGATGGCGGGACGCGCCGGCCGGCGCGGCATCGACCTCGAGGGGCAATGCGTGGTTGCCCTCGACGCCCGGGACGGTGTCGAGGACATCCTCCGCACGATCGACGCCGATCCCGAGCCGATCGAGAGCCAGTTCAAGCTCGGGTACGGCTCGGTCGCGCAGCTCCTCGGGACGGGCTGGGACCAGGCGGCGCTGCGCCATCGCGTCGAGTCCTCGTTCGGCCAGTACCAGAACCTGAAGCGGATCCGCGGCCTCGAGGCCGAGGTCGAGCGGCTCCAGGGCCAGCTCGAGGAGGCACGAGCGTACCGGGCGCCCTGCGGCGACTTCACACGGATCGGGCGCTACCGGCGCGTCCGCCAGGAAGTCGAGGCCCGGCGGCTCGCGCTGGGTCGGGGCGGACGCCGCGGCGAACGCAACGTCGTCGACGCCGAGCCGGGGCGGCTCGTGCTGGTGAAGCGTCGGGGCGGCGGCAGCCTCGCCGCCATCGTCGGCGTGCACTCGATCCGGGGGCACCGCGTGCTCGTGGACGCGCTGCTGCCGCACGGCGCGGTCATCCGGGCGAAGTCGGGCCTGATCAAGAAGATCTTCTGGGCGGCGCCACCGCTGACGGTGCCGCGCGACGGCGGCCGCGACCGGCATGGCCTGCGCGGGCTGGCGGAGCAACTCGCGCGGCTGTCGGTGGCCGAACTGCTCGACCGCGAGCGGAGCCGCGGGCCAGAAGCCGAGCTCGGCGGGGTCGAGTGTCACCGCTGTCCCTGGGGCTCGACGACGCGGTGCGACCAGCAGTGGAAGGAGATCGAGCGCCTGACCGAGCGACTCGCGCAGAAGCGGGAGGCGCTCGAGGCCTACCGGAGCGCCTACTGGCAGGAGTTCCTGCGCGTCGTGGAGGTGCTCGAGCAGTTCGGCGCGGTCCGGGGTGGAGCGCTCGAGCGGAGCGGCCGGTTGATCTCTGGGCTCCGCCACGATAACGAACTGGTCGTCGCGCAGGTCGTGGAGCGCGGCGTGCTGTCGGACCTGACGCTCCCCGAGGCCTCCGCTGTCTGCTCGGCGCTCGTCGAGGAGGCGCGGTCGGGCGATCCGTCGATCGCGCGGGCGTTCTTGAAGAAGCGGCCGCGGCTCCGGAAGAAGCTCCACCAGCTCGAGGCCCTCGCGGGCGCGGTGCACGAGGCGCAGCGCGCCCGCTCGGTCCGGATCCCGGTCGCGGTGCACGCGGGCTTCATGCCCGCGGTCTTCCGCTGGGCCTCGGGCGAAGACGACTGGGCCGACATCGTGGAAGCGTCCTTCGGCGGTCACGAGGGAGACCTGATCCGCGCGCTGCGGCGCCTGATCGACCTGCTGCGCCAGCTCGGTGAGGCCCCGGAAGTGCCGGAGCCGATCGCGGGCCTGCTCGCCCGGGCGGCGCGGATCATCGACCGCGGGATTGTCTTGGAGTCCGCGCTGATCTGACGCTATGCTGCCGCGGTGACAGTCGCTCCCGCACTGGCCATGGTCCTCGTCGTCCTCAACACCGCCGGCTGCGCTCCGTTTCGGAGCAAGCCGACCGAGCAGCGCACGACCGAGGGGCTCACCGCCGAGCAGGTGTTCACGTACCGCGTCCTCCTGCAGAACGGCCGGGAGCCGAACTTCGAAGAGTGGCGGACCTGGCGGGACGACATGGACGAGCGCATCTCGGCGTACCTGCGGGAGCACCCGGACGCCGCCAACTCGTTCGACGTGACCAAGTTCCGGCTTCTCCACCAAACCTCCGTGGGGATGACGAAGCAGCAGGTGCAGATCCTGCTCGGCCCGCCGGAGGGCACCACAAGCGACGCGGCGCAGATCGAGAAGGTCGCGCGGCGGTACTGGCGCCAGATCAAGGAGAAGGCGACGGAGGCCTGGGTCTACCCGCTCGGCTGGAACCTCTACTTCGCCGGCGACCGCCTGATCGACATCACGCAGTACCTGCCGTAATCCAACCGTCAGTCTGCCGAGACGAGCCACTATTCGAGCGCCGGCTTTGCCGGCGCAATGCGGTTCTGGGGGAGGCTCGGAGGGGGCCACTGAGACCCCCTTCGATCGTCTCGAGCGGCCGACTGGCGCGCGGATCGCGTTCCAGGCATAGTATCCTCCGTGATCCGCTCCACGCTTCGCGTCACCAAGCAGACGCCGCGCGCCGCCGCCGGCATGGTCGTCGCGGAGCATCCGATCGGCGCCGAGGTCGGTGCCCGGATTCTGGAGCAGGGCGGCAACGCGGTTGACGCCGCCGTCGCGACCGCCTTCGCGATGACGGTCGTCGAGCCGTTCATGAGCACGATCGCCGGCGGCGGCACGATGCTCGTCCACCTCGCGGCGCGCCGTGAGACGGTCGCCATCGACTTCAACGTCTGCGCGCCGGTTGCCACCCACGCGCAGGTCTATCGCCTCGTCGAGGGCGTGAGCGAGGGGGCGCTCTTTTCGTGGCATCGCGTCGAGGACGACGCCAACGTGTTCGGTCATCGGTCGGTCGCGGTTCCGGGGTCCGTCGCGGGCCTGACGCTGGCGCTCGAGCGCTACGGGACGATGGATCTGCCGACAGTCCTCGCGCCCGCGATCGGGCTGGCGCGCGAGGGGTTTGTCGCTGACTGGTATCTGGCACTGGCCGCGGCGAAGTTCCAGGAAGAAATCGCCGCGTTCCCCGAGACGGCGAAGACCTACCTCCGGGGCGGGCGGTACGTGTACCGGCCCCCCGGAATGGAAGAGGGCGATCGGGTGCGGTATCCGGAGCTGGCGCGAAGCCTCGCGCTGATCGCCCGCGAGGGCGCGAGCGCGTTCTACAAGGGGGCCATCGCCCAGGCGATGGCCGCCGACATGCGGGCCCACGGCGGCTTCCTCGCGCCCGACGATCTCGCGAACTACTCGGTCCGCGTCAAGCCGGCGCTCCGGGGGAGCTACCGTGGCGTCGAGCTGGCCTTCTCGCCCGGCGCGACGGGGGGCATCACCGCGTGCGAGATCCTCAACCTCCTCGAGGCGTTTCCGAAGGCGCGCGCCGGGTGGCGCACGGTCGAGGGGCTGCACCGTCGCGCCCGGGCGGTCCGGCGCGCGTTTGTCGACCGCTTTGCATATCTCGGGGATCCCGAGCGAGTGGAGGCGCCGTGGGATCGCCTCGCTTCGAAGGCCTATGCGCGGGACGCTGCGAGAGACCTCCGCGACGGCGAAGCCCGTGCACCGGGCCGCGCGCGCCGGCCTGCGACCGACTGCACGACCCATGTCGGGGTCGTCGATCGCTCGCGCAACATGGTCTCGCTCACCCACACCGCCGTCTCGCTCTTCGGCTCGCGCGTCGTCGTCCCCGGAACCGGCATGCTGCTCAACAACGGCATGATCTGGTTCGACCCGGAGCCGGGCAAGCCGAACTCGATCGCGCCCGGCAAGCGCGCGCTCGTGAACATGACGCCCGTGCTGGCCTTCCGGCGGGGCCGGCCGTACCTGACGCTCGGCGCGCCCGGCGGGCGCAAGATCGTGTCGGCCATCCCGCAGGTGCTCGCGACGCTCGTGGACACCGGGTGTCCGC
>QHRS01000304.1:0-545 GCA_003221435.1 Candidatus Rokuibacteriota bacterium
TCAAGCTTCCCGCAGCTGACGGGTAGAGAAGGCGGTCAACCCAACGAGCCTTTAACCGGCAAAAGCATGTCCACCAACCCGGTGCAGGGGCATATTGGTCTCCCTCTGTGGAATTGGCTCTAATGGTCTAGCGGGACGGGCTGCGTGATGGTGATCGAAGGCATCGAGATCTACTGGGTGAGGCTGCCGCTCGCGTTCGTGTGGAAGACGTCGTACGGGGACCAGCACCACACGGACACCATTCTGGTCAAGATGGAGAGCGAAGGGCGGCACGCTTGGGGCGAGAGCTGCCCGCCGTACATCCCGAACTACTCCGCGGAACACACGCTCGCGACCTTTCACACGCTGCGCGAGCACATGGCCGGCCGCATCGTCGGCCGGGACATCCGCCCGGCCGAGGAGGTCCTGGATCGCATCGCCTTCGTGAAGGGCAACCAGTTCGCGCGGGCCGCGCTGGAGATCCCGTGGTGGGTGCTAGAGGCCAAGCGCCGGGGCGTGCCCCTGCACGTGGCTCTCGGCGGCAAGGGCGATTCCGTTTCGGTCGG
>QHRS01000304.1:570-3886 GCA_003221435.1 Candidatus Rokuibacteriota bacterium
AAGATCCAGGGTGCCATCGACCAGGGTTTCCCCAGGATCAAGCTCAAGTTCCGGCCCGGGTGGGACCTCGACATGGTCGCCGCCGTCCGGTCCACGTTTCCGACCTTCACCTTCCACATCGACTGCAATGCCGCGTACACGCTTGCCGATGCCGAGCTCTTCCGCAAGCTCGACCGGTATCGGCTCACCATGATCGAGCAGCCGCTCGCCGACGACGGCATGAGCCTCGTCAATCACGCCGAGCTCCAGGCCAGGATCGAAACGCCCATCTGCCTGGACGAGAGCGGGCTCAGCCTGGCACACGTCCAGGCCGCGATCAGGCTGGGGAGCTGCAAGGTGGTCAACGTCAAGATGGCGCGCGTGGGAGGGCTCGCGGCGTCGCGCGAGATCCAGGCCCTGTGCGCGCAGCACGGCATTCCCTGCTGGGTCGGCGGCATGCTTGAGACCGCAATCGGCGGCGCGATCTGCGCCGAGCTCGCGACGCTGCCGAACTTCACCTACCCCGGCGATATCTTCCCGTCGTCGTACTTCTACCGGGACGACATCGGCAAGCCCGAGATTGTCCTCAGCGGACGTGGCGAGGTCGCCACCTCGCGGGTGCCCGGTATCCCCCAGGAGCCGGATCCTGATCTGCTCAAGGAGTGGACCGTGGTGCAAGCCTCGTTCCGGGCGTAAGGCCCAAAACCTGGGCGCAGGGCTGGGCGGCGTCGGGCCCGCCCAGCCCGGCCGGTTACCGCAGGTGAGCTTCTAGCGTCCGTTCAGCTCCTGGTAGGTTCGCCAGAGGTTCCACCGCTTTCGGGGGCGTTTCGAGCGTGATCACGGAAAGTCGCGCGGCTGAGAACTGCGTCCGAATCGCTTGCGCCATCTTGCGCTGAACGACCCCGCGAATCGCTGTGACTTTGCGTCCGCGCCTGTCGGGAGAGTACGTCTATGTCGAGGAAAGAGGAGAGGGCCGGCTCAGCACCGGCCATCGTCTTTTAATCAGGGGGTCCCGGGTTCGATCCCTGGACGGCTCACTAGAAATCAAGCACTTCCGGCTTCGGCGGTATGATAGCGCCCCGAGGAGGCCCTCATGCTCGACGTGCCGTTCCGCTCCGCCACCCAGCTCGCCGCGATGATCCGCAAGCGAACGATCGGCTGCCTCGAGCTGCTCGATCTCTACGTCGCGCGCATCGAGCGCTACAACCCAAAGCTCAACGCGGTCATCGCGATGGACCTCGAGGGCGCACGCCGGCGCGCCCGCGCGGCCGACCGGGCGCTCGCCAAGAAGACGGCGAGGGGTCCGCTCCACGGCGTGCCCATGACCATCAAGGAGTCCTATGACGTCGTGGGCATGCCCACGACGTGGGGCGTCCCCGCCCACAAGGACAATTACCCGGCGCAGAACGCGCTCATCGTCGACCGCCTGCTCGCCGCGGGCGCGGTGCTGTTCGGCAAGACGAACGTGCCGCTCCATCTCGCCGACTGGCAGAGCTACAACGACATCTACGGCACCACCAATCACCCCTGGGACGTGTCGCTCTCGCCGGGCGGCTCGTCCGGAGGCGCGGCCGTGGCGCTGGCCGCCGGGCTGACCGGCCTCGAGGCCGGCAGCGACATCGGCGCCTCCATCCGGAACCCCGCCCACTACTGCGGGGTCTGGGGCCACAAGCCGACCTGGGGGATCGTGTCCCAGCGAGGCCAGGCGCTTCCCGGCAAGATCTCCTCCACCGACATCGCCGTCGTCGGGCCCATGGCCCGCAGCGCCGAGGACCTCGACGTGGCGCTCGCCGCCATCGCGGGCCCGGACCCGATCGACGGGCTGGGCTGGCAGCTCCGGCTGCCGGCTCCGAAGAAGAAGGCCCTGCGCGACTACAAGGTGGCGCTGATGCTCACCGACCCGAACTCCGAGGTGGATCGGGAAATCCAGGACCGGCTGCAGGCCCTTGCCGACTGGCTCGCGAAGAAGAAGGTGACGGTGAGCGACCGAGCGCGCCCCGACATCGACACCACCGAGGCGCACCGGACTTACGTGCTTCTCCTCCGCGCGGCGACGTCAGGCCGTCTCGGCGCCGAGGAGTTCCAGCGGCAACTCGAGGAGGTCCGGCGGCTCGCGCCGGACGACGAGCGCTACTACGCGCGGATGCTCCGCGCCAACACGATGTCCCACAGGGACTGGCTCGCGCTGAACGAGGCACGGCACCACATGCGCATGCGCTGGGCCCGGTTCTTCGAGGGCTGGGACCTGCTGCTCTGCCCGGCCGCAGCCTCCGCCGCGGTGCCGCACGATCACCACGGCGAGCGCTGGGACCGCACCATCCGCGTCAACGGCAAGACCGTGCCGACCACCGACCAGCTCTTCTGGGCGGGCTTCACGGGCATGGTCTATCTGCCCTCGACGGTGGCGCCGTGCGGCCTCACCGCGCGCGGGTTGCCGGTGGGTGTGCAGATCGTGGGCTCCCAGTATGCGGATCGGACGTGCATCCACTTCGCGCGTCTTCTCGAGCGGGAGTTCCAGGCCTTCGTGCCCCCGCCCGGGTACGAGTGAGGAGCGCCCCGCCATCGCCAATGCCTACGGACACCCGTCCCGGTCATCAACAATTCCGTCAGCGAGCCGACTGGGCTTCCGTCCGCCAGACAGATCTGCATCGGACCGAATCCAGCCATCGCGATGGAACGGCGGGCGAGCGAGTGTCGGCTGCATAGGCACCACCGGGCAGGGGACAACGAAACCTGAAAGGAGTCTTCATGTTCATCGTCGACTCGCAGGTGCACATCTGGGGCGCCGACACGCCCCAGCGGCCGTGGCCGAAGGGCCGTGCTGTGAAGGTCAACCGCATCGTGCTCGTGCCGCCCTCGTGGGAGGGCGACCGCAATGACCTCGCGCTTGAGACGGCGCGCCTGCACCCCGACAAGTTCGCCGTGATGGGTCGCCTGAACCTCGCCGACCCGGCGAGCAAGGCGCTCGTGACCGACTGGAAGAAGCAGCCCGGCATGCTGGGCATGCGCTTCACGTTCCACAACGAGCACAACCGCCACTTCCTCACCGACGGCTCCGCCGACTGGCTCTGGCCCGCCGCCGAGAAGGCCGGCATGCCGCTGATGGTGCTCGTGCCGGGCGCCCTCGATCATCTTGATCGCATCGCTGGCAAGCACCCGGGCCTCAAGCTCGTCATCGATCACGTCGGGCTCGACATCCGCCAGAAGGCGCCGAAGGTCTTCGAGGATCTGCCGGCGGTTTGTGCGCTGGCGAAGCATCCAAATGTCGCCGTGAAGGCCTCGGGCATGCCGTCGCTGTCGACGCAGGAATATCCGTTCCGGGATCTGCACGACGGCA
>QHRS01000071.1 GCA_003221435.1 Candidatus Rokuibacteriota bacterium
CTGGATCGCCACCGCGTCATCGCTTCCGGCCCCAACCGGACACGAGGCTCCCACGGGCGCGGGGAACAGCGACATGACGTCCGGGAGGGAATTTAAGGCACCATGCTGAGTCCATCGTGAGGAGGGTGGGGAGATGCTGCGACTGAGTACCTTTTCGATTGCGGCACGCTGCGAGCGCACCGGGATGTTCGGTGTCGCGGTCTCGACTGCCGTGCCAGGTGTGGGCAGCCTCTGTCCGTTCGCGAAAGCCGACGTCGGCGCGGTCGCAACCCAATCCTGGGTCAACCCTTACCTGGGGATCGACAGACTCAGACTCCTGGCTCAGGGGCAGAGCGCCAAGGCTTCCCTGGATCGGCTGCTGTCCGAGGACCCGGGCCGGGATGTCCGACAGGTCGGGCTCGTGGACCGCCATGGGGAGAGCGCCGCCTGGTCGGGTCCGCAGTGGGGGCAAATTTCGCCGTGCAAGGAAACATGCTGGTCGGTGAAGAGACCATACGAGCGATGGCGGAGGCCTTCCGCCGCGCTGAGGGCCGGGACCTGCCCGAGCGGCTCGTGGTGGCGTTGGAGTCCGGCCAGGCGGCCGGCGGCGACAAGCGCGGCAAGCAATCGGCCGCCCTGCTGGTCGTGCACAAGGAGGAGTATCCGTACTGCGAGCTGCGCGTGGATGAGCACCGCTATCCTGTCGCCGAACTGCGCCGGGTTTTTGAAGTCGCGCGCCATCAACTTCTGCCATTCGTCCAGGGGCTGCCCAGCCGACAGAACCCTCTCGGCGGCATCGGCCAGGCCGTACAGGACCTGCTCCTGACGCCTCCTCCGTACCGGCCGGGAGGCGGAGGGAGCGCGCCGTGAGCAGCAGGAGGTGTCCGAACCGAGAGCGGCGACACGAGTGGTACGCCCGGCAGGGATCGAACCTGCGACCTTCGGATTCGAAGTCCGACGCTCTATCCAACTGAGCTACGGGCGCGTGAACCTTGAAAATGGGGTGAGCGAAGGGAATCGAACCCTCAACCCCTGGAGCCACAGTCCAGTGCTCTGACCAATTGAGCTACGCTCACCGCTTCGTAGCGGAACCAGGAAACCAGGAGCTTCATGCTAGCCTAGCTTCTCCTGAGGCGCAATTGTCGCGCGCATCGTCTCGAGTCCTTCGCGCGCCGATCTGAGCGGCGTCGTCAGCGTGCGGCGCGCGCGATCGACGTTGAGGCCGCCGCGCAGCGGCCGGGGCGCCCGCTGGCCGAGGCTCGCCGTCGAGACCGGCTCGAGCCGCGTGCCGTCCAGATCGAACACCTGAGCGGCCAGCCCCGCGAACCTGTAGCGGTCCAGCACGGACCGCCCCGCGATATGAAAGGTCCCGGTCGCCCCCAGTACCGCCAGCTCCACGCTCGCCGCCGCGAGATCACCGCTGTAGGTCGGGCTCGATACCTGATCGGCGGGAACCAGCATCCGTTCGCCCGCGCGACAGCACCGGATCACCTGGTACACGAAGTTCTTTTCCTGGCGCTCCGGCCCGTAGACGACGGTGGTCCGCACGACGAGACAGCGCGTGAGAGCATCGCGCACCGCCAGCTCCGCCTCCCACTTGGTGCGCCCGTAGACCGACAACGGGTTCGGGCGATCGTCCTCGGCGTACGGGCCCGCCGTGCCATCAAAGACGTACTCGGAGGAGTAGAACACGAAGCCCGCGCCGATCCGGGCGGCCGCCCGCGCCGCCGCGCGAGGCCCGTCGCGGTTCAGGCGCTCGGCTTCCTCGGGGTGGCCCTCGCAGTAGTCGACGTGGGTGAGCGCGCCCGCGCAGAAGACCCAATCGGGCGCGAGCCCGTCGATCAGCCGCTCCACCGCCGCCGCGTCGGCAAGATCGAGGGGCACGGTCCCCGGCGCCGCGACGCGGGCGTGGGTCCCGGTGACGGAATGGCCGCGGCGGGCCAGTTCGCCGCAGAGCGCGCCGCCGACCTGACCCGATGCGCCGATCACCAGAGCCCGCATCCGGGAATTCGCGTCGATCGGCGGCGGACGCCGCCGTTACTCCGGCAGCGCAATCTCCGCCTGGCGCTGCGGCACTTCCCGCTCGATCCGCATCCAGACGCCGAGCGGGCTGAACGACGCGTGGTTTTCCTCGGCGCAGGTCTGAAGCTTCGCGACCAGGCGCCGCCCCTGCTCGACCTGCCGGCGCGGGGCCTTGGCCTCGCGACGCAGGCCGTCGTCCTTGACGCTCTTCGCCTCGACCCACGCTTGCTCGAGGTGCGCGAGGAGAAGGACGACGTCGTTCACCCGGGCCTCCTGAAATTTCTTCCACTCCTCCGCCGTGGCGAAGGTCGGGCAGGGCGCGGCGAGCACGACACCCAGGCGGCCCGTGACGTTCAGGACCTCATGCAGGTGGTGATCGACGCGGACCCGCGCCTCGGGAACGGAGCGGGCCGCGGGTCCCGCCATCGCCGCCTGGGCGGCAACGGTCACGCACGCGAGGATCAGGCAGATCCGATGGGACTTCACCGCGCCTAGTATAATACTCACGGCCGATGAGACGGCTCGCCTCGATTACGCTGATCGCGGTCCTCGCGTGGTTCGTCGAGGCGGCGGCCCTCGGCGACTACTTCCGCGTCACGTACACCATCGACCGCAGCGGACCGAGAGAAATCCGCTTGATCGGACGCATCTTCAACACGACCTCGCGCGACGCGGTGAACGTGCAGCTTCGCGTGCAGGCGCTCGACGCCGCAGGCAACGTGCTGACCGAGCCACCGGCATTCGTCGACCGGCTCGTGCAGGCCCGGAGCGAGGGCTACTGGGAGGCGAGCCTGGGGCCCGATCCCCGCATCAGCGGATTCCGCGTCGTGGTCGTCGGGTACAAATTCCGCATCCAGGGCCCGTAGCGACCCGTCACGCCGCGAAAGACGTCCTACTCGGACTGCTCGCGCCGGCGCTTTTCGTCCTCCTCGATCGCCTTGACGCGGCCTTCGATCCGCCGAATCTCGAGACGAAGCTCGTTCACTCGGACCTGGTCGGCCGCGGTCTTCGGCTCGCGCTCGGACAACGTCTTCAGCTCGTCCTTGAGCGTGACGAGCCTCGCCCGCTCCGACTGGACGAACAACTCGGGCAGGCTCTGGGCCTGCGCGGGCCCGACGACCGCGAGCATGAGTAGAAACCCCCTGGCCAGCATGTGAGCTCCTCCGCCATCGGTAACGGATCCGTGGTCTCACGGTCAGGTCGGCGCGCCGTCGCCCACGCAGCGGCACTATAGCCCATCGGCGGGGGCCTCGATGGCGCCCTCCGAACCTCCCCTACGAGGGACCGCTGGCGCCGGCAAAGCCGGCGCTCGAACTTGGGTTCGGGCAGCTCCGCTTCGGCCTCGCGGTCGCGCGAGGCCGCCGGCGCGTTGCCCACTTTGCTGGGCACCCTGCAAGGATCCCAGGACACCCTGCGTCCCGGCGCACGCCGCAAATGCCCGTCACTGCGTCGCCGCGCCCCTGGCACGACCATTGCGTTTAGAGCCCTCGGGCCATGATCACGATCCTGATCGCCGACGACGAGCCGCACGTCGTCTCGCTCGTCCGCGCGACGCTCGAGGACGACCAGATTCGCGTCCTCGAGGCGGCGGACGGCGAGACCGCGCTCGATCTAGCCGAGGCGGCGCAGCCGGACGTGATCCTCCTCGATGTCCACATGCCAGGCCTGGACGGCTTCGAGGCCTGCTATCGGCTCCGGAGCGATCGCCAGTTCGAGAAAACGAAAATCATCTTGCTGACGGCCGCGGCCCAGGCGGCGGACGAAGCTCGCGGGCTCGCTGCCGGCGCGGATCACTACCTCAGGAAACCGTTCTCTCCGATCCGGCTCCTCTCCCTCGTGCAATCGCTTGTGCCGGGGAGCGGCGCGTGGCTTCCCCGATAGGCGCCGGCGCGGATCTCGCGGTCGAGTACCGGCGCCTGCAGGCGTCGTATCAGCAATCGCTTGTCTACGCCCGCGAGGTCCGCCAGCTCTACAGTCGATTGCAGCGCGCCAGCCTCCAGGGCCTGCAAGGGCTGGCCAACGCGCTCGAGGCCAAAGACCCGTACACCCGTGGTCATTCCGAACGGGTCGGCCAGTGGGCGCGACAGACCGCGCAGGCGATCGGCTGGAGCGAGTGCGATGCCGACGTCGTCGCCCAGGCGGGGTTGCTGCACGACATCGGCAAGATCGGCGTGCCCGAGCCCGTGCTCCGGAAGAACGGTCCGCTGACGGACGAGGAATGGCGGGTGATGAAGGGCCATCCAGTGATCGGTGCGCAGATCGTCGCGCCGTTCGACTTCTTCGCGGATGGCGCCGTGATCATCCGCCATCATCACGAGCGCTGCGACGGGAGCGGCTACCCCGACGGGCTCAGGGGCGTCGCCATTCCGTTCGGCGCGCGCATTGTCGCGGTGGCCGACGTCTATGACGCGCTCACATCCGACCGCCCCTACCGCAGGGCGCTGTCGTCCCGCGATGCAATCGTCGAGCTTCAGCGTCAGGCGGGGCACACCCTCGATGCCGACGTCGTCGAGGTCTTCCTTGCCGCTCGACGTTGCCTTTGATCCTGCGGCGCCTCCCCGGCAGCGTCCGCTCCCGGTCCCCGCCCTGCCGGTCGCGGCGCTTGCCGGGGCACTCGCCGTCGCGGTCGCCGCGGTCCGGCTCGGCTGGGTTGACCAACGCCTCGTGCACGTCGCTGGCGTTGCCGCGGCGCACGGCGCACTGCTCACGATCGCGCTTGCGAGCGCCGACGCGGGATGGCGCCGCCACGGCGCGACCCTGACCGCGCTGCTTGTGACCGCCGCGCTGGCCGCGCGATGGCGCGCCTGGGGAGCGGTCCTCTATCTGGCGGTCCCGGTGGTGCTCGGCGGCATCGGTGCGCGGCACCCGAGCCTCGCGGCGGTCGGACTTGGTCCGCCGGCCGCGTGGCGGCCCGCGATCCTCGGTGCCGCGGCCGGCGTGCTTCTGGGCGGGCACCTTCTGCTATCCGCGAGCCGCACCTTCGGCTATGAAATGAGCTTCTCGCCTCTGGCGCGGTACCTCGGCGCCCTCGCCTATGATGTCGGCGCGAACATCCCCTCGGCCGAGTGCTTCTTCCGCGGCGTGCTGTTCAACCGCGCTCAACGACGATGGCCCTTCCTCGCGGCGGCGGCGCTCGCGACGGGTGCGAGCCTCGTTCGATATCTCGTCGATCCCGCGCTGCCACATGCGGTCGAGATCATCGCGGGCGCCCTCTTCTACTTGACGCTGCTCAGCGCGGCAAACTGCTGGCTCTTCTGGCAGTCGGGGAGCGTGGTGCCGGGCGCCCTAGCGGGCCTCGGATTCTTCGCCGCCTACCGCGCCCTCGACGGATGGCGATAGCGCGCAGCGCGCCGTCGGGGCGAGTGGTCCTGGAGTGGGCAGGCCCGCTCTCGTTCGTGGTCCTCACCGCGGCGCTGATGGTCCTGCAGGACGCGGGGCCCGGCACCGCGCTGCGCCACCTGGACGTCATCCCCACCGTGTGGGACGCGCCATTTCTGCTCAAGGCGATCGAGACGTGGGGGCTCGACCGGGCCGCTGTGGAAGGCGCGGTCACGCTCGGGCTGCTCGTGCTCGTCGGCGTCCTCGCCGGCTCGCTCACGGATCGCGCGCGGCGCCAGCGCGCGCGGTACGAAGCCGTGCTCGCGCTCCAGCGCGCGTTGGGCGCTGCGCGCCCGCTTGCCGAGGGGCTCGAGCTGACGAATCGTGCCCTCCGGACTCTCTTCAGGGCCGAGACGGTCGAGGCGGTGGTCCGCCGTGATGACGGGACGTACCTCGGCGCAAGCGGTCCCCGGTGCATCGAGCCGGGCACCGCGGGCGCGTGGGTCGCGATTCACAGGAGGAGCCTCTACCTTCCGGACGCCCGCGGCGCGACGGCGTCCGGTCGCCCGCGGCGCGTCGTTGTCGTGCCGCTCGTCGCGGGGGGACAGCTGGTCGGCATCGCGGGAGCCGAGCGCGCCGCGGGGTTCTCCCGGGACGATCGGGCCGCGCTCGAGACGCTCGGCGCGCAGATCGCGCTCGCGATCGAGAACGCGTGTCTGAAGAACGAGCTGGAGTCCAAGGTTGCGGCGGCGACGCGCCGCCTCAGCGAGCTGGACCGCGCGAAATCGGAGCTCGTCTCGATCGCCTCCCACGAGCTGCGGACACCACTCACGTCATTGCGGGGCTTCAGCGAACTGCTGCTGGCGCACCGCTACGGAACGCAGGAAACCCGACGGTTCATTTCCGTGATCCACGGAGAGGCGGAGCGCCTCGGCCGGATCCTCGACAACCTGCTCGACCTGGCGCGGATCGAGCGGGGGCAGGGCATCGAGGCGCGGCCGGTCGCCGTCGCGATCCGGCCTCTCCTCGAGAGCCAGGTCGGGGCCTGGCAAGCGCAGGGCGCGCGGCGGAGGTTTATCGTTGCCGTCCCTCCGAACCTCCCGCCGCTTCTGGTCGATCGCGACGCCGTCGAGCGCATTCTCACGAATCTGGTGTCGAACGCCGTGAAGTATTCGCCCGCGGGGAGCGAGATCCGTCTGGTCGCGCGCGCTGCGGGGGGCGCATCCGTCGAGGTGTCGGTCGAGGACGAAGGCGAGGGAATTCCCGAGGACGCGCTGCCCCGGATTTTCGACCTCTACTATCGCGTGGCCCGCCGCAACAGTGCGGCGCGCGGGCTCGGTCTGGGGCTCGCGCTCGTCAGATCTCTCGTTGAGGCCAACGGCGGCACGATTCGCGTCGAAAGCTCGACTGGAACCGGCAGCCGGTTCACCGTGTCCCTCCCGTGCGGTTCTTGACACGTCGCGTCGGGTGCGTATAGTGTGGGTCGGTTATGGCCCGACGGGACGAGGTGGCGGACCGTATCGCCGCTGCTGTGTTGAAGCGGCTCACCGTCAAAAAGTACGTCGAGATCAAGGACGAGCCGGGCGCGCGCGCTGCGGTGCGGAAGGTCCTCGTGGAGAACTTGCAGGCCGAGGAACAGCTCGACGCGGACGCACGCCAGCTGCTGCTCGATCACGCCAAGGAGATCCGAGACTCGTCGGCCGACTACCGGCAGTTGTTCGGCAAGGTGCGAGAGAAGCTCGCCCGGGATCGAGGGTTCATTCTCTGATGCGGATGAGCCGCGAGCGGGTCTTCTACCTTGCGGACATGATCGTGAAAGAGCTCGGCGGCACGGAGGGTGTGACCTTCAAAGCTCCCGATGAGATTCGCCCAGAGGTCGTGCGGACGCTGTCCGACGAGGCGAAGCTCGAAGAATCGATCAACACGGAGGTGCGGCGGATCCTTTCCTCCTATTCGCGCCCGGTGCCGGAGGGCGGCCGCGAGTGGGAGGTCCTGTACCAGAAAACCCGCGAAGAAGTCCTACGCCGCCGGTTCCGGCTGTGAGGCGGCTCGTCGTCGCGATCACCGGCGCGACCGGCGCGATCTACGGCATCCGGCTCCTCGAGCGGCTGCGTGAGATCCCCGACGTCGAGACGCACCTGATCGTCTCGGCTCCCGGAAAGCGAACGATCATCGAGGAGACCGGGTACTCGCTCCGGGACGTCGAGGCGCTCGCGCACGACGTGCACGACAACAAGGACATCGGCGCGTCGCTCGCGTCGGGCACGTTCCGGACGGCCGGCATGGTCATCGCGCCGTGCAGTATCAAGTCCGCGTCCGCGGTCGCGTACTGCCGCTCCGACACGCTCATCGCCCGCGCGGCCGACGTCACCCTGAAGGAGGGACGGCCGCTCGTCATGCTGGTTCGCGAGACGCCGCTCCATGCCGGGCACCTGAAATGCATGCTCGCGCTCGTCGAAATGGGCGCCGTGCTGCTGCCGCCGATGCCCGCGTTCTATCATCGGCCCACGGACATCGACGATCTGATCGCGCACACGGTGGCGCGGGTGCTCGAGCGTCTCGGCGTGTCGCAAGACGGCGTCTCCGAATGGCAGGGCACGCGTCCGCGGCTGCGCGGGGGGCCCACCGATGCTTGACCTCTCGGTCGTCATCCCAGTCTACAACGAAGAGGAAAACCTGCCCCGGCTCTGGCCCGAGCTCCGGGGCGTGCTCGACACGATGGGGCTGAGCTTCGAGGTGGTGTTCGTCGACGACGGCAGCGGCGACCGCAGCGCCGAGATCATCCGCGGCCTGCGCGAGACGGACCGGCGCATTCGTCTGGTGCGTCTCAAGGCCAACGCCGGGGAGAGCGCCGCCACGGACGCGGGGTTCAAGGGCGCGCGCGGCCGCCGGGTCGTCACGATGGACGCGGACCTTCAGAACGATCCGCACGACATCCCGATGCTCGTCGACCATCTCGAGCGGTGGGACGCCGTGACCGGCTGGCGGGTCACGCGGGACGATCCGCTCGTGCGGCGACTGTCCTCGTGGATCGCGAACGGCATCCGCAACGCGGTCAGCGACGAGACCGTCCAGGACAGCGGCTGCACGTTCCGCGCGTTCCGCCGCGAGTGCCTCCGGAGCCTCGTGCTCTACCGCGGGTTCCACCGCTTCATCCCCACGCTCCTACGGATGCGCGGGTACCGGGTGCTCGAAGTGCCGGTAACCCATCGGCCGCGCCGCTTCGGTCGGTCCAAGTACGGCATCGGCAACCGCGCGTTCGCCGCTTTCAGAGACCTGCTCGTGGTCCGGTGGATGAAGAACCGGACCCTTCGCTACGACATCGCCGAGGACCTCGGCGGCGACCTCGCCCAGGAGTAAGGATCCATGCGCGCGCTCCTGATCGGCCTCGGCCGCTGGGGCGAACAGCACCTGCGCGTCCTCCGCGGTCTGGCCGCGGACATCTGGGTGGCCGACGTGTCGTCGGACCGCCTTGCGTGGGCGGTCCAGCAAGGGGTGGATGCGGCACACGCGGTCGCGGACTATCGCGTCGCGCTCGGCCATGTGGACGCCGTCGACATCGTGACGCCGGCGGACACCCATCACGCGCTCGCGACCGAATGCCTCGACGCCGGGCGCGACTGCTTCGTCGAGAAGCCGTTCACGCTGACCGTCGCCGAGGGGCGCGCGCTCGCCGGGCGCGTGAAGCGGACGGGGCGCCTGGTCCAGGTGGGTCACATCTTCCGCTTCCATCCCGTGACGGAGTGTCTGCGGGCCGCCCTGGCAGCCGACCGCATCGGCGCCGTCCGGTACGCGACCGGGCGGTTCGCCGGGTTCAAGCGACCCCGCATGGACGTCGGCGTGACGCAGACGGACGGGATCCACTACTTCGACCTGTTCGCGTACCTGCTGGGCCGCGACGCGACTGCGGCGACCGCGATCGTCCGTGATTACCTCGGCCGGGGGATGGATGATCTCTCGTTCACGGCTGTCGAGTACGGCCCGACCCCGGTCGTCGTCGAAGCCGGGTACTTCGTTCCGGGCACGCACCGCGAGTGCGTCATCGTCGGCGAGCGCGGCAGCCTCGTCGCGGATTTCGGCCAGTCCACCGTGACGGCCTATGCAGGCGAGCACCGCCGCCGGGGCAATGGATGGGAGGCCGCGGAGTACGGTACGGAGCAGTTGAAGGTGTCGGGCGACGAGCCGCTGCGGCGCCAGCTCGGCGCGTTCCTTCAGTGTGTCGCCCGGCGGACGCCTACACCCGTGGACGCCACCGCCGGAGTGCGCGCGCTCGAGGTCGTCGAGGCGGCCGCTCGCTCGTCTCGGCTCGGGCGGCGCGTGACGCTGGACGAAGTCCGAAGCTCATGACTGAGCAACTCGCGCCTGGAAGCGCTCCGCGGGGCTCCGGATGGTGCATGATCCCGACAAGCTCGCCCGGCGCGCGGTAGGAAAATACGATGCCGCCTGATGCGCTCCTGGTTGTCTTCACCGCGTGCTGGATCACACACGCCATCCCGCTGCCCGCGACGTCACACTGCGAAGCCCTCAAGCCCGAGTTACTCCACACGCTCGCCGTCACCGACCCCTACATTCTGTTCACCGCCGACTGCCTTCCGCCCGAGACAGACCTGCGGACGCTCGAGCGTGAGCGGCTGGAAACGCTCGCCTGTATCTGGCCGCCGCCCACGCCGCTCGGCCGTTAGAGCGGATCGAGCGATCGCAGGCGACGCCTGCCCCAAAGCCGACCCCCCGCCCCCTTGACTAATGTGTTGGCGGGTTTTCGAAGCGTCCGCGCTGTTGGTCAGCGGTACCGAATCATCTACAGGGTCGAGCGCAAAGAGGTAGTCGTTTCCATTGTTGCTGTCGCAAAGCGGAAGGAGGGCGACAAGGGAGACGTCTACGCGTTGGCGAAAAGGCTCCTGCGGCTCCGACTGCTTCGTTGACGCCGGCCACCTGCGGGGCGAGAGGGCGAAGACGGAGCGGGCCGTACCGGTAGGTCAGTCGGTCAGAGCAACGCCAGCGCAAAGCGCCGTTGTCGCGGTCGTGTCATAGAGGCTGTCTCGTAGGTTGCTGTAGGCGTTGGTGCCGAAGCGGGGACTCGAACCCCGACACCCTTGCGGGCACTAGACCCTGAATCTAGCGCGTCTGCCAATTCCGCCACTTCGGCGCGGCGTCGCCCGAGTATCATAACTCTGGGCATCACCAAGTCAAGGAGCGGGCGTGACGGACGAGAAGGTCGTGGCGACCAACCGGAAGGCGCGGCACGAGTACGAGGTGCTGGAGACCTTCGAGGCCGGCCTCGTCCTGCGCGGCACCGAGGTGAAATCGCTCCGGGAGGGCCACGTCAACTTCAAGGACAGCTACGTCGCCTTCCAGAACAGCGAGGCCTGGCTCATCGGCTGCCACGTCAGCCCCTATCATCACGGCACCGACGCCAACCACGACCCAGAGCGGCGGCGGAAGCTGCTCCTGCACCGGCCCGAGCTGCGGCGGCTCCTCGGCAAGACGGCCGAGCGCGGGTTGACCATCGTCCCGCTTCGTCTATACTTCAAGCAAGGGCGCGCGAAGCTCGAGATCGGACTCGCGCGCGGGCGAAAACTGCACGACAAGCGCGCCGTGCTCCGGGAGCGCGAGACCAGGCGTGAAATGGCCAAGGCCATGCGCGCCCGCGTCCGGGGGTAAGGCGCCGGCGAGGAGGGTGTGAACGGGGGCGACCGGTTTCGACGGGGACAGTGAGGCGCAGGTTGCATCCCGAGGTTTCTCTCCCCTCGTAAATAAGAGAGAACGGTATAGCTGCCAACACACAGCTAGCTCTGGCGGCCTAACACCCGCCGGCGTCCTCCAGGTCGAGCCATCAGGGCCTGGGTCAGGGCGTCATACTCTGGTGGCTGGCCCCAAGCCCGGCCTCGAGGTGAGGGGCGAGACCTGACGAGGCTGGCTGCCCGGAAATCTAGCCGGTTGGAGTGCCGGGCGGCGACAGCAGAAGAAAACCGGCTATTGATGTAGACGCCTGCCGCCAAGGGTTTCCGGACGCGGGTTCAATTCCCGCCGCCTCCACCAATGCGTCCAATCCGAGCCGCCCTCTGGGCCTCGACGGGTCGAGGACCTGGAGGGCGGTTTCGGCTTGGGCATGCGGCCGCCGGCTCTGGAGGGGAGCGGGAACCCGGGATGCCGACGCCTGCCGACCTGCCTGTCGCCACTGTTGCGCCATTCGCCGCCCTCCTCATCGCCATCGCCGTCTGTCCACTGGCGCTGCCGAGCTGGTGGCACGCCAACCGCAACAAGCTGCTCGTCTCGTGCGTGCTCGCCATGCCGATCGTCCTGCTCTACCTGCGGCACGAGCCGCGCGCGCTGCACCACGCGGGCGGGGAGTACGTGTCGTTCGTGCTGCTCCTGGCCGGCCTGTACGTCATCGCGGGCGGCATCCTCGTCCGCGGCGATCTCCGGGCGACCCCGCTCACCAACGCGGCCTTCCTCGCCTCCGGAGCGATCCTGGCCTCGTTCATCGGCACGACCGGCGCCTCGATGCTGCTCCTCCGGCCGCTGCTCCAGACCAACCACGAGCGCCGTCGGGTCCGGCACACGGTGGTGTTCTTCATCTTCCTCGTCTCGAACATCGGTGGCCTGCTCACGCCGCTCGGCGATCCCCCGCTCTTCCTCGGGTATCTCCAAGGCGTGCCGTTCTGGTGGACGTTCCGGCTGTGGCCGATGTGGCTGTTCATGGTCGGCGCGTTGCTGGCGGTCTACCTGGTGTGGGATTCATTGGAGTATGCGCGGGAGTCGCCCGCGGCCCTCCGGCTGGATCGGGCGCGCATCGAGCCGCTGCGGGTCCTCGGCGCCCTCAACGGCGTCTGGCTGCTGGGCGTGATGGCTGCCGTCGCCTTCCTCGGGGCCCCGTGGCGCGACATGATCATCATCGCGCTGGCCGCCATCTCCTACTGGCTCACCGATCCGAAGATCCGCCGCGCCAACGGCGTCACCGCCGCTCCGATGATCGAGGTCGCGGTCCTGTTCTTCGGCATCTTCCTGCCCATGATCCCCGCGCTGGAGCTACTCCGGGCCCACGCGGGCCGGCTCGGCGTGCGCGAGCCGTGGCACTTCTTCTGGGCTTCGGGAAGCCTCTCGTCGGTGCTCGACAATGCGCCCACCTATCTCACGTTCTTCGCGCTGGGACAGGGCGTGGGGCTGGCCGGTGACGGCGTGGCGGGCGTCCCGGTCGCGGTCCTGGAAGCGATCAGCCTGGGCTCGGTGATGATGGGCGCCAACACCTATATCGGTAACGCCCCGAACTTCATGGTGCGGGCGATCGCCGAGGAGTCGGGCGTGCGCATGCCGACCTTCGTCGGCTACCTCGCGTACAGCGGCCTCGTACTGGGACCGCTGTTCGTGGCCCTGACGCTGCTCTTTTTGTAGCGGGGAGCGGTCGCAATTAAGCTCCGGCGGTGTCGCGGGCCGTTGCTAGAATACCGTACCGATGCGGATCTCCGCGCGTGCTGTCACGCTGGCCGTACTCTTCGCATGCCTGAGCCCGCCCGCGGCCAGGGCGGCTGAAGTCCCGCTGCTCCGACACCAGGGCCGGCGCTACGTCGCCCTCGACAGGGTGGCCGTGGCGCTCAAGGCCAAGGCGGAGTGGACCAGCGAGAGCGTGCGGGCGCGGCTCACCCTCGGTCGGCAGCTCGTCGTCGTCACGCGCAACTGGCCCCGGGTGCTGGTCAACGGCAAGCCGCTCGTGCTGTCGGCCCCCGCCGTCGTCACGGGCGGACAGTGGCTCGTGCCCGAGGAGTTCCTCTCGAAGGTCGTCCCGAAGATCGCGCCTCGCGCGCGCATCTCGGCTGCGCGGGCCGCCTCCGCGCCCTCCGCCCCTGCGCCGGCAAGCGCGGCGAAAGGCGCGCCGCCGGCCGAGCCGCGTGAGGCGACGTTCTCGGATCTGCGCGTGCGCTCGTATCCCTCCTTCACCCGCGTCGTTATCGAGGCCGACGGGCCGTTCGGCCATCAGGTGGAGCAGCGCGGCGGCGAGGTCCGCGTGCGCCTGGGCGGGCTCCAACTCGGCGCGCCGCGCGCCGCGGCGATGAACGACGGGCACATCAGCGAGCTGCGGCTCGAGACCGTGCGCGGCGACGCGACGGTGATCGTCATGTTCGAGGGGAGCGCGGGCGATGTGCGGGCGACGACGCTCTCGGATCCGTTCAGGTTGGTCCTCGACTTCTGGCGGGCCGCCGAGCGCGAGAGCCCGGTGGGTACCCAGCCGTTGCGCCACATCGTACTCGATGCAGGGCACGGCGGCCACGACTCCGGCGCGATCGGTCCCACGGGGCTCTTGGAGAAGGACCTGGTCCTGGACGTGACCCTCCGGGTCGCGCGCCTGGCCGAGCAGCGGCTCGGGATCAAGGTGACCCTCTCGCGCAACGCCGATTACTTCGTGTCGCTCGACGAGCGCACGAGCTTCGCGAACCGGGAGCGCGCGGACCTCTTCGTCTCGATCCACGCGAACGCGAACCGCCAGCTGACCTCCACTGGCGTGGAGACGTATTTCCTGTCGTCCGAGGCGACCGACATCGCGGCGCGGCAGGTCGCGGCCAAGGAGAACAGCGTCATCGAGTTCGAATCGCCGGCGGCCCGCCAGGGGGCGGACGTGCTGCGCACGATCCTGTGGGATCTCGCCCAGTCCGAGTACCTGGAAGAGTCGTCGCACCTGGCCGAGATCGTGCAGGACTCGATGAGCGATTCGCTCCACATCCCCAACCGCGGCGTCAAGCAGGCGGCCTTCTACGTGCTGGGCGGGGCGGCGATGCCCGCCGTGCTGATCGAGATCGGCTTCGTCACGAACCCCAAAGAGGAGCGGCGGCTCCGGGATGCGCGCTACCGGGACGAGATCGCGCGCGCGATCTTCGCGGGGATCGCCGAGTACAAGAAGCGCTATGATCAGCGCATGCGCGCGTCGGTCGAGGTCGTGCGGGAGCCCTGATGAGTCAGGGCGCCGGGACGAAGCTGAGGCACGACGGCCGCCGCGCCGACCAGCTCCGCCGGATCACGATCACCCGGGACTTTCTGCGCCATCCGGAGGGGTCCGTGCTCGTCGAGTTCGGCGACACCAAGGTCATCTGCACGGCGTCGCTCGAGGAGAAGGTGCCGCCCTGGCTCAAGGGCCAGGGCCTCGGGTGGGTGACGGCCGAGTACGCGATGCTGCCGCGCGCGACGAGCACCCGGGCGCCGCGCGAGAACCGCGGCCCGAGCGGGCGCTCCCAGGAGATCCAGCGTCTGGTCGGGCGTGCTCTCCGCGCGGTGGTCGAGCGGGCGAAGCTCGGCGAGCGCACGTTCTGGGTCGACTGCGACGTCATTCAGGCCGACGGCGGCACGCGTGCCGCGGGGATCACTGGCGCGTACGTGGCGCTCGCGGACGCGCTCGACCGGCTCGTGACCGCCCACGTGCTGCCGGGGATGCCGCTCCGCGACGCTGTCGCCGCGATCAGCGTCGGCGTCGCGCAGGGCGCGGCGGTGCTCGACCTCGACTACGCCGAAGATTCGGCCGCCGAGGTCGATATGAACATCGTGATGACCGGCGGCGGCGAGTTCGTCGAGGTCCAGGGCACCGCCGAGCAGGTCACGTTCAGGCGCGAGCGACTGAACGAGCTGCTGGCGCTCGCAGAGGGCGGGATCAGGCAGCTCATCGCGCTGCAGCGACGGGCGGTCGCGGCGCGCGGCGAGCGCACCTTCACGCTCTGAGTCAACGTCGGGGGGAGCGAGCGCCGCTCCCCCCGACACCCCCCACCGGCCACCGGTCGCGATGATTCCTTCACGCGCTCTGAGGCGTCGACTCGTCGTCGCCACGCTGAACGTGACGAAGGGGCGCGAGATCGCCTCCGGTCTCAGAGGCCTGCCGTTCGAGGTGATCCTGCTGGCCGACCTGCCCGGCGCATCGTTGCCCACCGAGGGGATCACCTCGTACGCCGAGAACGCGCTCGCCAAGGCTCGGGCGGCGGCCCGGTTCGCTGACGCGCTGGCTCTCGCCGACGACTCTGGCCTCGAGGTCGATGCCCTCGGCGGCGCGCCCGGGGTGCTGTCGTCGCGCTTCGGCGGCGTGCCCCTGAGCGACGCGGAGCGGTGCGCCCGGGTCCTGGAGCGGCTGCGCGACGTCCCGCCCGAGCCACGGACCGCCCGCTTCCGCTGCGTGATCGCGCTGGCCGACGGGCAGGGCCGGGAGGCAACGGTGGAAGGGACGGTCGAGGGGCGCATCGCCGAGGCCGCCTGTGGCGCCGGCGGGTTCGGCTACGATCCGATCTTCTTCTACCCCCCGCTCGAACGCACGTTCGGCGAGCTCACGCCGGAGGTGAAGGGGCGGGTGAGCCATCGTGCGATCGCGCTCCGCAAGCGGTCTCGGGGTGTGGCGCAGCCTGGTAGCGCACCTGCTTTGGGAGCAGGGGGCCGGAGGTTCGAATCCTCTCACCCCGACCATTCGCGCATTCGTAAGCGACTGAAAACCCTGCGGCCCGGGAGACGATCCCGGGCCGCAGTTGCGGCGGAGTTGCGCGGAGTATCAGATCGGCGTCAACACCTGCGATCCGACCCCCGCGCTCCGCATCCGGTCGCCGACTCCGATGAACCGCTTCCACGGGATCTCGTTGTCCGAGTCCATGTAGTGTCGGACCACCGTCTGCACGGTGGCCCCGAGATTTTGCGGCGACCAGCCGGACGTCGCCCGTCCAATCGAGCAGATCGAGAAACGCGCACGTCGGCATGCCGAATTCCAGCATCTACGGGGCGTCCAAGGGCGCGCTGCTTTCGCTTGCGAGGACACTTTCGGGTGAGCTCATCTCACCGGG
>QHRS01000072.1 GCA_003221435.1 Candidatus Rokuibacteriota bacterium
CCCCGAGATCTTCGCTCCGTACGCGCCACCGGCGGCGAAGGCAGACCCGGCAGTGGAGGCCAAGGCCGAGATCGCGCCTCGCGCGCCGCAGCCGAGCGTTCCGCCCGCGGAGCCGCCCGCTCAGCCGGCCGGCGGCGTGCCCTTGGGCCTGGTGGATGGGGCGCTGCTCGGAGCGTTCGTACGGGGCGCCGGGATCCCGGACGTGCACCTGCGACAGGGCCTCACGCCGGAGACGATGGAAGCCATCGGCAAGCTCCTTCGCGAGGCAGTGCAGGGAACGCTGGACCTCCTGCGTGCCCGGGGGCTCATGAAGAGCGAGATGCGCGCAGATGTCACGATGATCGGGCCGCTGGACAACAACCCACTGAAGTTCACACCAACGGTGGAGGCGGCGCTGGCACACCTGTTGGCGCCGCAGGTGCGCGGGTTCCTGCCGCCGCTCCGCGCAATGAAGGACGCGTATGACGACCTGCGGGCCCACCAGCTGGGCATCCTCGCGGGTATGCGCGCAGCGTTAGAGGAGGTGCTGGCGCGCTTCGCGCCCGACACGCTGGCAAGGCACTTGTCGGATCCGACCGCGCTCGATAGCCTGCTCCCGATAAACCGGAAGGCGAAGCTCTGGGACCTCTTCGTTGAGCGCTATGGGGACGTCGTTGAAGAGGCCCGGGAGGATTTCAACGCCGCCTTCGGCGAGGCTTTCCTCCGCGCGTATCAGGCGCAGATCAAGCTTCTACGCGCCGAGGGGCGTCGGGACGAGAGCTGACGCTCGAGGCGGCGTCAGCGGCCCCGCGCGCCGGCGCGGAAAACGAACGACGCTGTAGGAGCCAACCGAACTCCTCCGTCGTCGGCAGCGCGACGCAGGCCAGCATCAGCGGATCGCCGTCCACTCGACCCCGCGTCCACCAGAGCCCCTTCCACCCCGCGTGCTCGCCCCAGGCGCGAAGTGCCTCTACCTTGCTCAAGAGTTCGAACTCCTCGGTCGAGGATAGTCGGCGCATCGACCCGACGGACCCATTGGGGTCTGCGATGCGCGGCAGTTCGAACGCGAAATCCGCGAGTGCGCGGTCGAGGTCGTCGGCGCCGCGGCTCAGGTCGAGCACGCCGAGGGCCGCTTCTTCCAGGCCTGCGAACCAGTCTGCGCCTTCGAACACCGCGCGCGCCGCCGCAGTATACGACTGCAGCGCAATCGCTACCGTTAGCGGGAAGTGGCGCCCCACGCGGTCGACGCTCGGCATCAGCACACCGGCCCAGCCACTCGGGCCGACAAGGCCAGGCAGGAGCACGAAGCGCCAGATCGGCATTGTGAGATAGCAGTCGAGCCAGCCTGTGCTGAGGCCGGCGCGCGTGCCCTGGAGGACCTCTTGCAGCCACGCGTCCCACGTCGTGATGAACTCGGCGGGCAGCCGGCGGCTCGCGAAGTCGCCGAGGCTCGGCAGCTTACCGTACCATCCTGCGATCGCGTGGCTCGGCTGGGCGATCACAAGGCCGTGGGGCAGCGGAACTGATTGAGCTCGGGCAGACGGAAGGGGTTGCGCACGCTCGAGGCGAAGATCTCGAATACGCTGCGGCGACCCTCTACGTTGATGGTAGCGACGAACCGCTCCGACTGCCTCGTCTCCTCGATCTGGACAGCGTCGAACATACGGAACAACGCCCACGGGCCCTCGAACTTGATGCCCGTCGAGCCAGAGGGCGGCGGCGGCGAGATAGACACCCACACTTGGCTGCGGCCACCCGGGCCGGGGAACTGCACGCGCGCCGGGACGTGGGGCCCGTGGGCGTAGCGCACGACCTTACCATCCACGTCTAGAACGAACTGCTGTATCGCCACGTCCATCTCCAGCGGCTTGAACTCGAGCTGGAGGCTCGGAGTGCTGCCTCCACCGCGAAAGAAGACGTCGCGAATGACCTGGGCGCGCTGGAACTGCGCCAGCGCCCCCGACTGGCCCATGGCCGACTCCTTGAAGCGCCATGGCCTCTGGGTCGTGTCGACGTGCTGCGCCAGATACTTCTGGAAGAAGGTTTCGAACAGACCGCCGGGCGCGAAGAGGCGCGCGAAATCCTCTGGGGGGACGTCCTGGGCGCTGGAGCGGACGAAGGGATAGCGGCCGCTGATCGCCTTGACGCAAAAGTCGGCCAGCTGGGCACGCAGCTCGGCGTCGATCCGGTCGCGCCGAGCTCCGGCAGGGGCGTCCACCAGCCCCTGGAGCGCGGAGCGGATCGGCTCGGGCTGCCGCTGGGCTTCGGCGCGCAGCTTGTTGGCGGGGTCCGTCGGGGGCAGCGTCTGACCCGAGTCTTGCGCGACCTTGATTCCGACCAGCATCTGGTAGAACTCGTTGAGCAACTGGACGACGCCGTCGATCGGCGCCGGCGCGTTGCCGCCCGTTCCGCTGGCGAAGCGGCGGACGTCTTCGAACTCGTCGTCAACCAGGGTCTTCTCGAGCGAGCCTGGGGCCGGGCCTTGGAGAACGTTGCGAGCCTTCCCGAGGACGGTGCTGGCCAGATCGCCTTCAGGCGGCACCGAGAGTGTTGTCTCGCGTGCGATGGCCTTCATCAGGGGCTTGAGTGGAGTGTCCGGCGCAGAGAGGGCCCGCGTGATCTCGATGGTCCTGGCAAGGTCACGGTTGCGGACCACCGTGATGTCGTTGAGGAATCGCCGCCACGTGCGACGGTAGTCCTCGAGATAGAGCCGCCTGACCACTGCAGCGAGCCTTGGGCTCGACACGGTCCCCGAGATGGTGCGGCCCCCCCTCCCCAGCACCCACATCTCCTCCTCCGCCAACTGGACCGTGGCCAGCTCGACGCGCCCGACGAAGTACTTGTAGTAGCCGTCCTTGGTGTAGAGCGCGGGCACACCCTTGGTGAGCGGTTCGCCGCTCACGCGCTCGAAGACCAGCAGGGCCTGGCTGCCGCCCTTCTCGGCGATGGTGAAGTCTCGAACGTCGGGGGTCGGTTGTCGCCGGAACCGCTCGTAGACACGGTTCGCGAGGGAGTCGCGGCCGAGCGCGGCGCGGACGCGGACGACTACCGCGTCGTTTCGTGATACGGCGGGGTCGACCCATCCGCGTCCGTAGAGCGCGTCGAAGTGCGTCTTCAGGGCCTTCTGTGCATCGGCGTCAGCCCCCGGCAGGAGCTGCTCGCCTCGCGTCTGGTACCAGCGCCAGACGTCCTCCCGGTCGAAGTGCTTCGGGTCATAGAGCATCACGTAGGTTTTGAGCGCGTCGTAGGACTCCTCCTGGCTGCCGGGGGCTTCCTGGCGGAGGTACCGCTCCAGATACGCGGCGAGCGAAGGGAGAAGGGTGTCCTCGAGCATCCGCTGGTAGGCGGCCCGACTCGTCGCCTCGACCTTGCCGCCCTGGTACAGCCCGAAGCGCCAGGACCAGGGGATGGAGCCATCGCGAGTGGCGCGCGTCTCGGAGAGGGTGCGCACGCTGGTCAGCGCGGGCAACAGCGGGGACACGTCGCTCTTCGGGCCGGCCCGGACGGCCGCGACGTGATTCCTGACCTCATCGACATGCGTTGCGACCTCGGCGAGGTAGTCCCGATTGCGCGAGTGGCTGATCGACCACGCCACCGTGCACAGTACGAGCGCGGCAACGGCCACGCCGATCGCCGCGCCGTGGAGCCACTGGCGGTGACGCTCCCAGCTCGGGTTGATCCCAGCGAGCCCGGCCTCGGGGAAGACGACCTCGCGCAGGAGCCGCGTCAGGAAGTAACTCCGGCCGCTCGGGTGTTGCGCAGGTAGCAACTGTCGCTCGAGCCCCAGCCCCCTGGCGACGGCGCCCATCGCGCGATCGATGGGGCTCCCTTCCTGGGTGCCGCTGGTGAAGTAGACGCCGCGCAGCAGAGGCGTCGCGTCGAACTTCGTGGGAGCGAAGGTCACCTCGACGAAGTGGGCGAGACGATCGTGCAGCAGGGCGAACTGCTGGGGGAAGCCATAGAGGAGCGAGCGCCGAGCCGGGTCGCGCTCCTCCTCGAGCCGCTCCGGCAACCACTCGCATAGGCGCCGCTCCAGGCGCTCCAGGTCTTTCGACAGGGCGGCGGCGTCGAGCCCCTGCTCCCCGTAAGGGAGGGAGCAGCCCCACACCTGCGCGCGCTCCTGCTTTCCGAGCGCGGCGAAAAACTCGCTGAACCCCGCGAGCAGATCGCCCTTCGTCACCAGCACGTAGATCGGGAAGGGCACGCCCAGCTCTTGGTAGAGCTCCTGTACTCGATCACGGATCGCCTTGGCCTGCGCCTCCCCCTCCGGGGACGACTGCTGCAATAGATCGCCGACGCTGACCGTCACGAGCACGCCATTGATGGGGCGGCGTGGCCGGGATCTCTTGAGGAGCTGGAGGAAGCTCTTCCAAGCCGCTCGGTCGACCGCGCGTTCGCTTTGCTGGGTGGTGTACCGCCCCGCCGTGTCCAGGAACACGGCCTCGTCCGCAAACCACCAATCGCAGTTGCGGGTACCCCCGACGCCGCGGAGGGCCTCCCGGCCTAGCCGCTCCGCGAGGGGGAAGCGCAGCCCTGAGTTGACGAGGGCGGTCGTCTTGCCGGCTCCCGGCGCGCCAATGAAGACGTACCAGGGCAGGTCATACAGGTACTGCTGCGAGCCGAGCGAGCGGACCCGGGCCCACAGCGAGGGTTTCTCGGTGCCGAAGCGAATCTTCCGGAGGAGACCGAGTGCCTGCTCGAAGCGCTGGCGGAGCTGCGCTACCTCCTCCGCTGACGCGTCGGGCCGCGCTTCCACCCTGGCCGGCGTCGGCTGGAGGAGGCCGCTCGTCAGGGCGGCATTGGCGCGCCTGGCCTTAACAGCTTTCCAGACCAGCCATCCTGTCGGGGGCAGCACCATTAACGCGAGACGCGCCCACTCGGACTCGAGTGGGTAGAAGTTGCTAATGGAGATCGTGGGGCCGACCCACCAGATGAGGACGGCGACCGTTACGAGACCGATGGCGATCAGCACCCACCGATTGAAGATCAGCCTGGCGACCCGCCTCATGGTTTCGGCGAGAAAGCGCCCGGTTCCGTTTCCGGCGAGCCGCCCGCCGGCACGTAAAGTGTGATCTCGACGCGACGGTTCCTGGCCCGGCCCTGAGGCGTGTCGTTCGACTCGAGGGGCTCAGTCTCACCGCGGCCGTCCGCGCGCATGCGTTGCGGGCTGACGCGGATCGCAAGGAGCCTGGCGACCGACTCCGCGCGCGCCCTGGAGAGCTCCCAGTTCGACGGGAAGCGCAGGGTGCGGATCGGCGCGTTGTCCGTGTGGCCGACCACGTCCACTTGCCCGGCCACGCTTCCGAGGGCGTCCGCGACGCGAAGGAGGAGCCACTGGTCTTGGGCGCCGACCGTGGCTTCGGCGGGCCGAAACAGCCCGTCGCCCAGGATGGTGACAACGCTCCGGTCGGGACGGTCACCGACCGCGACGAGCCCCCGCCGGATTTCGTCGGCGAGGAACGGCGCCAGCCGAGGCTCGGGCGCCGCCTTCGGGGGCAGGCGGGCAGCCACGCGGAGGGCCGCAATCTCCGCGGCGACCCTGTCCGAGGCGCTGCTCAGCCTGAGCGTAAAGCCGAGATAGATGCCGACCAGGAACAGCGCTGCGACGGCCCCGGTCACCCAGAGTGGCAGCCAAGCGAGCCGCGGCTGGGCGACCGCCACGCCCCGCCAGTTTGGGGAGAGGTCTCGCTCGTACTCCCCGTGCTGCTTGCGAATGATCAACAGAAGCCGCTGCCGAATTGTCTCGAGGTCGCGCTGTCCCCCTTGGGCGATCCGGTATCGCCCCTCGAACCCGAGCTGGAGGCAGACGTACATCAGCTCGAGGAGATCCAGATTGGCCTCGGGGTTTTCGGCGAGTCTGGCCAGGAGCTGGAAGAACTTCTCGCCGCCTTCGGTCTCGTTGTGGAACAGGACCAGCAGGCCGTGCTGCGCCCATGCCCCCGAGGCGCCCCACGGGGTGCTGGTGGCGGCCTCATCGATCACGGTGCAGAGCGAGTAGCGAGCGGCGATGACCTTCTCCGTCGGGAGACCGGCCGCCTTCGCCCGCACCTCGAACTGGCGGATTCTCTGGGCGAGGCTGTCGCGTAGCGCCGCCGCGTCCGCGTGCTCGACCGAGGCGCGCAGCTGGGGGATGACGTTCAGCAGCGAGTTCGCCGCGGCGACCAGCGGGTTGAGCCCGCTCGTCACGGCAGCCGCGTCGGGCGTGTCCGTCGGCTCTCCCGGTCCGGGGCGTTTTGGGACGGCGCGCCCGCCCGGCTGAGGCATGATGACGGTGCGATCGAGACCCAGGTCGGCGAAGGGCTCGTCGGGCATCAGTTACCCCCGCACCGCCCAGAACTCGAGCTCCAGCCCAGGGAACTCGCCCGCGACATGCACGGCAAGCGCCCCGGACTGCTCGGTCAGCTTCCAGAGGTCACCGCCGCGCTCCAGCTCGAAGTAGAGGAAGCCCGCGTGATAGGGGATCTGCCGTGGCGCCACGGGCAGGCTGCGCAGCACGATGCCGGGGAGGTTGAGATTGACCAGGTCCCGGATGCGCTCGACCGGACCAATCTTGACGAGCGTCGGCAGGGTGGTCCGCAGCCGCTCGGCCGGGAGCTGTGCCTTCGCCGCCAGTACGAAGTGCGCGCTCCTGAGAAGGCCGCCGTCCGGAATGGAGGCGACGCGAAGTCCAAAGCGGCGGTCCTCCAGCTCGATGGGAATGGCGTTGCGCTCTAGCACCCTCGTCAGCGAGTGACGGATGTCGGCCACTACGGGGGCGAACGATCCCGCCAAGTCGTCGTGGCGGTAGGTGGGATGCGGAACAGGTCGGTGGCCTTCTCGCGTGAATGTGGAGAGTTCGCCGGCAAGCTCTACGCACGCCGCGTAGAGACGCTCCGGATGGAGCGGCGTGATGCCCGCCAGGTGCGCGAAGACCGGCTCGAAGCGGTTGATGGTCCCGAGCCACAGGAAATCGGCGATCTCGGCGATGCCGCCCGGCCCCGGCTCGGACAGTCTCTCTGCTAGTGCGTCGCCGCGCTGGTGCAAAAGCCCGTGGACGTCGCGCAGCAAGCCGGCCAGTGTCGAATCCGCGCCGACGGCCAGCATCGGCGGCACGTAGCGGCGGTCGAGCACCACCTGGTTGTCGGCCCGGCGCTCGACCACGTGGGCGACCCCGAGACCGATATAGGCTCCACCGGCGTCCCCCTCCCCCAGGAGCTGGAGGCGTAGCCGGCCGATCTGGATCAGCGCTGTCCGGTCGAACGACGCGTTGCTGTCCTTGACCTCCAGCTCACCGGCGACGTAGCGCGCAAGGCTGTCGGCTCCGGCATTGCCCAGGTCCGCCTCGTCCACGCCGGGCCGCCGCACGGCGAGGGCCAGCACTACGTGGGAGTCCCGCAGCGTGACCGGGACATCGAGCGGCGGCGGCAGCGGGTCGCGCGCCGGGCAATCGAACGGCGTCCCGTCGGGGAGCACCCCCGATTCCTCCACGGCGAGCTCCAGGAACCCCCAAGAGTACGGGCGCAGGGCGCGGGTTCGTGACTCGACATAGGTCTCGAGGTAGCGGTCATGCTGCTGGAAATGCTGGGGCTGGAGGAACGTGCCCTCGGACCAGAGAACTCGGTTGTCCCAGCTCATGAATCGTCCTGGACCGGGGAGAGTCGAGTCACGAGGGCTGGCTCACTTCACGGCCACGGTGACCGCCCGTGCCTCGACGCCGATGGTGAGTGTGGCCCTTCGCTTCGCCGGAACCGGCGCCGCATAGCGCCAGCGGGAATTCTCCAGGTCGCGGAACGCGGCTACCACACCGATGAACTTCGTGTCTGCCTGGAGCTGCCGCAGGTACGGTCGGATCTCAGCAGGTCGCAGGTCGTACTGCTCGCGCCCGACCAGGTCGCTGCCGAGCGTCTCTTGCTCTTTGTCGAAGAGGGAGAAGAAATCCGCGGTGTTGAACGCCGCGAGCGACTTGAGCTCGTACACGCGCACCACAACGGGCGAGGGGCGACCTCGGAGATCGGGGTTGGTCGTCGGCTCCGCCGTGATCGAGCCCCGCAAGAGCGGAGCGCTGCTCCCGCAGCCCACCGTGAAGGCGATGCCGCAAACGAGTGGCAGCAAGCAAATGGACCGGCGCATGCCAGCCCTCCCAGCAAGTGTGCCCCCCAGCCACCACACGCCAGCTGGGCGGTGCACCGAGGAGACTACCTCCGACCCGCCAGCCGATCAAGCCCCAAAAACCCTTCAAAGACATTCCGTTGCGGCTTCCGTCAAGGTCGTTCCGCTCCTCCCCGAGCAACCGGGCCAGAGCGCGGCGGCGTGCGGCCGCCGGGTGCCCGAGTCTCCGCAGGTCTGTCCGCAGACTCCTGAACCCCGTGGATCACCCAGCCGCGCGGGCCGCGCTTCAGCGTGAAGGCGAATCTGGTCTCAGTGCGGAGGTTCTGGCCAGTGTTCAGGACGCGGAGGTCCTCCCGTCGGCCGAGCGCCCGGGCCTCGTCTCCAGCGACCGTGATCCCGTAGACCGTCAGGTGGACCTTGTGGCTCCGCGTGATCTCGTCGGCGGCGCGCACGCGGCGAAGCTCATCAGCGGTCAAGCCGGGACGGACGCGCCGAAGCAGGTCGAGGTCCTTTGTTTCGACGGCGCGGACGTAATCGTTCAGCAGCGCCCGGATGTCGGCGCGCGCGTCCGGAGGCGTCTTTGCGAACAGTTCGGCAGCGAACTGAAAACTCGTGGCGGCTTCCTTAAAGGCCCGCCGCCCGTACATCGAGTTGCCGCGCCGCTCATGGGCGAGCGCCGCGGCGAAGTCCACGGCATTAGGCCGTGCGCGCCGCTTCGCGGCGACCATCCGGGCACGCGCCGTGTCGGCCTGACCCCGGTCCTCTCGCTTGATTTGGGCCTGTCGCTCCGCCTGGCCGTACCGCACCGCCGCCTCCCTGTAGGCTTGCGCCGCGGCCGCCGGGTTCCGCGCGGCCGCGAGGCGGTCGCCCTCGTCCACCTTCGCCTGCGCTCTGGAAAAGGCATTCGAGGCCAGAGAGGCCGCTTCCGCCTTCAGGGCTCGTGCGCGCGCCGCCAGGACCGCGCGGCGCCGGTGCTCAGTGCGAATCCCGCTACCAGGGGGAGCGCGATGTGCCGAAGCGCTCGGGCGCTCGGTTGTAGCCGGCTGCGGCCCTCCCGAAGCCAGTGCACCGCCCGGATCGCTATCACCGCGCCCTGGGAGAAAGAAGAATGAGCCGAGGCAAGCGCGAGGTGCCGAAGGGCTCGGACGCTCGGCCGGATCCGGCTGCGGATTTCGCGAAGCCACCGCGCAGTCCGGATCGCGACTGCTGTGCCCTGGGAGAGAGGAAAATGAGCCAAGGCCAGCGGGTGCTGCGGCTCCTCGGCCACGGCTTGCTCGCGACGCAGGCGCTGTTCGTCGGCCTGACGCTGCGCCTCCTTTAGACTCTCGGCCGCACGCACGTGCTCCGGCATCGCCCGGACGACGTGCTCGAGCTCAGAGACAGCCTTGTCGGGCTCGCCCTGCCGGAGCGCTTCGAGGCCACGGTCGAGCGCCGGCTGGAGCGACTCCACGCGGGTGAGAAGACCACGCAGGCGCTGAATCCTGGCTGTCGTGTCTCGGTCGACTGTCTCGAGCGTCGCGAGCGGGGCCCGCTCGTTCATCACGAGCTCCGTCTCGTCAGCCCACGCGCCACCCGCCCGCGTCGCGAGCGCCTCCCGAAGCCCGCGGAGCTGGCGAAGCCGGATCTGTACCTCGCCACGAAGTCGATCGACGTCCTCGGCCACCCTGCGTCGCACCAGTGAGAGCTCCGCGGCCATCTGTCCGAGCGCGGCAAATCGCCGCGACGGATCCTTCTGGAGCGCACGCTCGACGATCGCGCCCAGCTCCGGCGGCAGGGTAGGATCCACCTCGTCGAGGCGTGGAGGATCCTCGGTTCGGAGTTTCTCCAGGATCTCCATGGGGTCGTCACCGACGAACGGTGGGCGGTATGTGAGGAGCTCGTAGAAGACCGCGCCGACCGAGAAGATATCTGAACGGTGGTCGCCGTGCCCGCGCGCTCGCTCAGGCGCCATGTATTGGAGCGTACCGATGATCAGCCCCGTACGGGTGAGCCCGGTCTCGGCCGCCTCGATGCGAGCGATCCCGAAGTCGAGAATCTTCACCTGCCCATTTCGGAGGACGAAAATATTGCCAGGCTTGACGTCCCGGTGGACGATGCCCCGCTCATGCGCGTAGCCGAGCCCCTCACAGATCTGGACCATGAGCGGAAGCTTGTCCTCGAGGTGGACGAGAGTCCGCTGGGCGATCAGCTTCCGTAGCTCCTCGCCCTCGAGCAACTCCATCACGATGAAGAGGTTCCCGTCCGCCTCGCCGAGGTCGTGAATGGTCACGATATTGTGGTGGCTCAGCTTGGCGCAGGCCTGCGCCTCGCGGAAGAAGCGGGCTCGGAGCTCGTCGCTGTAATCGGCCTCGGCCGAGAAGACCTTGAGCGCCACCAGCCGATCGAGCACTGGGTCATGCGCCTTGAAGACGCTGCCCATGCCCCCGCGGCCGATGCGCTCCAGGATCCGATACTTGCCGATCTGCCGGATCATCTCTCCCGCGATCCAGGAACTCGGAGGGGGGTTTCGCCCCCCTTCCGAATCCTCCCCCCAGGAATCGTTGCGCCGGCCAAGCCGGCGCTAGATCCTCGAAGGAGGCCTCGGCGGCCCCCTCCGAGCCTCCCCCAGAATCGGATTGCGCCGGCCAAGCCGGCGCTCGAAGCCAGATACTCCGACAGGCCCCTAGATGGCATCGGCGACGAGGGGGCCGTACCGAAGCAGGATCGCGCTGATGTTGTCGTGGCCACCGTGGGCATTGGCGCCGGCCACCAGCTCGTCGCACGCCCTCTCGAGATGCCCGGCATACGCCGTGACGATCTCGAGAATGCTCCGATCGGCGAGCATGTTCGTGAGCCCGTCGGAGCAGAGCAGCACCACGTCGCCGGTCCGGAGAGCGCGCTCGGCCACGTCGAACTCCACTTCGGCTGCTGCGCCCAGGGCCTTGGTGAGCACGTGTTTCATGACCGCCCCGGCTCCCGCCGCGTCGGCGTCGGCCCAGACGCTGTTGGCGAAGGAATCGTCTCGGGTAAGCTGGAGAATGCGCCCGCCGCTGATAAGGTAGATCCGGCTGTCGCCGACGTGGGCGTACGTGAACCGCGCCTTGTTCGTGGCGACAAGGGCGGCTGCTACGGTGGTCCCCATTCCCGCGTAGTCGTTCCCCGAGGCAGCCCTCGTGAAGATGGCCCGGTTCGCCAGCTTGATGGCGGTGCGGAGGCGGTTGGCGCCGTACGAGAGACTTGGGTCAAACCCGTACGGCCATGTCACCGCCCGCCCCTCCTCCGATCGGCCGATGAAGCCCGCGATCGCGTCGACAGCAGTTCGCGAGGCGACGTCTCCCGCCTGGTGGCCGCCGATCCCATCACACACGACGCGCACGCCGTGGGAGACCAGGATGTTGTCCTCGTTCCTGATGCGGCGCCTCCCCACATCCGTGCGGCCACAGTATTGAATCATCCCTGGTGCCCTCTCGGAGTCGGATGGTCCAGTCACACGTGGAGATCTGCGGTCGGACGGTGTCCGGGTCAGTGCGACAGGATCACGACGCCCGGAATCTCCGGAATCTGGAGCGTCCGACCGGCCACCAGCGGCGCATTTACGGGAAGCTGATTCGTCTCTGCGATAACCTCGGCGCGGAACCGATCGCCGTAATACAGCTCGGCAAGCGAGGCGAGCGTGTCTCCCGGCCGGACGGTGTGGGCAATTACCATCACCTCTCGCACCTGATTCCGGAGGGTCTCGAACGCCATGCGATTCGTCGGATCGAGGCTGAGGGCCGCAAGGAACCGTTGCCGGGCTTCGCCAAGCAGCCCACGACCGATCAGTTCGCGACCCTCCTGGAGCAAGACGGCCACCTCATGCGCGATGCGCCCCACGAGCCGTTTGAGCGCCTCCTGTGCCCCTCGATCGCGAGGATTGACAGTGAGTGCGATCATGCGCTCCTCGAGCGCCTGGCGCAGGAGGCCTCGGTGTTCCAGTAGCTCCGAGCGCACGTCGTGGAGCGCGGCCAGGCGCTCGCGTGGCGACGCTGCCGGTGGCGCCGCCGTTACCGGGGACGCGGATGGCTTCCAGTCCGGTGTTTTCGCCACGCCCAGGGTCTCGTCCTGGAAGACGGTGAGGTTCTTCGCGAACTCCTCAAGGGTCATCCCCGCGTAGATCTGACTTCGGTTCATCTTGAGCGGGAACACGAAGGCCGGGTTCGCCTGTCGGCGCACTGTGAAGGCGGCGACGTAGCCGTGCTGCACCACATGCTGCAGAAGCTCCTCGTCCGTGTCGCCGTAGGGGTACGCGAGGGTTTCGCTGGCGCGCCCGAGATGCTTTCGGAAGAGGGCGAGGGGATAGGCGAGCTCCTTCTCCATGCGCCTCGCGTACGCCGCCTCCGACTCGCCCTCCTGGCGCAGGAGTTTGCTGTGCGTCTTCGAGTGCGCCTGCACGTCGAAGCCCTCGTCGATCAACGCGCGCAGCTCCTGCCATGAGAGAGCGTTCCCTCCGGCCCCGATGTGGTCCGTGTACACAAAGAGCGTGGCGCTGAACCCGAGCTCCTTGAGCACCGGGCGAACGTACCGCATGAATGACCGGTACCCGTCATCGAAGGCGAGGAGCACGGACTTCCGCGGCAGCTGCCGGCTGCCCGTCGTGAACGCCAGGAAGTCCTGGAGACTCACGGCCTGGAACCCGTCGTCGTGCAGGTGGCGCATCTGCGCCTCGAGGTTACGGGCCGTCATCAACAGGCGCCCCTTCTGCTCTGGACCGACGTTGTGGTACACGAGCACGGGCACGAGCTGGTAGCCCCAGGGGAACACCCCGACGGGGTTCCACTCGCGTTTGGGGATGATGACCTCCTGGCCCTCAGTAATCGCGCGGGTGCCCGAATAATCTTCGATCGTCCACGCCTTTCGCGGATCCCCGAGGTAGCGCGTCGCGAGGCGCTCGACCGTATCGCCAGCCTCCGCGAAGGTCACCACGAAATCGCTCGATTCGAACACCTCCGCCCCCATCGCGCTCGGCGTCGGGACCGGCGGGACGGGCGGAGGGATCGGAAGGCTTAGCTCACCCGGTCCTCGCTCGGGAGGGGGGCGGACAGCAGTACAGGCGGCCGCGGCGAGAATGAAGCCGACTGTCACGAGCAGTCGACGCGTTGAGGGTTCGCGCATCGTGTTCCTCCGGGCCGGCGCTAGAAACTCAAGGTCCCAGACCTGCGGGCCAGAGGCCATGACGCTCGCCCCGTCAGGGTTCGGCCGTATTCGCGGCCGGAGTCTATCCCTTTCGCGGACACTCGGCAACACCGATCTGCCTCAAAAGAAGGATGGTCCTGCGGGCCGGACGCCGGGCGAGGCCGACAACGGGGGCGCGTTGAAGGACGGCAAGGTCCAGGAAGACCCTACCAGAGTTTATGGGAACCGATCCGGGCGCGCTATTATCGTGGACGGCTATGGTTCGACCCCCCGGACCCTGCGCAGTCGAATGGCCCGGAGCTCGCACGGCTCGACCCGATCGACACCGAAGCGCTAATCGCGACGCAAAACGGTCGGGCAGCTTCGGGATTCATGACGGCAATCTTCAACCCGTCGGCCGGCTCCACGAGACGTGCGGCTGCTTGCGCGTTGACAACGATACCGCGTGTGCAGCGGGCCGGCCTGGTTCGTCCGCGACTTCAGGCCGGGCGTCGGATGCTCTACAAGTGTCAGATCGGCTGACGAGGAGGAACGATCCGATCGAGGCTCGGCGAGCGCCCGAGCCCCCAGGCTCCATCACCTTCAGTGCGGCGCGCCCCGCGGGGCGGGTTCCCGCGAGTCCCGTCCCGGGCGCCCGGGTTTTCGCTACCGGCCAGACTCGGCTGAGAGGAGGAGACGGTGGAGAAATGGGAATACTGCTGGTCGGCCGTTGACCTGGGAAACGCCGAGGCCTGCATTGCGACGCTCGACGCGCTGGGCGACGAGGGATGGGAGTTGGTTCTCCTCGTTCCGGGAGCCAAGAAGCCGATTGCGCTGCTCAAGCGCGGAAAGTCGGCCTGAGACGACGGAGACACGAGGCCGGGTCGGGGGACGCTTCAGTCCTCGGAGCGCTCAGCGCCGCGTGGCGGCCGGAGCCGGATACGTGACGCGGGTGCCGTCGACGTGGGCCGCGGGCGTCAGCGTGTGCGGGCGGCGCGTGGCGCCGATGATGTGCTCGACCGGGACGCCCCGGGCAGCCAGCGCGTCGGCGATGAGCGAGCGATGGCAGCGCCAGGGAAGGGCTTCCGCGCACATCAAGGCAGCATGCTGCGCGTCGGCGGCGAGCGCCACGACGGCGTCGACGCCGGCCGCGAACTCCTGCGTCTGCATGTAATCGGCGTAGCCCCTGAAGCTCAGGTTCCGCCAGCCCGTGTTCACCGAATCCGGCCGCGGATGGCGGAGACCGCCCAGGCCGGGCCGGTGCGAGTAGCCGATGCCAACGGCGCCGAGCGCGGAGGCCAGCGCGTCGCGGTTGTACTGGGGATTGCGGCGCGAGCCCGGGACGGTGCGGACGTCGGCGACGTGGGTTACGCCGTGGTCCCGCAGCAGGCAGAGGAACTCCTCGAGCGTTCGCGTGCTGTGCCCGATCGTGAGCACCATGGTCCGCTCCGGCTGCATCACGCCTGGCCCTCCAGCGCGCCCGACCGATGAGCGCTCGTGCGATCATGGCATATCATGGTCCGCCGGCAATCCCTGATCGACTCGCAGGAGGACGTCATATGAACGAACCCCGTCACGCCACCGTCCGGCCCGTTGCCGAAGACTCGGCCCCCGGCCGGGTGGCCGAGATATTCGCCGACATCAAGGCGACCAAGGGCCTCACGGCAGTGCCGAACTTCTGGCGCGTGCTCGCGACGGACCCGGATCATCTCGAGATGATCTGGACGCGGCTCAAGGCGATCATGCATCCCGAGGCGGTCGGCCGGAAGTCGAAGCTCGATCCGTTGACCCGCGAGATCATCGCCCTCGCGGTGTCCGCGACGAACGGCTGCGCCTATTGCATCAACTCGCATACGGCCGGCGCGCGGAAGCTCGGTCTCGACGTCTCGGCGCTCGGCGAGGTGATGGCGGTCGTGGGCCTCTTTAACTCGACCAACGCGATCGCCGACGGCTATCAGGTCGAGCCCGACGTGCTGCCCCCGCTGGACTGAGGCCGAGGTATGGTCGCTGCTCGGCGCCGCAGCTTGCTGGTCGCGAGTCTCGGCTTCGCCTTGCTCCAAGTTCCGGACGGCGAGGAGCCACCCGTGCTCCGGACGGTCAAGCGATGGCTCGGGACGTGGAGCGGCATCGGCGTGATCGCCGCGGGCATGGCGCGCCAGGGGTACGACCTGAGCCTCGCCCGCTACGATGACGTCGGCTGGCGAGCGACCTTCTACGTGAGCGGCATGGAGCACTCGGCGACCGCGGCGACGGGGTCGGCGTTCGAGGCGACGCCATTCCGGGCGGTGCACGTGGCGGCTTGGACGGCGCTCGGCCGGCATTCTGTCGAGGAGAGCGACTCACCGGAATGAAGATCGGCGTCCCGAAGGAGGTCAAGCGCGGCGAGCGGCGCGTCGCCATCATCCCGGAGACCGTGAAGCGGCTCGCGGCGAAAGGCATCACGGTCGCGGTGGAGGGGGGCGCGGGCGCGGCCGCGTGGTTCTCGGACGAGGAGTATCGAAGCGCCGGCGCGACGGTCGAGCCGTCGGCCGATCCGGTCCTCGGCGTCGCCGACCTCGTGGTCAAGATCCACCCGCCCACGCAGGCCGAGGTGGAGCGGGTGCGACCGGGCACGGCGGTGATCAGCCTGCTCTATCCGCAGGTCAACGCCGATCTGGTCAGGCTCCTCGCGGCGAAGAGCGTGGCCGCCATCGCGGTCGACCAGATCCCGCGCACGACACTCGCGCAGACGATGGACGTGCTCAGTTCGCAGAGCACGGTCGCCGGCTACCGCGCCGTCATCCTGGCGGCGCAGGCGCTGCCGAAGTTCTTCCCGATGCTGATGACGGCGGCGGGCACCGTCGCGCCGGCGAGGGTGCTCGTGTTGGGTGCCGGCGTCGCCGGACTGCAGGCGATCGCGGTCGCGCGGCGGCTCGGCGCGATCGTCGAGGCCTTCGACGTCCGCCGGGAGGTGAAGGAGCAGATCGAAAGCCTCGGCGCCAGGTTCGTCGAGACGGGCGCGACCGAGGACGCCGCGGGAGCGGGAGGCTACGCCCGTGAGCTGTCGGAAGAGACCGAGCGCCGCAACCGGGACGTCATCGCGGAGCACCTCGCGAAGACGGACGTCTGCATCACGACCGCCCTCATCCCGGGCAAGCGCGCCCCGATCCTGATCACCGAGGAGATGGTGCGCCGCATGCGGGCCGGGTCCGTCCTCGTCGACCTGGCGGCGGAGCAGGGCGGCAACTGCGTGCTGACCGAGCCGGGAACGACCGTCACGCGGCATGACGTCACGATCCTTGGTCCGCTCGATCTCCCGAGCGACCTCGCCGTCCACGCGAGCCAGATGTACTCGCGCAACATGGAAAAGCTCCTGCTGCACCTCACGCGGGACGGCGTGCTCGTGCTCGACTTCGAGGACGAGATCACCCGCGGGTGCGTGGTGACCCACGGCGGACAGATCGTGCAGCCCCGGCCCAAGGAGCGGCCGGCGGCGGGAGGAGGGACCTGATGGCGCCGGAACTGATCTTCGGCCTCTACATCTTCCTGCTGGCCGCCTTCGTCGGCTACCAGGTGATCTCGGGCGTGCCGCCGCTGCTCCACACGCCGCTCATGTCGGCGACGAACGCGATCTCGGGGATCTCGCTGGTCGGCTCGATCGTCGCGGCGGGCTCCCACTACACCGCCGTGAGCACCGCGCTGGGGTTCATCGCGGTGACGTGCGCGACGATCAACGTCGTGGGTGGCTTCGTGATAACGGACCGCATGCTGCGGATGTTCAAGAGGCGGGAGCGCAAGCGGCCATGAGCTTCCACGGAGGGGGCTCCGGATGGCGCCGGCAAAGCCGGCGCTCGCACAGTGCGGCGATAGGCGCGAGAGGACGGTAGACCGGTGAGTGTTTCCTACATCGAGGCTCTCTACCTCGCCGCGTCCGTCCTCTTCATCCTCGGCCTCAGGGGGCTCAGCTCGCCCGAGACGGCCCGCCGCGGCATGGTGCTCGCCGAGGTCGGCATGTTCCTGGCCATCGTCGGCACGCTCCTCCACCGCGACATCATCAGTTACGAGTGGATCATCGCCGGTTTCGTCATCGGCTCGGCGATCGGCACGGCGATGGGACTGCTGATCCCGATGACCAAGATGCCCGAGCGGATCGCGCTCTCGCACGCCTTCGGCGGCCTTGCGGCCGCCCTGGTCGGGATCTCGGAATATTACCGTCACGGCGCCGAGCTGGGCTCGGTGAAGATGGCGGCGATCGGGTTCGAAGTCCTGCTGGGCTCCCTCACGTTCACGGGAAGCCTGATGGCGTTCGGGAAGCTGCAGGGCCTGATCACCGGCGTGCCGGTGACGTACCGCTTCCAGAACGTGTCGAACATCTCGCTGGTCGTCGTCACGCTCGGCATCGTCGCCTACCTCGTCGTCGACCCCTCCCGCTATCCGGTCTTCTACACGATGCTGGGGTCCGGGTTCTGCCTGGGCGTGCTCCTGGTCCTGCCGATCGGCGGCGCCGACATGCCGGTCGTCATCTCGCTCCTGAACTCGTACGCGGGCCTCGCCGCGGCATCGACCGGCTTCGTCCTGTCGAACAACGTCCTGATCATCGCGGGTGCGCTCGACGGGGCATCGGGCTTCCTGCTCTCGGTGATCATGAGCAAGGCGATGAACCGCTCGTTCACGAACGTCGTCTTCGGCGCGTTCGGGGCGGTGGCCGAGTCGGCCGCGGCCGGCGCGACCGCGGCCCACGCCGTGAACGAGGGGACCGACGCCGACGCGGCGACTGTGCTCGACAACGCCCAGTCGCTCATCGTCGTGCCTGGCTACGGGATGGCGGTCGCCCAGGCCCAGCACGCCGTGCGCGACCTGACGCGGCTGCTGGAGCAGCGGGGGACCACGATCAAGTACGCGGTTCACCCGGTCGCGGGGCGGATGCCCGGGCACATGAACGTGCTGCTGGCCGAGGCCGACGTTCCGTACGACCAGCTCTACGACCTCGACGCGATCAACGACGAGTTCGCGAAGACCGACGTCGCCCTCGTCGTCGGCGCCAACGACGTCGTGAACCCCGCGGCGAAGACCAACCCCCGCAGCCCGATCTACGGGATGCCGGTGCTCAACGTGGACCAGGCCCGCACGGTCATCGTGCTCAAGCGCAGCATGAATCCCGGCTTCGCGGGGATCGAGAACGAGCTGTTCGTGCGTCCCAACACGCTGATGGTGTTCGGCGACGCGAAGACGACGCTGAACCGCATCATCGCCGCCCTGAAGCGCTGAGCGCGGCTCCGCGTCAGGCGGAGTCGTCGTCCTCCGAGTCCTCGCGCGCGGAGAGGATCTTCTCTCCACAGCGGTAGCAATAGTGGAAGTAGGTCGGATTCAGCGCCTGGCACTTCGCACAGGGCCGCCCCAGGGTGTGCTCCTTGAACTTCTGGCCGTAGTAGAGCGGCGATCCGCAGTTTCCGCAGTACAGCTTCTCGACTGGCATCCTGCTTCCTCCAAAGAGCCGGAGGTCTGGCTGCCCGGCGCTACGTTTCTTCCTTGACCAGGCGATTGAGCTCCTCCAGGTAGGCCAGAAGACCGAAGAAGAGGCCGGTCACCTTGCCCCGAAGGGCTGTGTCGCCCTTGCGCATGCCCGCAGCCTCGTGGACCTGTTCGGTCAGCTCGATGACCCGAGACTGAAGCCGGAGCGCCTCATCGACAGAGTCGCCGATCTCGCTAAGGTATTGGGCGCGGCTGGCCATGCTGCATCGCTCCTCAAGGCTCCGGGTGGAATGCCGAGACTCTATGGTGCGCTCCCCGGGGGCGTCAAGACGATTTCTCGCCGGCGGTCTCGCTTGACGGCTGTCTCAGCACCGCCTAGAGTCACCACATCCGAACCGCCTCGGAGAGTGCAGGATGCGCGTGGATCGGGGCCGCCGGACTACCGTTCGTCTCCG
>QHRS01000305.1 GCA_003221435.1 Candidatus Rokuibacteriota bacterium
CTCGATGAAGCCGAACCTCTGAGTGTTAAGCACCAGTCATGTAAGGGCAAAATAGTTATTGACATTCTCGATCGACAAAGTATACGTTTACCCAATGTTCGGCGAGGCGCTATCAGGCGGGGGAGAGTCCGCGAATCGGTGCCCCGTCTGCCGGTCGAAGATCGTAGTGCCGGATGGAGGCCAGGTGCTGATCAAGAACGCGATCCTTCGCGTGGACAGGCCGAGCGGCCGCGTGACGGCGAAGTGCGCGCAGTGTAAATCCTGGGTTGAGGTGCCCCTGATGTACGTGGGGTGAGGAGCCGGTAGCCGAAGGCGAAAGTCGAAGAAAAAAGACAAAAGCCGGGGGTTGGGCCAGCCGAGATAGTGGCCCGGCCGCCCGGCTTTTTGTTTCTGCGGAGAAGGATCATGAGCGAGGGCGTGAAGGAGACGAAGGCCCAGCGGGTCGAGCGGCTCAAGGGGGCGCTGAACCCCTGGGACGCGTACTCCGAGATCGCGCGCTTCGCTCGCGAAGGGATCGAGTCCATTCCGCCCGAGTGGCTCAACACCTACTTCCGCTGGTGGGGGATCTACACCCAGGGCGACGGCGTCGGCGCGGTCGGCGGCAAGGGCGGTGAGGGGAAGGCCGTGCCGTACTTCATGGTTCGGATCCGGATCCCCAACGGGTTGCTCCTCTCCCACCAGCTCCGGACCATCGCCGACCTTGCCGACCGCCACGCCCGCGGGATCGCCGATCTGACCGTCCGGCAGAACATCCAGCTCCACTGGGTGCGGATCGAAGACCTCCCCGACATCTTCCAGCACCTGTGGCGGGTCGGGATCACGACGATGGGGTCGTGTGGAGACGACACCCGCAACGTCACCGGGTGCCCCCTGGCCGGCGTGGACGCCGACGAGATCATCGACGCCTCCCCGCTCGTCCAGGCGGCGACCCGGATGCTGAACGGCAACCCGGAGTTCTACAACCTCCCCCGCAAATACAAGCTCTCGATCACCGGATGCAGGGTGTGGTGCTCCTATCCCGAGATCAACGACATCGGCATGACCGCCCTCAGGCATCCGGCGACCGGCGAGATCGGGTTTTCCGTGCGGGTGGGCGGAGGGCTGTCCACCGATCCCCACTTCGGGCTCCGGCTCAACGCGTTCGTCCGCTGGAACGAGGTGCTCACTGTGGTCAGGGGGATCTCCGAAATCTTCCGCGACAGCGATGTCCTGCGCCAGAGCCGCGAAAAGGCGCGCCTCAAGTTCCTTTTCCTCACCCACGGCTGGACCGCCGAGCGCTTTCAGGAGGAGCTCGAGCGCCGCGTGGGCTTCGGGCTCTCCCCAGCCGTCCTCGAGGATCCGCCCGAGGATGTCTATCGCGATCACGTTGGGATCCACCCCCAGAAGCAGGAGGGACACTGCTACGCGGGAATCGCCGTCCTCCGTGGACGCATGACGCCGGGCGAGATGCGAACGGTCGCCGACCTCGCCGACCGCTACGGCACGGGCGAGCTGAGGACGACCAACATGCAGAACCTCCTCATCGTCAATGTCCGGCGGGAACGCGCGCTCGCGCTGGCCCGAGACCTCGAGGCCGCTGGGCTCAGGATCGACGCCTCGCCCTTCTGGCGGGGCGCGATCGCCTGCACGGGAACGGAGTTCTGCAAGATCGCGCTCACCGAGACCAAGGGCTTCGCCCGCTGGCTCGTCGAGGAGCTGGAATCGCGGCTTCCGGGCTTCGATCAGCACGTCAAGATTCACGTCACCGGCTGCCCCAATAGCTGCGGCCAGCACTGGATCGCCGACATCGGGATCGAGGGCAAAAAGGTGAAGGTGGATGGCAAGATGGTCGACGCCTACTACTTCTGCGTCGGCGGCGCGGTGGGCAAGCACCAGGCGAAAGCTCGCCCGGTCGGCTACCGCATCCCCGCCGTCGACGTGCCCGAGGCCATCGAGCGGCTGCTCAGAGGCTACCTCGCCGAGCGACGCGATGGCGAAAACTTCCGGCAGTTCTGCGCCCGCCACACCGATGAGGAGCTGCGTGCGCTCGTGGCGGGCGCAGAAGTCGCCGCGGCCGCGCGCGACGTCGCTGCGAGTCGCCCGCCCCACGGGGTGGATGGCTGATGGGCACGCTGCTTCGAGCGAACTATGAGCCTGTCGCAGTAACCGGCTTCGGGCGCCGGCTTTGCCGGCGCCCTCGGACCCTGGGGGAGGCTCGGAGGGGGCCGTCGAGGCCTCCTTCGATCGTCTATCCGGCCACAGAGGAGGAAGGCAATGCCCGTTCGTGAAATCTCCGAAGCCATCGGCGCGCGCAGCGACGAGCTGGAATCCAAGACCGCCCCGGAGCTGCTCGCCTGGGCCCTCGCGACGTTCCATCCGAGGATCGCGCTTGCCGCGAGCTTCGGCGCCGAAGACGTGGTGCTCATCGACATGCTGATGCGGCAGGACCGCGGCGCGCGGGTCTTCACCCTCGACACCGGCCGCCTTCCCGCCGAGACGTACGACCTCGCGGACGCGATCCGGGAACGATACGGTCTCAGCATCGAAGTCTACTTTCCCCAGGCCGAGGCGGTGGAGACCATGGTGCGCCAGCACGGCGTGAACCTCTTCTACAAAAGCATCCAGAACCGCAAGCACTGCTGCGGCGTGCGGAAGGTCGAGCCCCTCGGGCGCGGCCTCCACGGCCTCGATGCCTGGATCACCGGACTTCGGCGCGAGCAGGCGGTGACCCGCACGGAGGTCCGCAAGGTCGATGTCGACACCGACCACGCCGGGATCTTGAAGATCAATCCGCTGGCGGACTGGA
>QHRS01000306.1 GCA_003221435.1 Candidatus Rokuibacteriota bacterium
AGACTCGTTACCAAGTCGGGCTGTCTGGACGCGAGGTGCAGGGCAGCCAATCCGCCACCACTCCACCCCACAACGATTGCGGGAGCGGCGGCGAGAGCTCGCAGCAAAGCGCCTGCGTCCTCGCCATGGGTGGAGTAGTTCTCGGCAGGTGGCGGGGGCGTCGCCTTGCTGCGAGTGTGTGCCCTGCGATCGTACGAAATCACGCGGTGATGGCGTGCGAGTGATCCGAACACGGACGACCACACATCCGCGTCGCCGGCCGCCCCGTGAATCAGAAGGATCGGTGTGCCGTTTCCAGACTCCTGATAGAAGAAATCGATCCCACGGACGTTGATCGTCGGCATGAATTCCTCCGTGCGAAGTTACGCGGAGAATACTACCATGGCCGGGTCAGGGGGAGGCCGCGATGAAGATCAAACGATACACCAGAGTTCTGTCGCTGCTCCTCGTTCTCAGCCTCACAGGCTTTGGGTCGAGCGGGCACGCGAAGGGGAGCGCAGCACCTCTCGATCCCAAGCTTGCTGACTTCCTCGAATTCGTCATCAAGGACCCCGCGGTATTGAAGACGGAAAAGGAGGATTACGCGTCGCGTGGAGTGACGTTCGAAGTCTTCATCTACGCCGTCTACACGGGAGCCGTGAAAATCGATGACGCGCCGGACAGCGAGCAGGCGAGACGGCTCGGCCCCAATCCACGAGCCCTGGCTCAACTCGGGCAATACCTCGAAGAGCAACGCCCCGAACTGTCCGCGAAGCTGTTGGACCAGATGGCCGAGTTCTACTCCGTTAAATCCAACCAAACCTTCATGCGCGGCATGTTTCTCGAGTCGGTTCGCGGGTTGACCACGGCAGCGTCCCCGGCGGTCGGCAACGAGGGCACGGCAGCCACAACAGGTGGTCGCGCGGAAACTGCGAAGACCTCCGCAACCATCCGCTTCAACGGTCTCGACAACGAGGCCATCGGCGCCGCGAGCCTCGCACGCCGAGGAGCGTTCCTCAGCGTCACCGGCATAGGCAGCTCGGGGAGCGACGGGGTCCGCATCCACCTTCCGGCCGCGGCGACTCAGGTTCGGGTCCGTGCCCAGGTGCCCAGCGGGCCCGCGCTCGCCGCCGGAGCCTACTTCGAGATCGCATCGCGCTTCTCCGATGCCGAGGTCGATTCGCTGGGATTCCTGAGGATCACGCGCGCCTCCGACGCGGATAGTTATGAGGTCACCGGCGTGGTGGCGAATGCAACGAGCCACGTGCTCGCCATCTTCAACAGGGGCCGTGAGGTGCGGCGTGACGTTCTACGCACGACCGGGACTCCGTTCGCCCGAGTGCGGGCTTCCATCAAGTTCGAGTCGAGTCTGAACGATGCGGTGGGTCGAGGACTGTCCAGCGAAGGGGCCTTGCTGCGCTGGCAATGGTCGAGCCCGAGCCCAATCAAGATCATGAATCGCGCGAGCGGAGCGGACACGACGGTCGTGGCGGACGAGCTTCGTTTGCTCGACGCCAATCCACGGGACGGAGCTCCGGCAACGCTTTCCGAGTTCATTGTCCGCGGACGCGACCTGGGGGAGATCCGGATCCGAGCCGAAGAGGTGATCGAGAACCCCAAAAAGTCCAAGTAGAGAGCGGGGGACGGCATCAGGCGTCATAGCATCAAGTCACCGCCGTTGATATCGAAGGACGCCCCCGTGATGTATCCCGCCGCCTCGGAGGCCACGAAACAGATCAGGTCTGCAACCTCTTCGGCTGTCCCGAGCCTGGCGATCGGGTAGCTCGCCGCGAGGGCGGCAAGCTGCTCCTGAGTTGCGTGCTCGCGTGTCAGCTCGGTGTCGATCATCCCCGGGCAGATCGCGTTCACGGTGATCCCGAACTGTCCAAGCTCCTTGGCCGCGGCACGGGTGAGTCCCTGGAGCCCGGCCTTCGACGCCGTGTAGTGCGCGCCACCCAGGGTGCTCACCGTCTTCCCGGCGAGGGAGGAGATGTTGACGATGCGCCCGTACTTGCGCGCCTTCATCGGCCGGACCACCGCCTTGGTGAGGAGAAAGGGCGCGGTGAGGTTCACTTCGATCGCGCGGCGCCACTCGTCCGCGGTGAGGGTTTCGAAGCGGGTGGAGTGCGCGTAGGCAGCGTTGTTGATGAGGATGTCGAGCCGCCCGAACCGCTCCAGCACCTTTTCAATAATCGTGTCCGGCGCGTCGGAATCGGTCACGTCCCCGGGCACGGCGAAGGCCCGGTCTCCAAGCTCTCGCGCCAGCGCGTCGGCGCGCTTTTGATCGCGGACATTCACCGCGACCGATGCTCCGCGCGCAAGGAGACTCTCCGTGGCCGCGCGCCCGAGTCCGCGAGCCGCGCCCGTGATCAGGGCGACACGTCCGTCGAAGTCATTCCGCGGGGAGCCTAGAGTCACGACTTAGCCAATGTAGCACGTAGAGGACCACCGCTACCGGGAACTCGCGTCCCACTGGCGCAACGCGCGGGCGCCCGAGGAGCCCCGCCCGGATAAGCCCCGTGCCGAGGATGATTCGGTGCTAAACTTCCGGGTCATGGCGGAAGTGGAAACGATTCGAAAGGGCCTCAGGTGAAACCGACCGATACCCGACATCCCGATTACTACCATAAGGTCGTCGATTGCCAATGGGCCTGCCCGGCGCACACGAACGTGCCGGAGTATATCCGTTTGATCGCCCAGGGGCGCTACACCGACGCCTACATGCCGTACCTGCGATCGTCCCTGCGAGCCCGCCTGCCGGCGCGGGCGGCTGGAGGGCGACAAACCGGTAGCCATTTGCCGGCTCAAGCGGGTGGCCGCCGACCTCAAAGGGGAGATCGGCCATCTCCTACCCAAGCCTCCGGCCCGGAAGAACGGAAAGCGGGTGGCCCTGATCGGAGCCGGCCCGGCATCCCTGACCGTGGCCAACGATCTGGCGCCCCTGGGCTACGACGTGGTGCTGTTTGAAAAGCACGACAAACCGGGAGGGCTGATGCGCAGCAACATCCCCTCCTTCCGCCTCCCCGAGAAGGTGCTCCAGGAGGAGTGCGATGCCATCCTGGATATGGGGGTCGATATTCGTTACAAATCTCCGGTCACGAGCATGCGAACGCTCCTAGATGAAAGATTCGACGCCGTCTTCGTCGGCAGCGGCGCCCCTCGCGGCAAAGATCTGCAACTCCCAGGACGCTCCGAGGCGGCCGCGAACATCCAC
>QHRS01000307.1 GCA_003221435.1 Candidatus Rokuibacteriota bacterium
CCCCCGGCCAGCCGCGCGCCGCGAGCACCATCGAGACGTAGGCGAAGGGTAGGGCGAAGATCGTGTGCTCGAACCGGATCGCGTCGAGGACGTACTTCGCCTTGCTTAGAATCCGTAGTCCTTCCAGCGGCGGGTGACGAGCGTCTTGATGGCGTCGCTCATCACGATCTCGTCCGGCCAGGGCTGCGCGACATCGTCGAGCGGTCCCTTCTCGGTCGCGTCGATCCCCATCTTGCCGCCGTAGCGGTGACGCAGCGCCGCGTGGTCGAGGTCGTCCATCGGGCCCTCGATCAGCATGAGGTCGCGCCGGGGATCGATGTTGCCCGTGGCGCGCCAGGCGACCTCCGAGAGGTCGTGCACGTTGACGTGCTCGCTCACGACGAGGATCGTCTTGGCGAGCATCATGAGCCCCATGCCCCAGAGCGCCGTCATGACCTTCCGCGCGTGCCCCGGGTAGCGCTTCTTGATCGACACGATCACCAGGTTGTGGAAGATGCCCTCGGCCGGCATGTTCACGTCCACGACCTCGGGCAGCAGCAGGCGGATGATCGGCAGGAAGAGCCGCTCGGTCGCCTTGCCGAGCCAGTAGTCCTCCTGGGGCGGGCGGCCGACGATGATCGTCGGGTAGAGCGGCCGCTGCCGCCGCGTGATCGCGGTGAGATGAAACACCGGGTAGTCGCGGGCCAGCGAGTAGTAGCCCGTGTGATCGCCGAACGGCCCCTCGAGCCGCCGCTCCCGCGGGTCCACGTAGCCCTCGAGGATGATCTCCGCGTGCGCGGGGACCTCGACGTCGATCGTCTTGCAGCGGACCATGTCGACCCCGCGCCCGCGCAGCCAGCCGGCGAAGACGATCTCGTCGATCCCGGGCGGGAGCGGCGCCGAGCCCGAGTAGATCGTCACCGGGTCGCCGCCGAGAGCGACCGCGACCTCCATGCGCGGCAGCGCCACGCGCTGCGCCTCACGCTCGTGCTCCGCGGAGCCCTTGTGCGTCTGCCAGTGCATGCCGAGCGTGCGGTCGTCGTAGACCTGGAGCCGATACATGCCGACGTTGCGCGCGCCCGTCACCGGATCGCGCGTCAACACGAGCGGCAGCGTGATGTAGCGGCCCGCATCGCCCGGCCAGCAGGTCAGGATCGGCAGCGACGCGAGCGAGGGCTGCGCGGTCTCCACGAGCTCCTGGCACGGCGCCGAGCGCACGTGCTTCGGCCCCGCCTTCGCGAGGTCGAACAGCGTGCCGAGCTTCCGCAGCTTGTCGAACACCGTGCCCGGCATCTTGAGGTCGAGCAGCCCCGCCACGCGCTCCGACAGATCGTTCAGGTCCTCCACACCGAGCGCCCACGCTATCCGCTGCGCCGAGCCGAAGGCGTTGATCAGCACCGGCATGTCCGAGCCCTCGACCCGCTCGAACAGGAGCGCCCGGTTCTGCTGCGCCGGGCCCTTGGAGACGCGGTCCGTGATCTCGGCGATCTCGAGGTCGCGCGAGACCGGCGCCGTGATGCGCTGGAGCTGGCCGTGCTTCTCCAGGTGCGCGACGAACTCGCCCAGGTCCGCGAAGGCCATCGTCACTCGGAATAGAAGACGGCCACGAGCCAGCCGGCGATCACGGGGAACGCGAGGCTCGGGATGACGCGGACGATGACGAACCGCCAGCCCATCAGCGGCGCTTCCCAGGTGATGATGCGGTGGATGCCGAAGAGCGACCAGGAGGTCATGTAGGCGACGAGCGCCGCCATGCCCGCCCCCGAGTTCGCGAGCGCGACCAGGAGCGGCACGCTCACCATCGGCCCGCCCGGCGTCAGCATGCCGAGCCCCGTCGCGACGAGCACGCCCCGCAGCCCGGCCCCGCGCCCGAAGTAGCGCCCGATCAGTTCCTGCGGCACCAGCACCTGCAGCATGCCCGTCAGGATCAGCGCCGGAATCAACCTTGGGAGGATGAACCAGAAGAGCGAGAGCCCGTTGCGCGCCCCGATCCACGGGAGGCCGGGGTCCTTGAAGTACGCGGCGACAGCGAAGACGGCGGCGAGGACGGTGAGGATGAGCATCGAGGCGTCGATCGGCACGCGCGGCATTGCAGCATCATACCCCGCGCCTTGACACATTCAAGCGGGTGGAAGTATACGGGAAGGGATGACGAAGGCCGACCTCGCCGCCGGCATGGCGAAAACCGCCGGCGGTACCAAGACTGCGGCCGAGAAAGCCATCAACGCGTTCATCGCGGCGGTCCGCGAGTCGCTCCGCAAGGGCCACCGTGTGACGATCAGCGGCTTCGGCACCTTCGTCGTGACCCGCCGTGCCGCGCGCCGCGGCCGCAATCCGCGCACCGGCAAGGTGATCCAGATCCCCGTCACCCGCGTGCCGCGCTTCAAGGCGAGCCGCCTGCTGAAGGACGCGCTTCGCTGATCCGGCGAGTGCGGTATACTGCGACGGAGCGTTCGGTGGGGGATCGTCTAGTGGTAGGACGCGTGGCTCTGGACCACGTAGCGGGGGTTCGAATCCTCCTCCCCCAGCCAATTCCTTCCCGCCGTTTCGCGCGACGTGGCCCCATCGTCTAGAGGCCCAGGACACGGCCCTCTCAAGGCTGAAACACGGGTTCGAATCCCGTTGGGGCCACCATTCTGATTTTGTTGATGTTTAATGCTCCGTGTTTGAGGACATGACCACTACGTCCTAAAACTCGGAGCGGTTTAATCCGTTTTCGGCCTCGATCGTTCATGTTCGATTCCCGTTCGATTCCCACCTCCCATCCGCGCCTCGCGCATTCGTCCCTATCCCG
>QHRS01000308.1:0-536 GCA_003221435.1 Candidatus Rokuibacteriota bacterium
ATCGAACAGGCCCGGCACGAACCACTTGAACCCCACCGGCACCTCGCACAGCGGGTAGCCACACTTTTCCACGGCCCGGTCGATGAGGCTGCTACTCACGATCGTCTTGCCGACGGCGGCCCGGGCCGGCCAGCGGGGACGGTTTGTGAGCAGGTAGTTGATGGCGACAGCGAGGTACTCGTTCGGGTTCATCAGCCCCGTCGACGGAGTGATGATACCGTGCCGATCAGCGTCGGGGTCGGTGGCGAACACGACCCGGAACTGGTCCTTGAGGCCGACGAGCCGCGCCATGGCGTACGGGCTCGACGGGTCCATGCGGATCTGGCCGTCGTGGTCGACGGTCATGAAGGAGAATTGCGGGTCGATCACCGGGTTGACGATGGCGATGTCGAGTCGATAGACGGAATTGATCGGCTCCCAGTAATCTCTGGACGCGCCGCCGAGCGGATCCACGGCCAGCGGGAGGCCAGTGCCACGGATCGCGTCCATGTCGATCACGTTTCTCAAGTCGTCGACGTATGGCAGCACGAAGTCTT
>QHRS01000308.1:552-4703 GCA_003221435.1 Candidatus Rokuibacteriota bacterium
GCCGTGCCGCAGCAGCCCGTTCGCCCTGTCCTGCACCCATCCCGTCACGTGCGTGTCCGCCGGTCCGCCGTTGGGCGGGTTGTACTTGAAGCCCCCGTCCTGCGGCGGGTTGTGCGACGGCGTGACGACGATTCCGTCCGCGAGGTGCGTTTTGCGGCCACGGTTGTACACGAGGATGGCGCGCGAGATGACCGGCGTGGGGGTGACGCCATCGTCTCGCTGGATGATGGCGTCGACGCCGTTGGCCGCCAGGACTTCGAGCGCCGTGCGCTCGGCCGGACGGGACAGCGCGTGCGTGTCCTTGCCCATGTAGAGCGGACCATCGATGCCTTCGCTCCGCCGGTAATCGCAAATGGCCTGGGTGATTGCCAGGATGTGCGCCTCGGTGAACGAGCCGCGCAGTGAAGAGCCCCGGTGCCCGCTGGTGCCGAAGCTGACTCGCTCGTCTGGGTTGCCCACGTCGGGCTTCCGCTCGTAGTACTTCTGTTCGAGCCGGCCCAGGTCCACCAACATTTCCCTGGGAGCCGGTTTGCCCGCGAGCGGCGAGATCGCCATGTCGGTCCTTTCCCTCGTCAACGGCCGCTGCTCTGCGGATCCGTCAGGTAGCCTCGGCGAGTGACGCGGACTTTCAACACAACCCTACCCGCCCTTGGTTCGCCTTTAGGATGCCGTCCACTACCTCGGCGTCGCGCGTCGTGCCAATTGGATCCGGTACTGCGCCGGGTTCGCTCGCCCGCTCCAGCGCCCCACGCGTGGCGTTCACCGCTGCCAGAGAATCTCGTGGGCTTCGAGGGGTACCGCGGCAGCGGCGTGGTGTGGGAGGAGCCGCGGGGTGTAGTCGCCGGTCGCTCGCACGTCAGGAATGCTCACTTCGTACTCGTAGCCATTGCCCGGCCCGTCAAGCTTCCGGCCACGCGCCATGGCGTGGCGCTCCGGCTCCTTGCCATTCGCCGCTTCGGCGTACAGCTCGACGCGGACGGCCTCGGGGTCAAGGCGACCCAGGTAGACCTCGACGCTGATGTGATGCCGGGTTCCCTGCGTTGCCGCGCGGACCGCGCCGAAGCGCGCGTCAGGCCAGTGCTCGGCGAGATCGCGCCTCCAGCCCACGAGCTGTGTTCCGAGCGCGCCCTTGTCGGCGGACCGTGCCCGGTAGCTCGCCGCCGCTGGCACATAATACGTGTCGGTGTATTCCCGCACCACACGATTCGTCGAAAACTGCGCGGTGAGGCGAGCCATGCTGGCGCGTATCTTCGCGATCCAGGCTTGCGGAATCCCGCGCGCGTCTCGCGTGTAAAAAGCGGGCACCACTTCACGCTCGAGCAGCGCGTAAAGCGCCTCGGCCTCGGCCGCGTCCCAGGCGGGATCGTCATGCTCCTTCCCGTCCCCCAGCGCCCAGCCGACCTCCGGCTCGTACGCTTCGGCCCACCAACCGTCCAGCTCCGAGAGATTCAGGCCGCCGTTGACAAGCACTTTCATCCCACTCGTTCCACTGGCTTCCCAGGGCCGCCGTGGTGTGTTCACCCACACATCAACGCCCCGCACGAAGTGCTCGGCCAGGAGCAAGTCGTAGTCCGCGATGAACATGACCCGTCCGCATGCCTCGGGGCGCCGAATGAACTGGATCCACGTCCGGATCAGCTCCTGCCCGAGGCCATCGGCGGGATGCGCCTTTCCCGCGATGACGAGCTGGACCGGGCGCTCCGCGTTCGTCAGGATTCGCAGGAGGCGGGCCGGATCGTGGAGCAACAAGTTGGGACGCTTGTAGGCCGCAAACCGCCGCGCGAATCCGACCGTGAGCACGGCGGGGTCCAGGCCCACGCAGATCGCCGATGCCTCATCCGAGGGTAAGCCCATCGAGGCAACCTGCTGCGCGATGCGTTCTCGGGCGTAGTCGACGAGGACCTTGCGCGCGGTGGTCCGCAGGGTCCACAGCTCGCCGTCGGACGCGCTCTCAACGTCCCGCTCGATCGTCGTCAGTGTTTGGCGCCACCGCTCGGCCCCACACGTCTTCGTCCACAGCGCGTCGGCCGCCGCGGACTCCCACGACGGCGTATGCACACCGTTGGTGACATGGGCGACGGGAACCTCGACTGCCGGCCAACGAGGAAAGAGCGACTGGAAAATGCGCCGGCTCACCTGCCCATGCAGGCGGCTCACGCCGTTGACCGCGCCGCTGCCCCTGACGGCGAGATACGCCATGTTGAATGGTTCATTCGGGTCGTCCGGATTCTCCCGGCCGAGCGCCAGCAGGTCGCGCAGCGAGACGCCAAGGTGCTCCTCGGCGTAACGCCGGTGAAAGAGCTCGATGAGGGTCGGGGAGAAGCGGTCGAAGCCCGCCGGGACCGGCGTGTGCGTGGTGAAGACGTTTCCTGCTCGGGTGACCGCCAGCGCCACGTCGAACGGGTGTCCAGTATCCTCCATGAAGCTCCGGGCGCGCTCCAGCACGGCGAAGGCCGCGTGCCCCTCGTTGAGATGACAGACTTCGGGCTCGAGCCGGAGCGCTCGCAGCAACCGCCAGCCCCCAATCCCCAGCACGAGCTCTTGCTGCAGCCGCAGCTCCGCTCCGCCTCCATACAATTCGCCGGTGATGCCGCGAACCGCAGGCGGGTTCGCAGGATCGTTGCTGTCGAGGAGATAGAGCGCGACGCGACCGACCTGAACCTGCCAAGCGCGAAGCCAGACCTTGTGCCCCGGCAGTTGGATCGGAAGGCGCAGGAGATCACCGCTCTCATTTCGCACCGGGGTGATCGGTAGCTGATCGGGACAATCACCTGGCGGAAGTATCCCTGTTGATACAGCACGCCGACGCCGATCACCGGCACCCCGAGATCGCTGGTAGCCTTGAGCTGATCGCCCGCGACGTTGCCGAGGCCGCCCGAGTAAATCGGCAGGGCCTCGCTGAGCGCGAATTCCATACTGAAGTAGGCCACCCGTGTGAGGGGCGACTGCCGGTGGGCCTGCTGAAACCATGCGGGGGATCTTAGATATTGATGTCGCGCATCGATCAGGCCTTTCATCCGCTGTCGGTAATCTGGTCGTGCCAGGAGGTCTTGAACCCTCCGAGGGGAAACCGTCTGGAGCACAGCCCATGGGTTGTGGGTCAAAGCCCAGAGCTCGGGGTCGAGCTGGGCCCACAGCTTGTCCGTGCTGCGGTTCCACGACCAACGCAGATTCAGCGCGAGCTCGGTGAGCGCCTCGATCCCGATGTCTTGCGTCCCGCTCATGACGACAGCCCTCCTCTTCGAGCCTCAGACCCAGCCAAGGCTCGCCTCGCTCCTCGACAACGTCGTGACGCGCCCCTCGTGCCACACGAGAACAGTGTGCGCCATGCCCACAAACAGCCCGGTGCCAACCACACCCGGGATCGACCTGAGGGTGCCATCCAGCCGCGTCGCATCCGTGATGGGACTCACCGCGCAGTCGAAGATGAGGTTCGCGTTGTCTGTCACGCCCGGCGCCGCGCCGTTCATGCGCAACACCGGCGCGTAGCCTTCTTCGGTGAGTCGCCGGCGACAGAACCCGGCCGCGAATGGTACGACCTCGATTGGAAGCTTTCCCCGACTCCCGAGCACCGCGACGAGCTTGTCGCGGCCGACCAGTATGACGAGCCGACGCGACGCGGCGGCGACGACCTTCTCGCGGATGAGGGCGCCGCCGTAGCCCTTGATCAGGTCCAAGCCGGGGTCCACTTCATCCGCGCCATCGAGCGTGACGTCGATCGACGGCGAGTCCTCTAGCGACGCGAGGGGAATGTGGAGTTCTCTTGCGAGCGTCGCGGTCGCCTCCGAGGTTGGGACGCCGGTCACTCTCAGCCCTGCCTGCACTTCCCGGCCCAAAGCGCGAATGAATGCGGTCGCCGCCTGCCCGCTGCCGAGGCCAATCACCTGGCCAGGACGTATGTACTCCAACGCGTGCGCCGCGAGCGCCGCGGCGTCCGATTCCGTCAGAGGCATGATCGTGGCCCATTCCCCGTGCCCCGGTCCTTGAAATAGAGCTCGGTGCCGTCGCTGGTCGTGATCGTCGGCACGTCCTGGTCTCCCTGCCCCCGCCGCGGAACAGCGTGAACGTTAGAGACGGTCGCGGCTTCTAGCGGAGCGCCTTCCATCGGGCCAGGCCGTAAATCGCCCTGACCGCCGGTGGCGCGTATCCCG
>QHRS01000309.1 GCA_003221435.1 Candidatus Rokuibacteriota bacterium
CGGGCAGGATCCTGACGCGGGTTTGCGCGAGCGCGCGGCTGAACGCGAACTCCCCCGCCGCGCGCAGCACCTGGGTCTCGAGCGGGACGAACGATGCGGCGACCCCGCCGGTGATGACGACAACCTCGGGATTCAGCCCGTTGACGATCACCCCGATCATCGCGCCAAGCGCCTGGCACGCTTCCTCGACTACCGCGGTGGCGATCGGATCCTTTTCCGCCGCCGCGCCGAAGACGACCGGCGCCGTGATCTTCATAAGGTCGCCGCCGGCAGCAGTGAGGAGCGCCTCGCCCGGGTGCCCGGCGACGCGGGCGCGCGCCGCTTCGGCGATCCCGCGGCCGCTCGCGTAGACGGCCAGACAGCCGCGGCCGCCGCACGAGCACGGCCGACCGTCGAACTTGACGGGCGAGTGGCCGAGCTCGCCGCCGAACCCCGCGGCGCCACGGACGAGGCGGCCCTCGAGGACAATGCCGCCCCCGAGGCCGGTGCCGAGCGCCAGCAAGACCAGCGACCGCGCGCCCCTGGCTTCGCCGAAGGTCCACTCCGCGAGGGCGAGGGCGTTGACGTCGTTGTCGACGAACGCGGGGAGCCCGAACCGCTCCGCGATCACCCGCGCCAGCGGCTGGCCAGCCAGCTCAGGCACGTGCGGGACCTCCACGCCGATCCGTCCTCGCGCCGCGTCGACGATACCCGGGACGCCGAGGCCGATCCCGAGAATGTCGAGCCCGCGACCCACCGCGTTTCCCAGGACCGACTCGATCAACCCGACGATCGTGTCGACCGCGGTGCCGGGTCCCCGGGCGTGGGTCGCCGCGCGCTCCTCCACGACCACCTGGCCGTCGGGGCTGACGAGACCGGCGGCGGTCGTCGTGCCGCCCACGTCGACGCCGATGATGACCTTCCGAGCCTCCCCCAGGCCCCGGGTCGAGACCCGGCTCACGCGAGGCTCCTGAAATCGGCGAGCCGGATCCCGAGGGCCTCGACCGCCGCGCGGGCGACAGGCGAGCCCACCCCGATCAGCTCTGTCTCGCGCTGGCGGCCATACCGGCTGTACGCCAGCTCGTCGTCGAAGTATCCAGGGTGCGTCATGAACTCGGAGCAGCCGGTCGGCAGCCGGCGGAGGCGGCCGAGGGTCCGCGCGACGGTCCAGTGCGCATCCGGGCCCGATTCGCCGAAGAAGTGATCGGGCGTACGGAGCCCAGCGGTCCGGGCCGCCGCCCGCGCCGCCTCGTTTTGGCTGCGGACGGCGAGACCGCGCCGGCGGGCGAGTCCGAGCACGATCGCGCCCACCGGCGGCAAGAGCCCTGCGTGGTGGTGCGTGTCCAGGTGGGTCGGTGCGCGTCCCAGCAACCGCTGGAACGCCTGGATCTGTGCCTCGATTTCTCGCTCGACGTCGTCCGGCCGGGCGCGAGCGGCCGCCTGGCGGGGGTCGCGGATGAAGCGCCCATCGCTCCCCGTCAGCGACGGCGCTCTCGTGATCGGCGCGCCGAGCGTCAGGTTCAGGTGCAGGCCGACGCCGATGCCGGAGGCGATCAGGCGCTCGAGCAGGCTCGGGGCGACCGGCCGGTTGACCAGCACTGTGGTGCTCGTCACGATGCCGTTCCGGTGCGCGGCGAGGATGCCTTCGCTGACTCCGCGCGTGAGGCCGAAGTCGTCGGCGTTCACGATCAGGCGTCTCACGCGCAGCTCAGGCGGGCGCGGTCCCCTGGATCATCAGCCGCTCGACCGACCTCGGCAGGCCGCCTCGGGGCAGCGTGCCTTCTGCGTCGAGGGTCCGGATGTGGTCGAGCCGCTCGTAGCCGATGCGGGGGAATGACTGGGCCTCGGTCGCCAGCACGCTCGGCAGCAGCCCCGCCGCCTCCACCTTGGCGAAGGCGGTCTTCCGTCCGAGAAAACCGAAGATCGTGAAGAGGAGCCGGCCGCCCGGGTTCAGATGCTCGCGGGCCCCGGCGACCACGCGGTCGAGGATCTCCCAGCCGTCGATGCCGCCGTTGTCCGCGGCGGCGACGGGATCATCGCGGTCGCGTCCGGGAGGCGTCGGCATCTGCGGGGGATTGGTACAGATCAGGTCGAACCGCTCCCCCCGGATCGGGGCGTAACAGTCACCGACGCGCGCGTCGACCGTCACCCCGTTCAGCACCGCGTTCTGCCTGATGACCTCGACCGCCTCGACGACCACGTCCGTGGCCACGACCTGCGCGCCGGCCTTCGCCGCGAGCACCGCCGTCAGGCCGAAGCCCGCGCCAATCTCGAGCACGCGCGCGCCGGCTCGCGCCTGCACGTGCCGGTGGAAGAACAGCGAGCCCGCCTTGGGCGGCTGCACGCCGTCCGGCACGCGGAACAGACACCCCGCGTACGCATAGAGCAGCAGCCCCGCGTCCGGGCGGTTACTTGCCAACGACCTTCCGGAAGTACATCCGCAGCGCCTCCTTCAGCTGGGCGCGCGCGCCGGCAGAGGTCTTCGCGTCTTCGAGCTGCTCGAGGTCGAGCTGGAGCGGCACGCCTTCCTTCTTCACCCCGTCCAGCTCGGCCGAGAGCCCGCAGCGCTCGTCGGACTCGGTGAAGACGACCCGGGCCGTCTTGAAGGTTCCGTCGTCCTGCGCGATCTGCCGGATCGTTTCCGTGATGACCCGCTTGATGTCCTCGGCCTCCCCGGCGGGCACGGTCGAGAACGCCGCCGTGAGGTTAACT
>QHRS01000073.1:0-913 GCA_003221435.1 Candidatus Rokuibacteriota bacterium
GGTACCGGCTCCTCAACGAGCCGGGAGAGGCCGAGAGCATCTGCCTGGATGTGCTGCGGATCGATCCTGAGAACCAGCAGGCGCTCGTGGCGCTGCTGCTCGCCCTGACGGACCAGTTCGAGGAGGGCTTCGCCGACCGCGTCAAGCGGGCCCGCGAGGTGCTTCCCCGCCTGCGCGACGAGTACGCGCGGGCGTACTACGCCGGGATCATCTGCGAGCGGCGGGCCAAGGCCCAACTCAAGCAGGGCGGCCCCGGGTCAGGGTATGTCGCGTACGACTCGTTCCATGAGGCGATGAGCTGGTACGAAAAGGCGGAAGCCCTCCGTCCCCCCGGAAACGACGATGCGCTTCTCCGCTGGAACACGTGTGCCCGCATCCTCATGCGTAACCCGCACATCCAGCCCGGGCCGGTGGACCGCTCGGAACCGCCCCTGGAGTAGCCGCCCGCTCCGCTCAGTGGGCACCCGAATTTGACTTGGACTAGGGTACTTCGCCTACTTTCGACTATATGAAGGTACACGAGTTCCAAGCCAAGGCGATCCTGAGGGAGTTCGGGGTGCCGGTCCCCGCGGGCGAGGTGGCTGAGACTCCATCCCAGGCCCGAGCGATCGCCCAGAACCTCGGCAGTCGCGTCGTCGTGAAGGCCCAGGTCCACGCGGGCGGGCGGGGCAAGGCGGGAGGCGTCAAGCTCGCGGATGATCCCGCAGCGGCGGAAGTGGCCGCGAGGGAAATCCTCGGCAAGAAGCTCAGGACGCCCCAGACGCCGCCCGACGGCATCGAGGTGCGCCGCGTTCTGGTCGAGGAGGCGTCGCCGATCGCGACCGAGTTGTACCTCTCGGCGACCCTCGACCGGGCTCGGTCCGCGCACATCGTGATGGCGAGCCGGGCGGGGGGGATGGAGATCGAAGAACTC
>QHRS01000073.1:942-10533 GCA_003221435.1 Candidatus Rokuibacteriota bacterium
CCTCACGGGAGACCAGCTCAGGGCCTGCGCCGCGCTGATCCAGAATCTCTTCGCGTGCTACCTCGCGAAGGACTGCTCGCTCGCCGAGATCAACCCTCTGGTCGTTACCGTCGACGGGCGCGTGATAGCGCTCGACGCCAAGCTCGACTTCGACGACAACGCGCTCTATCGCCACAAGGAGATCATGGCGCTGCGGGACATCAACGAGGAGCTGCCGCTCGACGTCGAGGCGAGCCGCTACGGCCTGAACTACATCAAGCTCGACGGCAATGTCGGCTGCATGGTGAACGGCGCCGGGCTCGCGATGGCGACGATGGACATCATCAAGCTCGCGGGCGGCGAGCCTGCGAACTTCTTGGACGTCGGCGGGGGCGCGTCGCCCGAGCAGATCGAGAACGCCTTCCGGATCCTGTCCTCCGACCCGAGCGTCAAGGCCGTGTTCATCAACGTCTTCGGTGGCATCCTCCGATGCGACCGGCTCGCCGAGGGGGTGATCGCGGCGGCTCACGATGCCGGTCGTGGTCCGGATGGAAGGCACGAACGTCGAGCTCGGCAGGAAGATGCTCGCGGAATCAGGCCTCACGCTGACGACCGCCGAGGACATGGCCGACGGCGCCAGAAAGGTCGTGGCGCTGACAAAATGAGCACACGGGATGACCCCCCGACCGTCGGGCGCGGAGGCGCCCTTTGATCCTTGTGGACAAGCGCACGCGCGTGGTCGTACAGGGCATCACGGGCAAGGAGGGCGCGTTCCACGCCGCGCGCTGCAAGGAGTACGGCACGACCGTCGTCGGCGGCGTCACGCCGGGCAAGGGCGGCGCGATACACGAGGGCTTCCCCGTCTGGAATACGGTGGCCCAAGCCGTCGCGAACGAGGGTGCCAACTGCGCGCTGATCTTCGTGCCGCCCGCCGCCGCGGCGGATGCCATCATGGAGGCCGCGGCGGCGGGGGTGCCGTTGATCGTGTGCATCACCGAAGGCATCCCGGTGGCGGACGTGGTTCGGGCGAAGGCGTTCGTCGCGGGCACGCCGAGCCGGCTCATCGGTCCGAACTGCCCGGGGGTGATCACGCCCGGCCAGGCGAAGGTCGGCATCATGCCGGGTCACATCCACGCGGAAGGGCATGTCGGCGTCGTGTCGCGGAGCGGAACCTTGACGTACGAGGTCGTGCACCAGCTGTCGACGCGGAAGATCGGGCAATCCACCTGCGTCGGAATCGGCGGCGACCCGGTGTACGGAACGGGCTTCATCGACGTGCTGCGGCTCTTCAACGAGGATCCCGACACGCACGCGATCATGCTCATCGGCGAGATCGGCGGATCGGCCGAGGAAGAGGCGGCGGCGTACGTGAAATCGCACGTGAGGAAGCCGGTGGTCGCGTTCATCTGCGGTCAGACCGCGCCGCCGGGCCGGCGCATGGGCCACGCGGGCGCGATCATCGCCGGCGGCAAGGGGACGGCGGCGGAGAAGATGAAGGCGCTCGAGGCGGCCGGGGCCGAGCTCGTGCGGAGCCCGGCCGACATGGGCAAGAGGGTCGCGGAGGTGCTGGGGCGAGCATGATTTCGCGCACACTGTGCATCGTCAAGCCGGACGCCGTCGCCCGGGGCGTCGCGGGCCAGATCATCGCCCGTTTCGAGCGAGCGGGCTTCAAGCTGCTCGCCGTGAAGCTCCTCCACATGACGTACGAGCAGGCCGCCGGATTCTACGTCGTGCACAAGGAGCGGCCCTTCTACAAAAGCCTCTGCCTGTTCATGTCCCAGGGGCCGTGCATCGTCATGGTCCTGGAAGGCGACGCGGTGATCGCCGGGCTGCGCGAGCTGATGGGCGCGACCGATCCCGCCAAGGCCGCGCCGGGGACGATCCGCAGGGACTTCGCGACCTCGATCGAGTCCAACGCGGTGCACGGCTCCGATTCGCCGGAATCCGCGGCATTCGAGATCCCCTACTTCTTCAGCGCGCTGGAAATTTGCTCCCGCTGACCATGCACTTGGCCCCGCGGATGATCCCCGAGATCCGTCGATCCGGGCGGATCGTCCCCTCGGGCGGGCATCTGCCGCAGGCCCCGGCGGGGAAGGTCCAGCAGCGTCGATCGTGCTCAGGGAGCATCGCATCAACAAGCTCCTGATCGCCAATCGCGGCGAGATCGCGGTGCGGGTGATTCGCACCTGCCGCGAGCTGGGTCTGGCCACGGTGGCCGTGTACTCCGAGGCCGACCGCGAGGCGCTCCACGTGCTCATGGCCGACGAGGCGTACCCGATCGGCCCGCCGGAGCCGGCGGCGAGTTACCTCGCGATCGATCGCATCGTGCAGGTCGCGAAGGCCGCGGGAGCCGACGCGATTCACCCGGGCTACGGGTTCCTGGCGGAAAACCCGGTGTTCGCCGAGGCCTGCCTGGCGGCTGGGCTCACCTTCGTGGGCCCTCCTCCCGCGGCGATGCGCGCCATGTCGGACAAGACCGCTGCGCGGCGCATGGCGACCGAGATGAAGGTGCCGGTCGTGCCGGGCACGTCGTCGCCCGTCAGCGACGACGCGGAAGCCGCCCGCGCCGCGCGGGACCTCGGCTACCCGGTGATGATCAAGGCGGTGATGGGCGGCGGCGGCAAGGGCATGCGGCTCGTCTCCCGGGAAGCCGACCTGCCGGCGGCGCTCCGCATGGCGCGCGCGGAGGCGGGCGCGGCGTTCGCCGACGGCTCGATCTACATCGAGCGCTACGTCGCGGAACCGCGGCACATCGAGATCCAGGTGCTCGCCGATGCCCACGGCAACGTTGTCCACCTGGGCGAGCGCGAGTGCTCGATCCAGCGGCGGCACCAGAAGCTGATCGAGGAATCACCCTCGCCGTTCGTGGACGACGCGATGCGGGCCCGCATGGGCAAAGCCGCCTGCGAGGTCGCCGCCGCCGCCGGTTACGTCAACGCGGGTACGGTCGAGTTTCTGGTCGATCGCGACCGGAACTTCTACTTCCTCGAGATGAACACGCGGCTCCAGGTCGAGCACCCGGTCACCGAGATGGTGACGGGGCTCGATCTCGTCCGCGAGCAACTCCGGATCGCCGCCGGCGAGCGCCTCGGATACCGGCAGGACGAGGTCCGACTCCGTGGCGCGGCGATCGAGTGCCGCATCAACGCCGAGGACCCGTTCGCGGGCTTCATGCCGTCGCCCGGCACGATCACCGGCCTGCGCGCGGCGGAGGGCCCGTGGGTGCGGAACGACTCCGGCGCGTACGAGGGGTACACGGTGCCGCGCTTCTACGACACGCTCGTCGCCAAGCTCATCGTGTGGGGCGCCGATCGCGACGCGGCCATCCGCCGCATGGCGCGCGCGCTCGGCGAATACAGGATCGTCGGCGTGCACACGACGATCCCGGTGCTCCAGCGGGTCCTCGCTCACGCCGATTTCAGGGCCGCCCGCCTCTCGACCGCGCTGCTCGAGCGGATGCTGCCGATGTTCCGCCCCGCGGAGGGACGCTATCGCCCGGTCGCGATGATCGCGGCGGCGCTCACCGCGTACGAGCGCCTCGGCCGCACGCCCGCCATCCCGCCGTCGCCCTCGCCCGGCCCGTGGCGGCTTGGCGCGCGGCGGGGATGGGGACCGCCCCGTCCATGACCGGGGCGGGGCCTCTCGTCGCATGAAGTTCGCGGTCACGATCAGCGATTCCACGGAGATGATCGAGGTCTCGGGCGCCGGGGGCCGCTTCCGCGTGACGATCGGCGAACAGGTGTGGGACGTCGATGCGCGACTGACCCCGCAGGGGATCTCCTCCCTCCTGATCGACGGCTCCTCGTACGTCGCCGACGTCAAGGACGAGGATGGGTTCTTCCGCGTGGACGTCCAGGGCGAGAGCTACGACATCCGGGTCGAGGAAGAAACGCGCCACATCATCCGGACGCGCGGCAGAGCCGCGGGCGGCCACGGCAGCCAGATCGTGAAGGCGCCGATGCCGGGCAAGGTGAGCCACGTCTCGGTGCGCGCGGGCGACACCGTCAACGCCGGGGATCCGCTTCTGGTGATCGAGGCGATGAAGATGGAAAACGAGTTCAAGGCGCGGGCGGCGGGCACCATCACGCAGGTCCGCGTGGCGGCCGGCCAGACCGTCAACCCAGGCGACGTTCTGCTGATCATCGAGTGAGTGCCGAAGGGGGCCTCGACGGCCCCCTCCGGGCCGCCCCCAGGAGGGGATGGCGCCGGCACAGCCGGCGCTCGAACAGTGCGTGGACAGTCGCGAAAGGGGGTAGTCTAGTGGGCATGAAACTCTTCAGGGCGCTGGTCTGGTTGCCCGTCGTGGTGCTCTGCGTTGCCGAGCCGGCGTTCGCCCAGGGTGACGACGGCCTCAAGGCGCTCGAGCGCGAAGTCCAGACGCTCAAGGAGCGCCAGCTCGCCGTCGAGAAGGAGCTGCAGGAGATCAAGGCGCTGCTGCGGCGGGCGATGTCAGCCCGCGAGCCCGAGAACGTCGTCCTCAGCGTCAAGGGGCATCCGTCCAGGGGCTCGGGGGACGCGAAGCTGACGCTGGTCGAGTTCTCCGACTATCAGTGCCCGTTCTGCGGCCGGTACTTCCGCGAGACGCTGCCGCAGATTGAGCGGGACTACGTGAAAACGGGTCGGGTGAAGTACGTGTTCCGCAACTTCCCGCTCGAGGCGATCCACAAAGAGGCGTTCAAGGCCGCCGAGGCGGCCAACTGCGCCGGCGAGCAGGGCCGCTACTGGGAGATGCACGACCGGCTGTTCGCCGACCAGCAGGCGCTCGCGCTGGCCGAGCTGCCGGGCCATGCCCGTGCGCTCGGGCTCGATGCGCCGCGATTCCAGGAGTGTCTCGACACCCAGAAACACGCCGCGGCGATCCGTCAGGACATGTCGGAGGGTCAGCAGGCCGGCGTCCGGGGCACCCCGTCATTCTTCATCGGCCTCACGGAAGCGGACGGGTCGAGCGTGAGAGCCGTGAAGGTGATCACGGGTGCACACCCGTACGCGACGTTCAAGGAGGCTTTCGACAGCCTGCTCTCCCCTCCGAAGAACTAGTCAACGTCGGGGGGAGCGAGCGCCGCTCCTCCCCGACACCCCCCACCGGCTACCGGCCGCGAGGGTTCTCTCACGGGCTCTGAGCGGGGCGTCAGTCGGCTGCGGGCGCCCGGTTCTTGAAGCGCTCCCGCAGAAGCTTCTTGTCGAATTTGCCGACGCTCGTCTTCGGGACTGCGTCGATCATCACGACCTCGTCGGGCAGCCAGAACTTCGCGACCTGTGGCCGGAGGAACTCGATGATCTCGGCGGCGGTCAGCGTGTCGCGGTACTCGGGCTTCGGCACGACACAGGCCAGCGGCCGCTCCGCCCACTTCGGGTGCGGCACCGCGATGACGGCGGCCTCGAGGACCTTGGGGTGCGCCATGATGAGGCTCTCCAGGTCGACGCTCGAGATCCACTCGCCGCCGGACTTGATGACGTCCTTCGTGCGGTCGGTGATCTGGATGTACCCCTCGGGGTCGATGACCGCGATGTCCCCGGTCTTGAACCACCCGTCGTCGGTGAAGCGCTCCGCCGAGAGGGGGTCGTCGTAGTAGCCGCTCGCGATCCACGGCCCGCGCACCTGGATCTCGCCCATCGTCTTGCCGTCCCACGGCGCGACGCGGCCCCGCTCGTCGACGATGCGGAGATCGACGCACACGGACGCGTAGCCCTGCTTGGCGCGGGCCGCGTATTTCTGGTCGTCGGGCCAGTCCTCCATGTAGCTCTTCAGGCGTGACATCGTGCCGATCGGTGTCGTCTCCGTCATGCCCCAGGCGTGCAGCATGTGGGTGCCGAACTTCTTGTCGAACAGCTCGATGAGGCTCCTCGGCGCGGCGGAGCCGCCGATCGGGATGCAGCGGATCGACGAGATGTCGTGGCCCTCCTTCTCGCACAGCTCCTTGACGCCGATCCAGACCGTCGGTACGGCGCCGACCACGGTCACCTTCTCGCGCTCCGTGATCTCCACGATGTCCCGGGGCTGCGGGGCCGGGCCGCCGAAGATCTGGGTCGCGCCCACCATGACGCCGGCGAAGGGGACACACCAGGCGAGTCCACCTGGGCCATCCCGAGCGAGTGCAGGTAGATCGCGCGGTGGCTGTAGACCACGCCCTTGGGATGGCCGGTCGTGCCCGAGGTGTAGCACATGCCTGCCGCGTCGCGCTCGTCGAGCCGGGGCCAGTCCGCGAGGGGCGTCGCCGTCCGGAGCAGCTCCTCGTACTCGATCGTGCCCGCTGGGACCTCGGCGTCGGCCGTGTCCCGGACGACGACGATCTCGCGGACGGTCGTGAGGTTCTCTCGCACGGGCTCGAGCAGCGGCCAGACGCTTGCGCCGACCAGGAGGACGCGGTCGCCGCCGTGGTTGATGACGTAGGTGATGTCGTGCGGCGCGAGCCGGAAGTTCACGGTGTGGAGGACGGCGCCCATCATCGGCACCGCCCAGTACGCCTCCAGGTGGTGATGGCTGTTCCACATGAACGTGCCGACCCGGTCCCCGGGCCGGACGCCGATCCCCCGGAGCGCTCCGGCCAGCCGGGCCACCCGATCGGCGAAGTCGGCGTACGTGTACCGGAAGAGCGGGCGGTCGGGGATCCGCGTGGCCAGCGTTTTCTTGGCGAACAGGCGCCGGCTGCGCTCGAAGAACTGGGTGATCGTGAGCGGGTAGTCCATCATGAGGCCCTTCATGTCGTCTCCTCTCCGGTGTCGTTCTCCCGCGCGGTCCGGGGCACGTCCATCATCGACCGCGGGCAGTCCAGGGGACACCTAAGATGGCATATTCGACGGGGCGTCATCGAGGCATTTTCATGGTTGCGGACGTCCCCGTGGATCGGCCGAGATTGATTTTACTCAATTCCGGCGTTGGGCTATCGTGGGACGAGGATGCGATCGCGTTGGTCTGACGACGAAGCCGGCAAGCTCTCGGGCCTCGACCTGCTCGTCTACGCGTCTCGGCTGATCGGCGCCGAGACCTCGCTCGTCGTGTGGGGCGGGGGCAACACCTCGATCAAGGTCAGCGAGCAAGACCACCGGGGCCGCGTGATCCCCGTCCTGCGGGTGAAGGGCAGCGGCTCAGATCTCAAGTCGGTCCAGAAGAAGGATTTCCCCGGGGTCCGGATGGACGACATCCTGGCGCTGCTCGACCGCGAGGACATGCCCGACGAGGAGATGGTCGCCTACCTCGCGCACGCCCTCCAGGACGTCGGCGGCCCGCGCCCCTCGATCGAGACGCTGCTGCACGGGTTTCTCCCCGCCGAGGCCGTGATCCACACGCACGCCGACGCGATCGTGTCCCTGACGAACAACGACCGGGCGCGCGCGGTGATCAGCGGCGTCTACGGCCGGCGCGTGCTGCCGCTCGCTTACCGGCGCCCGGGCTTCCGGATCTCGAAGGACGTCGCGGAGACGCTCCGCGACCACCCCGACGCGACGGCCTTGATCCTCGAGCAGCACGGCACGATCTGCTGGGGCAAGACCGTCCGGGACGCCTACGAGGCGACGATCGCGCTGATCACGGCGGCGGAGGAGGCGATCGCCAAGCGCAGGAAGGGCCGTCGGGTCTTCGGCCGACCGTGCGTCCTGGCGCGCGCGCCGGCCGACCGCCGCCGCGTCGCGATCGCGATCGCGCCCCGATTGCGCGGGCTGCTCGGTCGGTGCGTGCTCTCCTTGGACGGCAGCGACGACGTGCTGGAGTTCGTGTCCTCAGCCGCCGCCGAGGAGCTGTCGCAGATCGGGCCGGCGACGCCCGATCACACGATCTACTCCAAGCGGCTCCCGTGTTTTGTCCCGGCCGATCGCGCCGACGACCCGGATCGGCTGCTGCCGGTCATCGCCTCGGCCGTCGAACGCTTCGTCCGCGACTACACGGCCTACTTCACGGCTCACGCGCCTCCGGGCCTGGCGCTCACCGATCCGATGCCGCGCGTGGTGCTCATCCCCGGCCTTGGGATGTTCACGGCGGGGAAGGACAAGCGCACGGCCGGCATCATCGAGGACATCTACCGCCACACGATCGCGGTGCTCGGAAACGCCTCGGCGTTCGGCCGGTACGTATCGCTCTCGGCACAAGACGCCTTCGACGTCGAGTACTGGCCGCTCGAGCTGTACAAGCTGACGCTCTCGCCGCCCGAGAAGGAGCTGGCTCGCCGCGTGGCGCTCGTGACGGGCGGGGCCTCGGGGATCGGGCGCGCGGCGGCCGCCCGGCTCGCGCGCGAGGGTGCCCACGTCGTGATCGGCGACCTCGACGAGGCCGGAGCGCGCAAGGTCGCCGACGAGATCGCGGCCGCGCAGGGGGCCGGGCGGGCGATCGGCGTCGGGATGGACGTGTCGAGCGAGGCGTCGGTCGTCGCGGCGTTCGAGGCCGGCGTGCTCGCCTACGGCGGCCTCGATATTCTCGTGTCGAACGCGGGAATTGCTCACGCGGCCCCGGTGGACCGGATGGAGCTGGCGGACTGGGAGCGTTCCTTCGCGGTGAATGCGACCGGGCACTTCCTGGTCGGTCGCGCGGCGTTGAAGGGTTTCAAGGCCCAGGGGCGCGGGGGCGTGATGGTGTTCGTAGCGACGAAGAACGTGATGTCGCCCGGCAAGGACTTCGCGGCGTACTCGGCCTCGAAGGCGGCCGAGGCCCAACTCGCCAAGGTGCTCGCGCTCGAGGGCGGGCCGGTCGGGGTCCGCTCCAACATCGTGAACCCGGACGCCGTCTTCCGCGACTCGAAGCTCTGGTCGGACGAGGTCCGCCGCGAGCGCGCCGCGGCCCAGGGCATCAGCGTCGCGGAGCTCGAGGACTTCTACCGCAAGCGTAACGTCCTCGGGGCGCCGATCCTCCCCGAGGACGTCGCGGAGGCGATCCTCTTCCTCGCATCGGATCGCTCGAGCAAGACCACCGGTTGCACGATCACGGTCGACGGCGGCATCCGGGATGCCTTCCCCCGGTAGACCAATCGGCGGGGGCCTCGACGGCCCCCTCCGAGACCTCCCCCAGCAGCAAGTGGCGCCGGCGGAGCCGGCGCTGGAGCGTCGAAGGGGGCGTCGACGGCCCCCTCCGAGCCACCCCCAGAATCGCGTTGCGCCGGCACAGCCGGCGCTCGAACAGGCCGCAGGTCACCACGCGGTGCGGTTTGGGGCGTCGCTATCGCTTCACCCGCCGGCCGAACAGTGGGCCCTCGTCCGGCGGATCGAGGAGCTCGGCTTCGAGTCGATCTGGACCGGCGACCACGTGAGCTTTTATCTGCCGCTGTACGAATCGCTGACCCTGCTCGCCTCGTACGCGAGCATCACGACGCGGCTCCGGCTCGGGACCGCGGTCTATCTGCTCGCGCTCCGCCAGCCGGCGATCGTGGCGAAGATCACCTCGACGCTCGACGCGCTCTCGACCGGGCGGCTGATCTTCGGCGTGGGCGTCGGCGGTGAGAATCCGAAGGAGTTCGAGGCCAGCGGCGTGCCGCATCGCGAGCGCGGCGCCCGGGTCGACGAGGGTATCGAGGTTGTGCGGACCCTGTGGCGGGACACGGCCGCGACCTTCAAGGGGCGCTTCACGAGCTTCGAGGGCGTCAGCATCGATCCGAAGCCTGCGCAGCCGGGCGGCCCGCCGATCTGGGT
>QHRS01000073.1:10560-20525 GCA_003221435.1 Candidatus Rokuibacteriota bacterium
GGTCACGCCCGAACGCTACCGGCAGAGCCTCGAGAAGATCCGCGCGGCGGCCGGCGCGGCGGGCCGCTCGCTCGACGGCTTCGGGCGGGCCCACCTGGCCTTCATGACCGTAGGCCGTGATTTCGAGGCGGCGCGGGCGGCGTGGGTGAGCCGCCTGTCGCAGCGCTACAACCAGGACTTCGGCCCACTGGCCGGACGCTACGGCGTCATCGGGACGCCCGCGCAGTGTATCGAGACGCTCGAGAAATTCGTCGACGCCGGCTGCCGGTACTTCATCCTGAACGCGATCGGCGACCCGCGCGACGAGCGCCAGCAGCTCGAGACGATCGCGGCCGATATCTTGCCCCACTTCCGCGGGCAGGCCTAGCGGGCCGATGAAAAAGCCCCATCTGCGGCGTTGGCTCGGTCGCTCCTCCTTAGCGACGTACAACCACGTACGTCTCAGTCGTCGCTCCTTCGCCGCCTTGCATCTGGGGCCTTTTGATCGGCCTGCGCGATAGATAGAGCCGTGCAGAAGCCGACGCAGTGCGCCACCTCGGTCGAGGCCGTGCGTTTCCTCGCTGCCGACGTGATGGAGGTGGACCTCCGGATGCAGGAGCCTCCCGAGTTTCACTTCGACGCGGGCCAGTGGGTGTCGATCCCGTTCGGCCCGAAGACCGTGCGCGCGTACTCGATCGCCTCGACGCCGCGCTCTCCGAAGGTGATCACGCTCTGCGCCGACGTCGCGCCCGGCGGGATCGGCTCCAAGTGGTTCCGAGCCCTCGAGCGGGGACAGCCGGTGCCGTTCAAGGGCCCGACCGGGGGCTTCGTGTTCCATCGAACGGATCCGCGCCGCGTGCTGTTCGTGGCAGAGGAGATCGGGATCGTGCCGATCCGGTCGATCCTGACCGAGCTGTACGAGACGGGGTTTGGCCGCGGCGCCGCCCTGATCTACTGGGGCCGCGATCCCGGCTGGCTCGTCTACGAGGCCGAGTTCCGATCGCTCGCGCGCCGCTACCCGTCGTTCAGCTACTTCCCCGTGGTGCGCGAGGCGCCCCCAGTGACCGCCGCGTCGAGCGCCGGCTTTGCCGGCGCGGGAATCCCGGTGGATGCTCGAAGGGGGCCGCCGAGGCCCCCTTCGATGATCGACAAGGGCGAGGCGGCCGAGGTCGTCGACAGGCTCGTGCACAGCGTGAACGGCCTCGTCGCCTACGTGTCGGGCGGCGGCGAAATGATCAACCGCGTCCGGGCGGTCCTGATGGCCAAGGGGCTCGACCGGAAATCGGTCAAGTGGGAGAAGTTCTGGTAGCCGTGGCTTCACTGACGGGCGGCGAGCTGGTCGCGAAGGTCCTCAAGCAGGCCGGCGTGGGGCACCTCTTCACGCTGTGCGGCGGCCACATCCTGCCGATCTACGACGGCTGTCTCAGCGAGGGCATCCGCGTGATCGACGTGCGCCACGAGCAGGCCGCGGCGCACGCCGCCGACGCTTACGCGCGGCTGACGCGTGGCATCGGTGTCGCAGCCGTGACCGCGGGGCCCGGCGTCACGGACGCGGTGACCGGCGTCGCCAACGCGTTTTCGGCGCGCAGCCCGCTGCTCCTGATCGGTGGCGCGGCGCCGCTCGCGCTTCGGGGGCGCGGCGCGCTCCAGGACGTCGAGCAGGTCGGGCTCCTGCGGCCGATCACCAAGGGCGCGTGGTCGGTGCCCGAGACGCGCCAGATCCCCGAGATCCTCACGACCGCGATCCGGACCGCGCTGTCCGGCCGCCCGGGACCGGTGTTCGTCGAGGTTCCAATCGATCTCCTGCTCAACACGATCGAGGATCGGCTCGCGCCGATTCCCACGGGCTATGTCCATCGTCCCGCGGCGCTCGGCGATCCCGCCGATGTCGCGCGACTCGCGGATCTCCTCTCGCGCGCCGAGCGGCCGGTCGTGCTCGCGGGCAGCGGCGTCTACTGGGACGACGCGGCGAAGTCGCTCGCCGGGTTCGCGGAAGCCGCCGGCGCGCCCGTGTTCATGAACGGCGCCGGCCGAGGGTCGCTTCCGTCGAATCATCCGTCGGCGTTCGCCCACGCGCGCGGCTGGGCCCTGGCCAACGCGGACCTGGTCCTGGTCCTGGGGACGCCGCTCGACTTTCGCCTGGGTTACGGGCAGCCGCCCGCGTTCGCTGACGACGCCATCGTGTGCATGATCGATTGTGATCCGGTGGAGCTGGGCCGCAATCGGCCGCTCGAGCTGGGGCTCGTCGGCCACATCGGCCGTATCCTCGATCAGCTCGTGAGCGCGCTGCCGCCGGCGCTGCCGGCGCGCCGAGAGGAATGGCAGCGCCGGCTCTCGCAGAAGGAGCGGGAGGGGCGTCTCAAGCTCGACGCGGCGTGCGAGTCCACCGATGTTCCGATCTCGCACTACCGGTGGGCGGCCGAGATCGCGTCCGTGGTGACGCCCGACACGATCGTCGTCGGCGACGGCGGGGATGTGGTCGGCTGCGCGTCGAAGATCGTGCCGCTCCACGCTCAGGGGCAGTGGCTCGACCCCGGGCCGTTCGGTTGTCTCGGCGTCGGGCCGCCGTTCGCGATCGCCGCCAAGCTCGTCCATCCCGACCGTCGCGTGCTTCTGATCGCCGGAGACGGCGCGTTCGGGCTCAACGGGATGGAGATGGAGACGGCAGTCCGCTTCAGGCTGCCGGTGACGTGCGTCATCGGCAACGACGGCGGCTGGGGGCAGATCCGCAACCCGCAGCTCTCCTTCTGGGGCGAAGCGCGGGCGGTCGCCACGAGCCTGCCGTCGAGCCGCTACGATCTGATGGTCGAAGCGCTCGGCGGCCGCGGCGCGCTCGTCACGGACCCGAGGGACATCCGGCCGGCGCTCGAGCGCGCGCTCGCGAGCGACGAGGTGTGGTGCATCAACGTGCTGCTGGACCCCGCCGCGTATCGGCGGCCGGGTCAGGTCTCGATGGCGATCTGATGCGGATCACGTTCCTGTGCCCGCACGTGCGGATCGCCGGAGGCGTGCGGGCGATCCTGACGTACGCGGACCGGCTCGCCTCGCTCGGCCACGCCGTCACCGCGCTCGTCCCGGCCAAACGGCCCCTCAAAACACTCTGGCGCAACCTCGCCGGCGCGCGGCCCGACTGGATGCCGGGCTTCCGGCCGCGCGTCGTCTGGACGACGCGGTGGCGTCCCCCGCGCGTGCCCGAAGGCGATGTCGTCGTCGCCACGGCGTGGCAGTCGGCCGGCGTCGCGGCCGCCGCGCCCGCGTCGTGCGGAGCGAAGTTCTACCTCGTCCAGCACTACGAGAGCCTGTACCACGGCGCGGCCGCCGAGGTCGACGCCACCTACCGGCTGCCGCTCGCGAAGATCGTGATCTCGACGTGGCTCCGCGACATCATGCGCGAGAGGCTCGGCGAGCCGGCGGAGCTGCTCGTGACGCCGGTCGATCCGGCACTGTTCTCGCCCGACGGGGCGCCGGACCCCAATCGCGTGCTGATGCTGCACCACGCGTACGCGTGGAAGGGCGTCGCCGACGGCCTCGATGCCGTCGCGCGCGTCCGTGCGCGCCATCCGGGGGTGCGCCTGGTGGGCTTCGGGCTGAAGCCGCCGCCCGCGGCGCTGCCGTACGACGAATTCCACGTCGACCCGCCCCAGCACTCGCTCAGGCGGCTCTACAGCGCGTGCGGGATCTTTCTCTGCCCGTCCTGGGACGAGGGGCTGGGGATGCCGTCGATGGAGGCGATGGCGTGCGGCGCTGCGCTCTGCACGTACGACAACGGCGGGTGCCGTGACTACGCCCGCGACGGTGAGACGGCGCTCGTCGCACGGCGGCGCGACGTGGTGGATCTGGCGGCGAAGCTGGAACGGCTTCTGACCGACGGCCCGCTCCGGGAAAAGCTCACGGCGGCCGGCGCGGCCTTCATCCGAACCGAGTTCGACTGGAGCCGCGCCGTCCGCCGGATGGAGCAGCTCTTCGAGAACGCCGCCGCGAGGCGTGCCAGCGGCCTGTCGCAGTAACCGGCTTCGAGCGCCGGCTTTGCCGGCGCAAGCCAGTTCTGGGGGAGGCTCGGAGGGGGCCGCCGAGGCCCCCTTCGACGATCTAGCGGGTGCGCCGGCGCTCCACCTCGATGCTTCGGCCGCTCGCCGTGGTCACGATCATCGAGCTTGAGCGGCGCCTCTTCGTGGAGTGGTTGTCTCTGGCGATCGCCTGACCGAGGTTCCTATCCTGCACGAGGCCCGGCGCCTTCATCTGATGACAGCCCTGCCCCCAGCCCTGGCCGCTCGTCTTCATGGCGGTGTTCTCGTCGAGCGTGAGCGTCTTCGGAGCCGTCGGGCGGGTCCCGGTCGTCGTTCCGGTGCAGGTCGCGTTTGGCGTGGATGTCGGAGTCTTGAAGAGTGCCCGGGCAACCTTCTGGTCGCCGGGCGAGAGCGTCGCGTGCGCGCGCCTGGCCGTCAGCGGGCGCGTGGTGGAGTCCGCCGATACGATCACCGCGATGGCCAGCAGTAATACCCCGGCGATCATCGCGATCCGTTTCGGTTGTTCCCTGCTCCGGCGGCGGCGCGGCCGTTGACTCGAGCCGCCGGCTTCGGCTTGCCGAGGCGCGCGAGGGCGGGACTGTCCTCGAACACCTGGCCGGTCTGCAGAATGATCTCGGTCGCCGTGGCGCGGTCCTTGTAGAACCAGCCCTGCTTCACGACGACCCGCATGCGGGAGGCGCGCTCGGTGATTCGGTCCAACTCGATCTCGATGATCCGGTCGCCTGCGGTCGCGGCGATGGCCCGCCCGAGGTCGCGGGCGTCGGTCTTCGCGGCCTTGCTGCGGCCCGCCTCGCCTATCCCGCCCTTCTTCGTGCCCGCGTCGGTTTTCCCACCCTTCGTCGTACCTGCCCCGGTTTTCCCGCCCTTCGTTGTGCCTACCTCGGTTTTCCCGTCCTTCGTCGTGCCTGCCTCGTCTTTGCCGCCCTTCTTCGAAGCCGCCTCGTCCTTCCCATCCTCGTCGACGCGCGGCTCGTTCATCGTCACGATCATGTCCATCCGGTCGAGCGCGCGCAGCGTGGCTGCCTCGAGTCCCTCCACGGAGGAGTTGAACGTCTTGTACGTGATGCTGTCGAGCGTGTATGAGGCACTCTGCCCGGCAACGAGGGAGAGCGCCATGAAAAAGGGTTCGGCGCACCCCTGGAGCATCCCGGCGATGACGACCACGACCGCCGCCCTGGTCCACTGCGCATTCATCGAGTACGCCTCCGATCAATTTGACTCGTCTGCTATGCCCACTGGTCAGCAAGAAGGGTGCCTCCGGGAAAGAAGTGGGGCGACGCACACTTCGGCTGCGCGCGCGGTCGGCGTCGGGACACTTAGACACCCGCGTGCTAAAATGCCCGTCAAACTCTCTGGCCGGACGCGCGGCGTCCGAACGCTACGGCCGAAAGGTAGTCGGCCGCGTTCAGGGCGCGGACGAGTCAGGCGAACGCGAGGTAGTTGAGTGCCTATCTACGAGTACGACTGCGAGGGTTGTAGCCGCCGCGTCAGCCTGCTGATTCTTGCCCCCTCGACGGCCCCCCCGCCGCGCTGTCCGCGGTGCGGGAGCGCCTCGCTCACCCGCGTCATGTCACGCTTCACCAGGGTCAGATCCGAAGAGGACCGGCTCGAGTCGGTGGCGGACCCATCGAGCATGGGGGATCTCGACGAGAAGGATCCGCGGAGCGTCGCGCGCTTCATGAAGAAGATGGGGCAAGAGTTTGGCGATGACCTCGGCGACGATTTCGACTCCTCGGTGGACGAGGCGATGGCCGAGTCGGCCGCCGAGGACAACGGGGAATCGTCGACCGGTGGTGACGATGCCGGCGATCTGTGAAGGTTGACCTGCTCGATGGGCTCGATGCCGTTGGCGAGGCCGCCTGGCAGGGGCTCCACGCGCGATCGGCGTTCCCCTCGCCGTTCATGTCCTGGCCGTGGCAGAGGGGCTGGCTCGAGACCTTCGGAGCGGGGCGGCGCCTCCGGCTGCTCCGCGTCCGGGACGGCGCCGGAGACCTGGCCGGGCTGCTCCCGCTCTACGAGGACGGCGCGCAAGGCTTTCGAATCCTCGGCGGCGTCGACGTCTCCGACTATCTGGACCTGATCGCGCCCGCGGGCGCCGAGGAGGAGGTCTGGGCTGCGCTGCTCCAGAGCCATGCGACGGCGCCGGGGACATGGGACCTCCACGCGATCCGCGCATCCTCACCCACGGTGACGCTCGTGCCCACGCTGGCGCCCGCGTACGGGCTCTCGGCCGCATCGGCCGTCGAGGAGCGCTGCCCGGTCCTGGATCTGCCGGGGACCTGGGACGCGTATCTCGCGACGCTCTCGGGCAAGCAACGCCACGAGCTCGGCAGGAAGATGCGGCGCCTCGAGCGCGAGCTGCCGGGGACCGCGACGGCATCGTACGCGTCGTGGGCCGAGCTGAGCGCGCGCCTTCCGGCGTTCTTCGAACTCCATCGCGGCTCGCACGCGGGCAAGGCGCGCTTCATGGACCTGCGCATGGAGCGCTTCTTTCGGGCCGCGATCGGCGGGCTCGCGGAGCGTGGAGTGGCGCGGCTCTGGATGCTGGAGCATCAGGGCCGCGCGATTGCCGCGTTCATCTGCCTGGAATGGCCGGGCGCGGTCGGGCTCTACAACTCCGGGTTCGACACCACGACGGCGGCGGTGTCGCCCGGGATCGTCCTGCTCGCCGGGATCATCCGCGACGCGATCGAGCGTGGCCTCGCGCGGTTCGACTTTCTGCGCGGCGAGGAGCCGTACAAGCTCGGCTTCGGCGCCCGTTCCGAGGATCTCTACCGGATCCAGGTGACCGGATGAGGGTCGCCATGCTGAGCGTGCACACGTGCCCGCTGGCGGCGCCCGGGGGCAAGGAGACGGGCGGCATGAACGTCTACGTCCGGGAGGTCTCCCGCGAGCTCGGACGGATGGGGATCGAGGTCGACGTCTTCACGCGCTCCCAGAACCCCGCGATCGAGCGGGTCGTGCCGCTCGCGCCGGGCGCCCGCGTGGTGCACCTGCCCGCGGGGCCGGAAGCGCCCATGCCCCGCGAGGACGTCCACCGGCACCTCGACGAATTCGTCGACGCGCTCGACGCGTGGCGACTCGCCGACGGCGGCGACTACGACCTCGTGCACGGCCACTACTGGCTCTCGGGCGTTGCGGGCCTCCGCCTGCGGACCCGCTGGAGCGTGCCGCTCGTGCAGATGTTCCACACGCTGGGGCAGCTGAAGAACAGCGTCGCGCGGACCGCAGACCAGATCGAACCCGAGCTGCGCATCGCCGCGGAGACCCGGATCATCGGCGCCGCGGATCGCGTCATCGCCGCCAGCGCGGTCGAGCGCGACCATCTCGGCTGGTACTACGGCGCGCGCCGGGATCGCGTTGCGGTCGTGCCGTGCGGCGTGGACACGGAGCTGTTCACGCCGGCGGACGCCGCCGCGGCGAAGGCGGAGCTGGGGCTGCCGAACGGGCCGCTGCTCTTGTACGTCGGGCGCCTCACGCCGATCAAGGGGCTCGAGACGCTGCTCGAAGCGCTGACGTTCCTGCGCGTCCGGCCGCTGCTGCTGGTCATCGGCGGCGATCAGGACGAGCCCCTGGACGGTCATGTCGCCCACCTGCGCACGCTGGTCGGCACGCTCGGTGTCGCGGACTCGGTGCGGTTCCTCGGTGCCCAGCCCCAGCAGCGACTCCGGCTCTACTACGCGGCGTCCGAGGCGACGGTGATGCCGTCGTATTACGAGTCGTTCGGAATGGTCGCGCTCGAGGCGATGGCGTGCGCAAGCCCGGTGATCGCCTCGAACGTCGGCGGGCTCACGACGACGGTTCGAGACGGCGCCACCGGGTTCCTCGTGCCCGACGGCGACCCTGCGGCGCTCGCCGAGACGATCGGCCGCGTGCTCGGGGACGGCGATCTGCGCTGGCGGCTCGGACGTGAAGCCGCGCGGTGGGCGTCGCAGTACCGCTGGCCGTGCGTGGCCGAAGCGGTGTGTCGCGAGTACGCGCGATTCGTCCCGCATGCGGCCTTGCATCTGACCGCGGCCCGCTGCATGTAGCCCCCGGTGCCGACGCTCCTCGAGGTTCAGAATCTCCGCACCGAGTTCGCCACCCGCGCGGGGGTCGTACGCGCCGTCGACGATGTCTCCTGGGACGTGCACGAGGGTGAGACGGTTGCGCTCGTCGGTGAATCGGGGTGCGGCAAGAGCGTCACCGCGCTGTCGATCATGCGCCTGGTGTCCGGGCCGGCGGGCCGCATCGTCGGCGGCCGGGTGCTCTGGAGGGGCCGCGACCTCCTCGCCCTCTCCGAGGACGAGATGCGCGGGGTGCGCGGCCGCGAGATCGGCATGATCTTCCAGGAGCCGATGACCTCGCTGAATCCCACGCTCACGGTCGGCCGCCAGCTCACCGAAGGTCCCGAGATCCACCTCGGGATGACGCCCGCGGCCGCCCGCGCCCAGGCGGTCGAATTGCTCGCGCTGGTCGACATCGCGGATCCCGAGCGGCGGCTCGGCCAGTACCCGTACCAGTTCAGCGGCGGCATGCGGCAGCGGATCATGATCGCGATGGCGCTGGCCTGCAATCCGTCACTCGTCCTGGCCGACGAGCCTACGACCGCGCTCGACGTGACGATCCAGGCGCAGGTCCTCGAGCTGCTGCGGGACCTCTCGCGCCGTCTCGGTGTGACGCTCGTGATCATCACCCACAACCTCGGAGTCGTGGCGCGCTACGCCGACCGCGTCAACGTCATGTACGCGGGGCGGATCGTCGAACGAGCCACCGCGCGCGCGCTCTACGCCGACCCGCGCCATCCGTACACGGTCGGGCTGCTCCGCTCCGTGCCGCGGCTCGACGAGCCGCGGCGGGAGAAGCTCGATCCGATCGAAGGGCGCCCGCCGGACCTCGCCCGACTGCCTCCGGGCTGCGCCTTCGCGCCGCGCTGCGCGTTCAGGGTCGAGCGCTGCACGGCAGAGCGGCCGCGGCTGGCTCGCGTCCGCGACGCGCACGAGTCGGCCTGCTGGGAAGCCGCGCGGGTGACGCGCGCGCCGGCGCACTGAGCTTCCGAGCGCCGGCTTTGCCGGCGCAGTTCGTCCGAGTGGTCGCCTGCGCGGTGCGGGGCCCCAGCCCCGCGAACCGCTCGGCTCCCCAAACTGGGGGGAGGTCCGGAAGGGGGGCGGAGCCCCCCTCCGAGGAAACAGTGCGTCGAGAATCGCGTGAGGACGGTAGCCCAATGAGCGACGTCGTCCTCGAGGTCCGCGACCTCGTGAAGCACTTCGAGGTCGGCGGTGGCCTCTTGGGCGGGCCGCGGGGTGTCGTGCGGGCGATCGACGGCGTCAGCTTCACGCTGCACCGCGGCGAGACGCTTGGCCTGGTCGGAGAGTCGGGCTGTGGCAAGACCACGGTGAGCCGCTGCATCCTGCAGCTCGAGCGGCCGACCGCGGGCGCGGTGCTCTTCGAGGGGCGGGACCTGACGAAGCTCTCCGACGCCGAGCTACGCCCGATTCGCCGCCGGCTGCAGGTCTGCTTCCAGGACCCGTACAGTTCGCTGAATCCCCGAATGTCGGTCGGCCAGATCATCGCCGAGCCGGTCGCGGTGCATCGGCTCGTTCCCGATCGGGCGCAGCGCGTCGAGCGGGTCCGCGAGCTGCTCCTGCAGGTCGGGCTCGCCCCGCAGCACGCCGATCGGTATCCGCACGAGCTGTCCGGCGGCCAGCGGCAGCGGGTGGGAATCGCGCGAGCGCTGGCACTCGAGCCAGCGGTCATGATCTGCGACGAGCCGGTCTCGGCCCTCGACGTCTCGATCCAGGCGCAGATCATCAACTTGCTCGAGGACCTGCAGGCCAGGTTCGGGCTCGCCTACCTCTTCGTCGCCCACGATCTGTCGGTGGTGCGCCACATCTCCGACCGGATCGCCGTCATGTACCTCGGCAAGATTGTCGAGATCGCCGACCGAGCCGCGCTCTACGAGTCTCCGCGCCACCCGTA
>QHRS01000074.1 GCA_003221435.1 Candidatus Rokuibacteriota bacterium
CGTCGCGTAGCTTCTGCCACTCGATGTCCGACACGACGTTCTTCCGCCAACTCGCCGTCCAGTCCATGTCCTTCCAGGGCGGTGGCACGCTCTTGGCCCCCCGGTTGAGCAGCGACAATCCGTAGCGAAGGTGATCGACGTGCGCCGCAATCGACCCACTGCCGCCGTGCGTCGCAGAGGCGGCCACAGCGGAGAGCCGGTCCAACGACGCGAGCAGGCCCGCATCGCCCCGGTTGAGCAGGTACGTGCGCGCGCTCGGATCAGGCGAGCCCTGGACGATCTCGCTGAAGAGCGTCCGTAGAACGGTGGCGAAGGATCCCGTGTCCATGGCAGAGACGAAGAGTCGTTTTCGTGTTCGACCTGGCTCGCCGTGAGATTACATCCTGGTCTCGATTCGCGTCGAGCAGGTGATAGGACAGGTATTGTGCGCCTGAACGGCCTGTGCGCGCTTAGCCCCCTCGAAGGCCAGTCGCTCAGTCCGTCGGGCGTCCTCGAGCCGGCGACCGCCTTGCGTGGCGGCGAACGCGGCTGGTTTACTCGCCGCTTCCATGACCATCCTCGACGAACTACGCTGGCGCGGCCTTCTCGCCGATTGCACCGACCTCGATGCGCTGACGAAGCGGCTGTCCGAGGGCCCGATCACGCTTTACGCGGGCTTCGATCCCACCGCGGATTCGCTCCATGTCGGCAATCTCGTCCCGCTCTTCGCGCTGCGGCGCTTTCAGCTGCACGGCCACCACCCGATCGCGCTCGCCGGCGGCTCCACCGGCATGATCGGCGACCCGTCTGGCAAGCCCGACGAGCGCAACCTGCTGACACCCGACCAACTCTCGCGCAACCTCGACGGCATCCGCCCGCAGCTCGCCAAGTTTCTCGACTTCGAGGTCCGCTCCAACCCCGCACGCCTCGTGAACAACTACGACTGGACCGCGCCGGTCGGCGTGTTGGAGTTCCTGCGCGACGTCGGCAAGCACGTCTCGGTGAACGCGATGGTCGCCAAGGACTCCGTCCGCTCGCGAATGGAAACGCGGGACGCCGGGATCAGCTACGCCGAGTTCAGCTACATGCTGCTCCAGGGCTTCGACTTCTATCACCTGCGCAAGACCTACGGCTGCGAATTGCAGGTCGGGGCCACGGACCAGTGGGGCAATATCACCGTCGGCACCGAGCTCACGCGCCGAAAGCTCGGCGCCACGGTTTGGGGTCTCGTCTTCCCGCTGCTCACGAAGGCCGACGGAGCCAAGTATGGCAAGACCGCGGACGGTGCCGTGTGGCTCGACCCGAAGCGCACTTCTCCTTACCGCTTCTACCAGTTTTTCGTGAACGCCGACGACGCGGACGCCGGCACGCTCCTCCGCACGCTCACCTTTCTCGAGCGTGAGGAGATCCAGGACCTCGAGGGTGCGCTCCAGACCGACCCCGGCGCTCGCGCCGCTCAGAAGGCCCTGGCCCGCGAGCTGACGAGGCTCGTCCACGGTGAAGACGCCCTCGCCGCCGCCGTGAGAGCGAGCGAGATCCTCTTCGGCGGCTCGCTCGAAGGCGTCAGCGAGGAGGTCTTCGGCGACGTCGTGGGCGAAGTCCCGACCACGGAGTTCGAGAAGACGAAGCTCGCCTCGCCCGGGGTCGCGTTGCCCGAGGTGCTGGTTCACGTCGGCCTGTGCTCTTCGAGGGGCCAGGCGCGGAAGGACATCGAAGGCGGCGGCATCTACCTGAACAACGAACGCCTAGCCGATGCAGTCCGCCGCATCACGTCGAACGATCTCCTCTTCGGCAAGTACGTGCTCCTGCGCAAGGGCAAGCGCACGTATGCCATGCTGAGCGTGCGCTGAGACCGTCGGGAAGCTAGGATGATCCACACGCATGCTGATTGTGAGAAGTGACCAGACTGTCGACCCATCCAAGGTTCGAGGTCACCCTTCAAGAATTTGGAGACGACCTCTTCTTTGGCATCCCGGGTGGGTGCATGAAACTGACGAAGCCTGGCCGGGATGGAGCTTCGCAGCCTATCTCCAGTGTTCGGCCGAGGGTTGAAATGCGATGAAACGCATCTGGACGATCATCGGCGTACGCGACGTTCCGAGCAGCCTCAAATGGTACCAGTCGCTCTTCGGCCAACCCGAGACGGCTCCCGACCATGACTACTTTGGCCAGGTCCTCGATACGGATGGAACCGTGTTGCTCTGCCTCCATCAATGGGGCGCGCACGAGCATCCTTCCTTGATGAGCCCGCACGAGGCGTCACGTGGCAACGGACTCATCTTGTTCTTCCGCGTCGACGATTTCGACATGACACTCAAGAGGGCCCGCGCTCTCGTCACCCGGCTCGAAGAGGGGCCCCACGTGAACCCGAACACCCGAACAAGGGAGTTCTCACTCCGAGATCCGGAAGGATACTACGTCACGATCAGTGCGCTCTCTGCGCCCCAGCGAAGGGCGCCCGCGAGGCGACGGCCTAACCAGCGCTTGCAGCCGACGAAGGCGCGCGGCCGAATCAGGAAGTCACCGGAAGGACGTCCCGCGCGGTCGCGGCCGAAGCGCTGATCGGGCGTGTCGAGCGCCCTGCGCCTAGAGCGACAGGCGCTGGCCACTAGACTTCTCCCAGTTCACGAACAGAAAGCCGCCCGGCGCATCGAAGGGGGGCGTGCCCGGCGCGGCGGTCACCTGCAATTGGAGCTCTTCGATGGGCCGGTTGGAGCAATCCCAGCAATCGAGTGCCCAGTCGCTCGTTCGGCGCGTGCGCGACAGCAGCATGACGTGCACCATCGCGTCGTCGGTGACGAGATGGTCGTTCTTGTACAAGTGGGCGTAGGCCCACAGCGCGAGCGAGCTCTGGATAGTTGGCACGAGCGGCGTGTGGACGCCCGAGGCGCCGTGATAGAACAGGCCCATGATCACGCCGCCGAAACGAGGGTTGAAAGGAATGTCCTTGGTCTGCACGCGATCCATCACCAGCTTCCAGCGGGCGCCGTCCTGAGTCGTGAACTGGGCCACGCCGGAGACCGAGTCGCCGGTGGCGCCCCGATCGATGGCGACCAGCGAGATGTCGCCGGAGATCGTCGCCACGTTGTTCGAGTAGGGACCCATCTGCGCCTTGTGGTTCAGGTCCGCCTGCTGTTCCGGCGGACGGTTGCGGATGACCGCAGCTGCGCTGTCGGCGAATGGAAAGGGGCCGGGGAGGATCTGGATCACCGGGTCACCGCCGGCGACCCTCATCGACTTGGCGCCGTCGCCATGCTCGTCGTGTTCCGGGTGCTCCATCGCCATTTCGTGTCCCATGACCATCTCGTGTCCGGCCTCGTACGCCTCTCCCTTCTCGTGTTCCTCGTGCTCCTTGCGCTGGTCGCCCTTGGCCGAGGCACGCTTGGCGTCGCCAACCATGAGGTGATTCAACATCCCCAGCATCTTGTGCGAGTCCTTGCCCACCGGGCAGTAGGTTTCGTAGCTGCCGGCGCGCAGGTCGAGCTTCAGCGTGACGGTGGCGCCGGGCTGCATCTGGGGCGTGCTCTTTTCGAGCCCGCCTCCCTCGACCTCGAACGCGTGCGGGATGGTGCCGGTATTGGTCACCTCGAAGACCACCGGCCCGGGCGGAACACGGGCTGGGGTAAGCTGTACCTTCCACTCCGAGAGGTTGACCTTGACCGTGCTGGGGGCCGGCTGCCCGACGGCATTGCCGTACGATGAGGCGCGGCACGGCGTGGCCAGGACGGCGGCGAGCAGGGACAGCGAACCGATGAACGGGGCGATGATGCGGGCGGGGCGCTGCGGGACGGCGTTCATGAGCTACCTCCGGGTTAGGGTCGAACTGCCTCGCTTCACCGGCCCTGACCGGGTGGCGGACGAAGTTATTCCCAGAGCAGAAATCTCGTGCGATCCGGGAATAGCCCGGGCGATCGGCGAGTCGTTACGAGAGAGGAATCACCTTTGACCCACGAGGAGAGCCGGGAGACGACGGGCCCGGAGCCCCATCTCTCTCCCCGAGAGCGGGAGCGATTCGATGAATGTGTGCTGCCTTACCTCGATGCCGCGTACAACCTCGCGCGCTATCTGCTTCGCGACGGCGACCAGGCGGAGGAAGCCGTGCAGGAGGCGTTCCTGCGGGCGATCCGGCATTTCGGTGGCTTCCGCGGGGCGGATGGACGGGCGTGGATCCTGAGCATCGTGCGCAACACGTGCTTCACGCAGCTCCGCCGCCGGCGCTCTGGAGGCGCAATGGTCGAGTTCGACGAGGAGGCCCACTCGCTCGAGGCGGAGCTCTCGGCGCCGGAGGCCGACCTGGCGCGCGCGATCGCGAGCGAGTCCGTGCACGAGGGGCTCGGCCGGCTGGCGGCCGAATTCCGCGAGGCGCTGGTGCTGCGTGAGCTGGAAGGTCTGTCCTACAAGGAGATCGCCCATGTGATGGGCGTGCCCATCGGCACGGTGATGTCGCGCCTGGCGCGCGCGCGCAAGCAGCTGCTGCTCGCCCTGGGAGCCGGCGCGAAGGAGAGCGTCTGACATGGCATCGGCACACGTGTTCGATCGGCTCTCGGCGTTCCTGGACGATGAGCTCGACCCGGTCGCCAGCGGCGAAGTCTCGCAGCATCTGGAATCGTGCCCGGACTGCTCGGCCGCCTTGGCACGGCAGCGCGAACTCGGCGAGAACCTGAGGCGCGACCTCGAGTATCACCGCGCACCGGACCTCCTGCGTGCGCGAGTGATGCGCGACCTCCGCGCGGCAGGACGGCGGGACGCTGTGCGCTCGAGGCCCGCGGCTCAGGCGTGGCGCTGGTTGGGCGCGGCCGCCGCGGTCATCGCGGTGGGTGGCGGCACGTGGATCGTCGCCACCCTACCGCGCGAACGCCCGGACGCCGCGACCGCGCGCGAGGCGGTGTCGGGCCACATCCGGTCGCTGATGGCGAACCACTTGACGGACGTGGCCTCGACCGATCAGCACACCGTGAAGCCCTGGTTCAGCGGCAGGCTCGACTTCTCGCCTCCCGTTACGGACTTCGCGGCGGCGAACTATCCGCTCGTCGGCGGGCGGCTCGACTACCTGCAGGGCCGTCCGGTCGCAGCACTCGTCTACATGCATCGCATGCACGTCATCAACGTGTTCGTGTGGCCGATGTCTGACGCGCACGAGGGAATCGCGCCGGCCTTGACGCAGCGGGGCTTTCACGTGATCCACGGCACGCGCGCAGGGATGGCCTACTGGGTGGTGTCGGACCTCAACGCGGAGGAGTTGGCCGCCTTCGCGCAACTGCTCGCCGCCCCATCCGGGAAGCCCTGAGAGGCTTGCCTCGAAGGTGCCGGTCCGGCAGAGGCCGCGTTCGTGGGCTTGTCGAGCCGGGCAACCTTCCAAGCCCGGATATCACGCATCCCGAACTCCCGCGATCCCAGGAAACCGATGCGGACCGGTAGTCTCGCTTCTTGGCGTGAGGTTCTGGCACAAAGCTGGCACAATAGCGGGAGCCGTTCGCAGGCCGCGGTCTCGGATTCTCGTCCCCTCTTTCCCGGAGGTGATCGCCATGACGCGACTCCTGCCTACCCTGGCACTCCCGCTCCTCCTGGTCTCATCGGCCTCCCCACTCTCCGCGCAGTCGATCAACATCGATTTTGGCGCCGGCTCGATCCCCGCGGATAGCTATGCCGCCGCCGGAGGCGCCGGTCGCTGGAATCTCATCGGCGTTCTCCCTCCCTATGAACGGGCGCCGCTCGTGGACATCACCGGATCGCCGACCGCGGCGAACATCTACATGTACGGAGGAACACAACTCCTTCAATTCGACAACCCAGCAACCTCGGGCGACGACGGCGCGCTCATGGACGACATGTTGATCGGCCGGAACGATCCGGTCGACGAGTGTCTCTGGATCGAGAACCTGGTCAACGATGATTACGAAGTCCTCATCTATGCCATGACGCCCGATGATCCCGCGCGCATGTGCCGGGTTCGAGTGGATGACGCCACACCGGGTCCGGTCAACGTAGGCGGCGCTTGGCCGGGCGCTCACCGGAGGGGCGTGACCTACGAGCGCTTCGTGTTGCACACGACCGGCGGGCTCATCGCGTTCCACTCCGGTCTCTACGGCGGGTACTTCCAGTCGGGCATGAACGGTGTCCAGATTCGGCCGCTGTCGACGACGTCGGTGGGATCGGGGCTCGCTCCGGGCGCCGGGCTTCGAATTCTGCCCAATCCGTCGCGCGGGACCGAGTCGGTGGAGTTCGCGCTGGCTTCGGGCATGCCGCGCGGACGCCTCGAGCTCTTCGATACGGGAGGCCGCCTGCTCTGGACGAAGGTGCTCGATGAAGGACGCTCGCAACGCTGGGACGGGCACGATCTCGGTGGCCGGGCGGTGCCGAGCGGGGTGCTCATCGCGCGCTGGTCGGATCTCGCGAACCGGTCCTCGCAGATCGTGAAAAGGATCGTGCGGCTGCCGTAGGTGGTGCACCGGCGATGGTCCGCGGGGCCGCGGCGGGACGTGATCCGGGAGACCGTAGTGCAGGCTTCAGCGGGCCCCAGCATCGCGGCCACCTCCTGATGTTGCCCGGTGCTTCTCGGCAGAGGACGCGTTCCGCCCCGGCAGCTTACCCGGAGTCGCGGTGCTCGAGAACGTTGAGGGTGGGGTCGATCTCGCGCGCGGCACGATAAGCGGAGCGCGCCAGGATCCCGGCGTAGGTCGGATACGACAGCGGGACTCGAGCGAGTTGATCCACGCGGAGCCCTCCCGCCATCGCGACTGCTGCCACTTGAACGATGTCGACCGCCCGCTCTCCCACTACGTGACACCCGAGGATCCGGCCCGAGCCGTGCTCGGCGATGATCTTGCAGAAGCCGGTGGTGCGACCATCGATCAGGGTCCGCGTGGTTTCTCCGAAGTGCACGCGGCCGACGACGAATGCCCCGGCGGGCGCCTGGTCCTCGCGGATTCCGACGTGGGCGTATTCGGGGTCGGTGAAGCTCCCGATCGGGTCCGGCGACGATTCCCGCCGCAGGGCACGGCCCTGGACCGCGTTGGTTGCTGCCACGTATCCGTCGTGCAGCGCCGGGGGGACGATCAGGGCACGGCCGAGAACGTCTCCCGCCGCGAACACGTGCGGCGCCGAGGTCTGAAGATAGTCGTCGACCTGGACGAAGCCGCGCGCATCGGTCTCGACACCGGCGGCGGCGAGGTCGAGACCGGTCGTCTCGGCTACCCATCCGATGGTGGTCACGACCAGGGCGGCCTCGAGCGCATCACGCACTCCGTCCTTGGAGACGTGCACGCGGACGCCGCCCGCGGTCTTCTCGAGCGACCCGATGGTTCCGATTCCCTCGCGGACCTCGATGCCCATCGCGCGCAGCGTCTCGGCGACCGCAGCCGAGACCTCGGGGTCTTCGGCGGCGAGAATGCGCGGTCCGGATTGCACGAGCTGAACGCGAGCCCCGAACGCGTGGAAGACCGTGGCCACCTGCAGACCGGTCATGCCCGCGCCCACCACCAGCAGAGATCGCGGCACCTCCCGGAGCGACCACGCGTCGCTGTGGGTCGCGGCCAGCTCGCTGCCCGGGACTCCGAGCCGGCGGCTCGCGCCGCCCGGGCACAGCACCACTCGATCGGCCGGCAATCGAAGGCCCGATCCGGCCTCGATGGTGTGAGCATCCCCGAAGCGGGCGGTCCCCGCGTGCTCGTGGACCCGAACGCCGAGTCGATCGATCTCGTGACGAAGCGAGGAATGATCCCGGACCTCGGCGACCACCTGACGGACCCGTTCGAGCAGTCTCTCGTAGTCCAGCCTCGGCGAAGAAACCGTGACCCCGTAGCGCTCGAGCTGGCGGGCGTCCCGCATGAGGCGGGCGGCGTACGCCAGGGTCCGCACCGGAACCGGGCCGTCGTTGGCCGCCATCCCGCCGAACGCGCCGCGCGTGACCAGGGCGGTCTGCGCGCCCAGCTCCGCCGACCGGATCGCGGCCATGACACCGGCTGGGCCCGACCCGATCACGACGACGTTCACGATCCTCCTCCAGGTTCATCAGGGTGCCGCGCCGGTACGACGAACTCCCACGAATCGTAGCCGCAGCGGCGCTCGATCGGAAGCGACCGTGGCGCGACGACGGGCGCCTGAGCTAAGCTCGCCGAGCGTTGGAAGTTCTCACCGATGCGGGCGCTCACATTCGAACGGAGGCGCGGGATGACCGAGGCGGATTGGAGCAAGCCGGCAGCGAAGGCGATTCCTAAGGAAGGATACTTCGAGCTCGCTCAGGGAAGATTTGGTCCGGTATTCCCGAGGACTCCCGCCTGCTACGGCTTCACCGTGATCGCCAAGGTCAAACCCGGGAAGGAGCAGGTGGTTCGCGAGTACGGCGCCACCATCGAGAAGGCGGTGGCCGCGGACCCCGGCGTGCTCGCGCCGCTCAAGTTGCATTACCTGCGATGGGTCCTGTTCGACGTCGGCTCGGGGCTCCACTTCATGTACCAGGGCATCTTCGACACCGACTTCGACAAGTATCTCGAAGACGCGATCGCGCTGTTCAACGCGACCGGGCTCACCACCGTGTTCATGAACCTCGAAGGCTGGCCCGAGGACTGGCGTACCAACCTCCAGGCCGTCATCAAGTTCTTTCGGGATCACCAGCGCCCGAGCTTTCTCGAGTACGGCGAGTACCCCTACGTGAGCGCGACCGAGATCAAGAAGGCGCTCCGGCTCAAGGCGGCGTTCGGAGCTGTCCTCGACGAGATGCAGTAGGTGCTCGACCTCGACGACATTCAGCACTTCCTGCTGACGCGAACTCCGGCGCTCGCGGCGCGCTACGAATTCCTGTCGTTCCCGGGCGTGGACCGCGGTCGTGCGTGGCTGAAGGGAATCCTGGAGAGAGTCGGAACCGCCCGCGCGGTGGGCGGCTCGCTGCTCGATGCCCGGTGGGTCTCGGTGGCGCTCACCTGGAACGGACTCAAGACGCTCGGCGTGGACCAGCCTTCGCTCGCGACCTTTCCACCCGAGTTCCAGCAGGGGATGGCGCCGCGCGCGGCGGTGCTCGGCCTCACCGGAAAGAACGCCCCTGAACACTGGGTCGGCGACCTCGCGAGCCCGGATCTCCACGCGATCGTGATTCTCTTCGCTCGGGACGTGCCGGAGCGGGAGCGGTGCAAGGCGGAACACCAACGCCACGTGACGGAGTCCGGAGTGCGCGTGCTCTCGAGTCTCGACCTCGAAGCGATCCCGCCGCTCGAATATGCGCACGAACACTTCGGGTACCGCGATCGGTTGTCGCAGCCGGCGGTCGAGGGCGCCGGAGCCGAGCCGACGCCCGGTTCGGGCCCGCCGATCAAGCCCGGCGAGTTCTTCCTCGGCTATCCCGACGAGATGGGACTCGTGCCCCCGCCGCCGCAACCGGAGGTCTTGAGTCGCAACGGGAGCTTCCTCGCGTACTTCCGGATGCAGGAGCACGTCGGGGTGTTCCGCGACTTCCTGGCGCAGCACGGGAAGACGCCCGAAGAGCAGGAGTTGGTCGCGGCCAAGCTGATGGGCCGGTGGCGGAGCGGCGCTCCACTGGTGCTGGCGCCGGAGCGCGACGATCCGGCGCTCGGCGCCGACATGCAGCGCAACAACGACTTCGACTACGGGAAGATGGACCCGCATGGCTATGCGTGCCCAGTCGGCTCGCACGTCCGGCGCATGAATCCCCGCGACACCGGGGAGAACATGCAGCGTCGCAAGATGATTCGGCGCGGCGGCACCTCCGGACCGCACCTGCCGGACGACGCGCCCGAGGATGGGCGCGAGCGTGGGATCGCCGCGTTCGTCGGGTGCGCCAGCCTGGTGCGTCAATTCGAGTTCACGATGAACGTGTGGGCCAACGACCCGGATTTCATGTCGCTCGGGAACGAGCGCGACCCGATCATCGGCACACACGACGGCAGCTACGACATGACGATTCCGAGGCGACCGATTCGAAAGAAGATTCAGGGGCTCCCGGCGTTCACCACGGTCCGCGGTGGCGCCTACTTCTTCCTTCCT
>QHRS01000311.1 GCA_003221435.1 Candidatus Rokuibacteriota bacterium
TCATGTCGGTGGGGGCCTACACGGCGGCCAACTTCGCCGTGCGCCTCGGCTGGCCGTGGCCGGTCAGCCTGCTGCTGGGCGGACTCATGGGGGCGCTGATCGGCGCCATCGTCGGCATCCCGTCGCTCCGCATCAAGGGACTCTACCTCGCCATCGCCACCCTCGCCGGCCAGCTCATCATCGAGTGGACGATCAATCACGTCACCTTCATCAGCGGCGGGGTGCAAGCCTCGATCGAGGTTCCGCGCCCGCAGCTGTTCGGCTACAAGATCGCCACGCAGCGCCAGATGTACTTCTTCCTGCTGTTCTTCGTGACGCTGGCGCTCGTCGGAACCATGAACCTCGTGCGCAGCCGCATCGGGCGGGCGTTCATCGCGATCCGCGACCACGACATCGCGGCCGAGATCATCGGGATCAACATCTTCCGCTACAAGCTGCTGGCCTTCGCGATCTCATCGTTCTACGCCGGCGTGACCGGGGTCCTCTACACCTACTACCTCGGGGTGGCGAACTACGAGCAGTACCAGATCGGCACGTCCATCGACTATCTGGCCATGATCATCATCGGGGGACTGGGTTCCGTGCTCGGCTCCGTCTTCGGCGCGATCTTCATCACGCTGCTCCCGATCCTGATCCGCTACGCGATGGAGGCCTTCGGCGGCGTCCTGTTCTCGGCCGCCGCGGTGCTGAACATCATCCCGAATCTCCGCCTGATCCTGTTCGGCGCGCTGATCATCTTCTTCCTCGTCGTCGAGCCGGAGGGGCTCAATCGACTGTGGCGGAACATCCGCAACTACTTCCGGGTCTGGCCCTTCGCGTACTGACCGTGCACGATGAGATCAGCGTGCGCGTCGGTGGCGCCGTTTCGAGCGCCGGCTGTGCCGGCGCAACGCGGTTCTGGGGGAGGCTCGGAGGGGGCCGTCGAGGCCCCCGCCGACCAAATGAAAGGAGAGTAACCATGAAACGATCCGTGGCGTTCCTGATAGGACTCGCGTTCGCGGTCGGGTTCGTCCAGCCCGCAGGCGCCAGTCACGAGATCGTCGTCGGGCTGCTGTGTGACCGCACGGGCGCGACCCAAACGGTCGGAGTGAACCTCTGCCCCGGGTTTCACGACTACACGAAGCTCGTGAACTCCAAGGGCGGCGTCGAGGGCCACAAGATCAGGCTCATCGAGATCGATCACGAGTACAAGGTGCCGGCGGGCGTGGAGGCGTACGAGCGGTTCAAGAAGGAAGGCATGGTCACGATGTTCGTCTACGGCACCCCGTTGGTCTACGCGCTCACCCAGAAGCTGACCGAGGACCGGATCCCCGGGATCTCGCCCGGCTTCGGCCGCGCGGACTCGACCGACGGCGGCCGGTACCCCTACATCTTCCCGATCGCCGCGACATACTGGTCCCAGGGCGCGGGGGCGGTGGACTTCGCCAAGAAGCAGCTCGGCAGCCTCAGGGGCAAGAAGATCGCGTACATTTTCTTCGACAACCCGGCCGGCCGCGAGCCCATCCCGGTGCTCGAGGATCTGTCGGGGAAGGAGGGCTTCCAGCTCAGGACCTTCGCGGTACCACCGCCCGGCGTGGAGATGGGCGCCCAAGTGCTCGACATCACCCAGCGCTACCGCGCCGACTTCGTCATCGGCCACCTCTTCGGCCGATCGCCGTCGGTGTCGATCAAGGAGTTCAAGCGCGTTGGCTACCCGCTCAAGAAGGTGGTCTCGATGGTGTGGGGCGCCGCCGAAGCGGACGTCCTGGCCGCCGGCGGCTGGCCGCTCGCTGAAGGCTACTACGCCATGCAGTTCGCCGGCGTGGGTGAGGACTTCCCCGTCCTCAACGAAATCCGCGAGCTGTACAAGAAGGAAGGTCAGCCGGTGCCGAAGGAGATGGCGTCGACCGTCTACTACAACCGCGGCGTGTTCAGCATGGCGCTGATGATCGAGGCGATCCGCAACGCGGTGATGGCGAAGCCCGACGGGAGGATCACCGGCGACGACGTGAAGAAGGGGTTCGAGCAGATCAAGAGCTTCACGCTGGGTGGCATGGTGCCTCCGCTCGAGATCACGTCACACGACCACGAGGGTGGCGGCTGGGTGCAGATCTATCAGGTGAAAGGCGGCAAGTTCGTGAAGACGACCGGCTGGTTCAAGGCGTACCAGGACGTCGTGGCCAAGCACATCAAGGAGGCTGGCGCGAAGAAGTAACCCCTTCGCGCCGCCGGTACGGGTCGACATGCTGAGCCTGAACAACATCGAGGTCATCTACGACGGCGTCATCCTCGTGCTGAAGGGGGTGTCGCTCTCCGTCCGCGAGGGCGGCATCACCACGCTGCTCGGTGCCAACGGCGCCGGCAAGACGACGACGCTCAAGGCCGTGCGAGGTCACCAAGGGCTCGATCGAGTTCAACGGCGAGCGCATCGAGCGGCTGCCGCCGCACGAGATCGTCAAGCGCGGCATCGTCCAGGTGCTCGAGGGGCGCCGCGTGTTCGAGCATCTCACGACCGAGGAGAACCTGATCGCGGGAGCGCACATCCAGGCGGACCGGCGCGTGGTGAACGACGGGATCGCGCGGGTGTGCGAGTACTTCCCGCGGCTCAAGGAGCGGCGGGCGGTGCAGGCGGGCTACCTCTCCGGCGGCGAGCAGCAGATGCTCGTCATCGGCCGCGCGCTCATGGCGGACCCGCACGTGATGCTGCTCGACGAACCCTCGCTCGGGCTCGCGCCGATGCTCGTAGAGGAGATCTTCGGGATCGTCCAGGAGCTCAACCGGAAGGAGCAGCTCACGGTGCTGCTGGTCGAGCAGAACGCCACGCTCGCGCTGACGATCGCGGAGCATGGCTACGTGATGGAAAACGGCCGCATCGTGCTGGACGGTGCGGCGGCCGTGCTCAGGGAGAATGCCGACATCAAGGAGTTCTACCTGGGCCTCACGGAGGTCGGCGCCCGCAAATCGTATCGTGACGTCAAGCACTAC